>NZ_JBSFTU010000003.1:0-325136 GCF_053591435.1 Streptomyces sp. NPDC003027
GGGTGGGGGGTGGGGATCAGCCCCGGACGCCGTGGAGGGCCATGGAGACCGCGGCCTCCGCGATCCGGTCCGGCTCCTCGGCCGCTCCGAGTTCGATGCGGCGCACCGCCGCGTCCACCACGCCCTGGAGGAGCATCGCGCCGAGGCGGGGCTGGTCCTGGCCCAGGTCGCGGAGGGCTTCGACGATCATGGCGACCAGGCCGCCGTGCGCGGCTCGGATCTTCTCGCGGGCGCCGTCGTCCAGCTCGCTCGCGGAGATCGCGACGACGGCGCGGTGGCGCCGGTCGCCCACCAGCTCCAGCTGCTTGCGGACGTACGCCTCGACCTTGCCCTCGGCGGTGCCGGCCTCGGCCATCGCGGATTCGACCTCGGCCGCCCAGACGGGGAAGTCGACGGCGCACAGCTCCTCGACCACGGCCGCGCGGGAGCGGAAGTACTCGTACACCGAGGAGCGGGCCAGGCCCGTGCGCTCGGCGAGGGCGGGGAAGGTGAGCGCTTCCGTTCCGCCTTCGGACAGCAGGGATCGCGCGGCGTCCAGCAGGGCGCCGCGCTGCATCGACCGGTGCTCGGCCACGGAGGCCGCTCGAATCCTGGGCACGGCTCCACTGTACGACCGGCCCCGCGGCGTCAGCGTCCCACATCGGCCAGCTTGGCGCGCAGCTGGAGGACGGACTTGGTGTGGATCTGACTGACCCTGCTCTCCGTGACGCCGAGGACGTGCCCGATCTCGGCGAGGGTGAGTCCTTCGTAGTAGTAGAGCGTGACGACGGTCTTCTCCCGCTCGGGGAGGGTGTTGATGGCCCGGGCCAGCAGGCGGCGCAGTTCGCGGTCCTCGGCGACCTCGACGGGGTTGTCGGCGGCGGTGTCCTCCAGCGTGTCCATGATGGACAGCCGGTCGCCGCCCTCTCCGCCGACGTGCAGCAGCTCTTCGAGCGCGACCACGTTCGCCAGGGACAGCTGGCTGAAAACCGCGTGCAGTTCTTCCACCGCGATGCCCATCTCGGCGGCGACCTCGGTCTCGGTCGGGGTGCGCCGCAGTTGGGCTTCGAGGGTGGCGTACGCGCGCTCGACGTTGCGGGCCTTCTGGCGTACGGAGCGGGGGATCCAGTCGAGGGCGCGCAGTTCGTCGATCATCGCGCCGCGGATGCGGGTGATGGCGTAGGTCTCGAACTTGATCGACCGTTCGACGTCGAACTTCTCGATGGCGTCGATGAGGCCGAAGACTCCGGAGGAGACGAAGTCCGCCTGCTCCACATTGGACGGCAGTCCCACACTGACGCGGCCGGCGACGTACTTGACGAGCGGGGAGTAGTGGAGGATCAGCTGCTCCCGCAGCCGCTCGTCGCCCGTGTCCTTGTAGGACCGCCAGAGCTCGTCGAGCGATGTCGGTGCGGGCGGTCGCACGGTGCCCCGGGCTGCTGGGGGCACCGCAGCGCGGTCAGACCCGGAGGTGTGCTGGGGCATGCGTTGCCTTGAGCCGTTCTGCTGTGGAGTCGGTCGGAGTGGGTGTCCGGTAGTGAATCCTGGTGAGCGTAGCGTGACTGGGCTGTCGCGGTGCGCGAACATTCGTGGATCGCGCCGGTCCGGGTGGGGGGCGTTGGCCACATCTTCGAACGCAGGTCGTGGCGTGTGTCGGCACCTCGGGTGCGGCCGAGGGACGCGGTTGTTCAGCGGCATCACCTTTTCACCCGAATGCCCCAGGTCACGTACCGCCTCGCCGTGCGTTCGACCCTTCGGCCGGGCTGTTCGTCAACCGCCAGTGGTCTCCTTGCCGTTCGACGTACCCCAAGGAGTGCAGTTCGTACAGCCGGGCGAGGGTGTCGTCGGGGGCGGTGCCGGCTCGTGCGGCGATCTCGTTCACGGGGGTGGGGCGGCGGGCGGGCAGGGCTTCGAGGACGCGGGCCGCGGCGGGGGCGAGGAGGTCTCTGGGCAGGACGGGGCCTCGGCGGGCGGGTGCGAGTTCGCCCATGTCGCCGACGAGTTCGATGACCTCCGCGGCGTCGGTGACCAGGGTGGCGTGGCCGCGCAGGAGTTCGTGGACGCCGGCGGAGAGGCCGCTGGTGACGGCGCCGGGGACGCCCATGGTGTGGCGGCCGAGGCGTTGGGCGTGGCGGGCGGTGACGAGGGAGCCGCTGCGGTATTCGGCCTCGATCACGACGGTGCCTCGGGTGAGGGCGGCGATGACGCGGTTGCGGAGGATGAAGCGGCTGGGGGTGGGGTGGGTGCCGGGTGGCAACTCGCCGATGACGAGGCCCTGTTCGGTGATGCGGCGAAGGAGCCCGGCGTGACCGCGGGGGTAGGGGGTGTCGACGCCGCAGGCGAGGACGGCGACGGTCGCGCCGTGGGCGGCGAGGGCGCCTCGGTGGGCGGCGCCGTCGATGCCGAAGGCGGCTCCTGAGACGACGACCCAGCCGCGTTCGGCGAGGTCGGAGGCGAGTGTGGTGGCGATGTGGGCGCCGTACGGGGTGCAGGCGCGGGCGCCGACGACGGCGACGGAGCGCAGGGCCCAGGAGCGTAGGTCGGCCGGGCCGCGGATCCAGAGGCCGATGGGGCGGGCGTCGCCGAGGTCGTCGAGTTGCCGGGGCCACTCGGTGTCGCCGGGGACGACGAAGCGTCCGCCGTGCTGGGCGATGGCGTCGAGGTCCCGTCGGGGGTCGACGCCGGCGGCCCGTCGCCGCCATCCGTCGACTCGTTTCTCACCGGTTCCGGGGAACGGTCCCGGGCCGGCGGAGCTCGCCGGGTGCCCGTCGTCGGCCCGCGCCTCGGGCACAGTGTCGGCCCGCGCCTCGGGCCGGGTGTCTGGTCGAGGCTGGGGCGGGGGGCCGTCCGATGGTTCGGGGATTGCGAGCCGTGGTTCCGGGGTTCCGACCCGCGGCTCCGGCAGGGTGCCGGGGTCGGCTGCGCGTCGGGCCGGGTCCCTGAGGCGTTGGAGGAACCCGTTCGCGCCGTACCGGTCCAGCCAGCGGCCGGCGTGTTCGTCGCCGGGTTCGACGATGCGGGTCAGGGCGGCGCGGGCGAGGCGCTCGTCGTCCGTGTTCATTTGCGGTCACCCGCTCCCACGGCCACGCCCCGGGCGATGCCGGTGCGCAGTTCCAGGGCGAGGCCGACGTCCCGGGTGTCGGGCCGGTCGTGTCCGGCGAGGTCGGCGACGGTCCAGGCGACGCGGAGGACCCGGTCGAGGCCGCGGGCGGTGAGCATGCCGCGTTCGATGTCCCGTTCGGCGGCCGCGAGGGCGCCGGGGGCGACGGTGTAGCGGGTGCGGAGTTCGTGTCCCGGCACTTCGCTGTTGACGGTCCAGGGGGTGTCCGCGAGGCGGGTGGCGGCTCGGTCGCGTGCCTCGCGGACGCGGTCGGCGACGGCCGTGGTGGATTCGCCCCGGCCGCCGTGGGCGAGGAGGTCGGAGCGGGTGACGGGCTCGGCTTCGACGCGCAGGTCGACGCGGTCGAGGAGGGGGCCGGAGAGCCGTGCCTGGTAGCGGCGGATGAGGGAGGCGGGGCATTCGCATCCGGCGCCGTGCAGGGTGTGCCGTCCGCAGGGACAGGGGTTGGCGGCGAGCGTGAGGAGGAAGCGGGCCGGCAGGCGTACGACTCCGGCGGCGCGGGCGACGACGACGTGCCCGGATTCGAGGGGTTGGCGCAGGGCGTCCAGCGCTTTGCCGGAGAACTCCGGGGCCTCGTCGAGGAAGAGGACGCCTCGGTGGGCGAGGGAGACGGCGCCGGGGCGCGGGAGTCCGTTGCCGCCGCCGACGAGGGACTGCATGGTCGCGGAGTGGTGGGGTGCGCAGTAGGGCGCGCGGCGCACCAGGGGTTCGCCCGGCGGGAGGATGCCGGCGACGGAGTGGACGGCGGTGACTTCCAGGGACTCCTGGCGGGTGAGTGGGGGCAGGATGCCGGGGAGTCGTTCGGCGAGCATGGTTTTTCCGGCGCCCGGTGGTCCGGAGAGCAGCAGGTGGTGGCTGCCGGCGGCGGCGACTTCGAGGGCTCTGCGGGCGCCGTGTTGTCCGGCGACGTCGGCGAGGTCGGGTCCGTCGGCGGGGTCGGCGGCCAGTCCGGTGCCGATGCCGGCGCCGGGGACGAGGAGTCCGGCGAGCATGGCGTCGGGGCGGCCTTCCTCGGCGGGTTCCTCCTGGGGGACGGGTTCGTCGGTGAGGACGGCGATGAGCTGGCGCAGGCTGCGGACGCCGAGGACGGAGACTCCGGGGACGAGGGACGCTTCGCCGGCGGTCTGTTCGGGGACGACGACCTGTCGGTAGCCGGCGTCGGCTGCGGCGAGGACGGCGGGCAGGACGCCTCGTACGGGGCGCACGCGGCCGTCGAGTCCGAGCTCTCCGATGAGGACGAGGTCGGCGATGACGCGGGGGTCGATGCGTTCGGCGGCGCCGAGCACCGCTGCGGCGACGGCGAGGTCGAATCCGCTGCCGCCTTTGGGGACGGATGCGGGGCTGAGTCCGACGGTGAGTTTCTTCTGGGGCCATTCGGCGTCGGAGTTGACGATGGCGGCCCTGACTCGGTCGCGGCTTTCGGAGAGGCTCTTGTCGGGGAGTCCGACGAGGGTGAAGGCGGCGACTCCGGCCTCCAGGTCCGCTTGGACCTCGACGACGACGCCTTCGACGCCGACGAGGGCGACGGAGCAGGTGCGGGCGAATCCCATCAGGCCACGCCCCTGGCGTGGGTGAGGCGGGGTGCGCCGCGGCGGGGCAGGACGACCCCGATGAGGTCGATGCGGACGCCGCCGTCGGGTGGGGGTGCGCCGTGGCGGTCGAGCCAGCAGGCGGCGAGTCGTTTGAGGCGGTCGGCCTTGGTGGGGGTGACGGCGGCCATGGGGTGCTCGAAGGGGCCTTCGCGGCGGGTTTTCACCTCGCAGACCACGACGGTGTCGCCGTCCCTGGCGACGATGTCGATCTCTCCGGCGCGTCCACAGCGCCAGTTCCTGGCGAGGACGGTCATGCCGGTCTGGGTGAGTCGGCGGACGGCGAGTTCCTCTCCGTACCGTCCGAGTGCTTTCGTGGCGTTCATCGGTACCACCTCCGGCACCCACGGTGACACCTGGCGACGCTGCGTGCAGGAGGCTGTGGAGGAGCGTTCGCCTGTGGAAAACCGCCTCACTCGTGCGGGTGGTTTCGGAGGGTCGCCGGCCTGCCGAGGGGCGACCGGCGATGAGGCCGGTCAGCCGCCGTCAGCTGCCGGGGAGCTCCAGGTCGCTCTTGTTGAGCTCCTCGATGTTCACGTCTTTGAACGTGAGGACGCGGACCTGCTTCACGAATCTGGCGGGCCGGTACATGTCCCAGACCCAGGCATCCGCCATGGATACCTCGAAGAACACCTCGCCCTGGACCGAGTGCACCTGCATCTCGTAGTCGTTGGTGAGGTAGAAGCGCCGCTCGGTCTCGATCACGTATTTGAACAGCCCGACGACGTCGCGGTACTCCCGGTAGAGCTTCAGCTCCATCTCGGTCTCGTACTTCTCGAGGTCCTCGGCGCTCATGGCATGTTCCCCTTCAGCCGTGCGTCCCCCTATTGTGCGCCAGGCTCTCGCACCCCTAAACGATTTCCGGGGCGAGATCCAGCGGTGCACTCGGAGGTCCCTCGTCGAGCAGCGTGTGCAGCAGCTCGGCGAGTCTGGTCGGGTACACCGTCTCACGCGCCGCCGACAGTTCGGCGGAGGTCCACCACCTCAGCCCCGCGACACTGCGCGCCTCGAGCTCGGTGAGTCCGGCGGGGACGGTCGCGGTCTGGGTGGTTCGTGCCAGGTAGTACCACTCGTCCTGGTCCCAGCGTCGGCCGTCGAAGGGGAACGAGCAGATTCGCCGCCAGATCACCGGGCCCAGTTCGACTTCGGTGATTCCGGTCTCCTCGACCAGTTCGCGCAGCGCGGCCTGCTCGCGGGACTCGTCGCCCTCCAGGCCGCCTCCGGGAGTGAACCACCAGGTCTGTTCCGGGGCGTCGGGCTCGTATCCGTGCAGGAGGAGGATGCGGTCGTCGGGATCGAGCAGCACGACCCGTGCGACCCTGCGCAGCTCCGGCCCCTCGACGCCGGGCCCGGCACCGCTCGCGCCGACGACAGCACCAGCACCGCCACCTACCGCAGCATCAGGGCCCGTCCCGTCGCCCATGCCCGTCATACGCCCGCCGTCTCCTTCCGCGGCCGTGAGTTCACCCGTGCCGCCAGCGGCCCGTACGCCGCCCCGGCCAGGATCAGTACACACCCGGCGACGACGGCGTAGAAGAGCGGCGTGACCGGCCCCGGCGTCGAGACCCCGCCCGGCAGGGCCGCGAAGCTCGCGGGGCGCGCCAGGACGCCCTCCATGGGCCAGGCGAGCGCGTCCACCCGCCCGGTGACCGCGGAGCGCGGTACGGAGCCCTGGCCGGCCTCCTGGAGGTGGACGCGGGAGTCGAGGGAGTTGTGCCGCTCGTCGCCGAGGAGGAAGAGGTTCCGCTCGGGCACGGTGGCCGAGAACTCCTGTCCCGAGGCGGGGTGGCCGGGCCGCAGATACGGTTCCTCGACCGGCTTCCCGTTGACGGTGAGCCGTCCGTCCGCACCGCAGCAGGCGATCGTGTCACCGCCGACGCCGACGACCCGCTTGACCATGGGCATACCGCCCCACCTCGGGTCGGTGAAGACGACGATGTCGCCGCGCCGCACCTCGTCGCCGTCGATCCGCTGCGCGAGGACCCGGGAGCCGACGTCCAGGCTCGGAGTCATCGAGTCGCTGGGCACGGTGTAGGGCTGGTAGAGCACGGCGCCCCAGGCGATGCCGCCGATGAAAAGCAGACAGCCGACGGCCACGGCCAGCCCCGACAGCGCACTGCCGAGGCGGCCGCGGCCGCCTTCCGTACGTATGGTCCCGCTCATCCCAGCGCTCCCCACCACGAAGGATTCCGTAGCTCGGTCCGACGATCTGGGACGGCACCCTACCCGCGGGTCGCTACTCGGCGGTATGCCGAGAGGTGAGCCGCTTGCGGCGCCACAGCACCAGCGGGAGCGCGCCCGCGAGTCCGGCCGCGCCCGGGGCCACGGCCAGCGCCTGGTTCAGCCCGGGCTGGTCGAAGACGGCGGGCTCGGGGAGTGTGGCCCAGCGGGTCACGGGCCAGGCCACCACGATCGCGCGTCCGACCACCTGGTCGTTGGCGATGGTGCCGCCGCCGGGAAGCTGCTGGTGGTAGCGCGAGTCCAGGGAGTTCTGCCGGTTGTCGCCCATCACCCAGATGCTGCCCTGGGGGACGTGGATCGGGCCGAAGGAGTCCTGGCAGGGCATGGAGCCGGGGTAGAGATAGGCGGTCTCGTTCAGCTCCTTGCCGTTGAGGACGACCTTGCCGCCCTCCTTGCAGGAGACCGTGTCGCCGCCGACCGCGATGACCCGCTTGATCAGGTCCTTCTCCTCGGCGGACGGCATGAGGCCGATGAAGCTCAGGAACTCCTGCAGCACGTTCGGGTCGGTGACCGGCTGGTTCTCCAGCCAGCCGCCCGGGTCGTGGAAGACGACGACCTCGCCGCGGTCGGGCTCGGAGCCGAACCACGGGGTCAGTTTGTCCACGAGGACCCGGTCGCCCTTCTGCAGGGTGTTCAGCATCGATTCCGAGGGGATCGAGAACGCCTGCACGAGGAAGGTCTTGATCAGCAGCGCGAGCAGCAGGGCGATACCGATCAGCAGGGGCAGTTCCTTCCAGAAGGAACGCGGCTTCTTCGGGTCCGCTCCCCTCTCCCCCGCAGCGTCCGCGGAGTCGGTGTCGCCGGGATCGGCGTCCGAGCGGCCTGCGGAGTCATCCGTCATGGCGACCGACGACTCGGCGAGCCCCTCCGGCCGCTTGTCGGGCTCGTCGTGTCCGGATCGTGCGCCGACGGCCAAATCCCCCACATCCACTCCTCAGTCCGTGCAATCGCCCGCCCCGGAACAGGGACAGGCCCACCACTCCCATAACGAGCGGGAGTTCCGCAGGGGTCGGGAGCCAGGGCAATCCGTTCAGATTGCGCGAGGACACACTATGCGACATACCGAGCGCCGACGCGGATCCCGAACCTCCGTCCGGTACCGCGGCGAAGGTCTCGGGCTCCTCCAGCCGGCGCCAGTGCCCCACCGGCCACACGATGGCGACGGCCCGCCCGACGACGTCCTTTTCGGAGATCGTCCCCCGATCCTTCTCCTCCAGGTGGAAGCGGGAGTCGGCGGAGTCCGACCGGTGGTCGCCCAGGACGAAGATCCGGCCCGTCGGCACCTTCACTTCGAAGGTGATCTTCGAAGGAGCGTCCCCGGGGTGCAGATACGGTTCGTCCAGCGGTACGCCGTTGACGGTGAGCCGGCCGTCCTTACCGCAGCACTCGACCGTGTCGCCGCCGACCGCGACGACCCGCTTGATCAGATCCTGCTCGTCGGCCGAGGGCAGCAGGCCGATGAAGGTCAGGAACTGCTTGATCTGCTTGACGCCGACGGGGTCGTCGGCGGGCGGCGCCTCCTCCTGCTGGAGCCAGTTGCCGGGGTCCTTGAAGACGACGACGTCGCCGCGCTGCGGCTTCGAGCCGAACCAGGGCGTCAGCTTGTCCACCACGACGCGGTCGTCGATCCGGATGGTCTGCTCCATGGAGCCGGACGGGATGACGAACGCCTGGATGAGGAAGGTCTTCAGGACGAGGGCGATCAGCAGGGCCACCATGATCAGGAGGGGTATCTCCTTCACGGCGGAGCGCCGTCTGCGGCGTTTGACCTTGCGGGCGAGCCTGCGCCGCTCCGCCCGGCCGGGGCGCGGGCGCGCGACGCCGTCCGCGGAACGGGTGCCGGTGGGCAGCCGCGGGTCGCCGCGCTCCCCCGGCGGCCTGCCCCGGTTACCCATGACCGCCCGCCGTAGGAGCGGGTACGGCGTCGAAGGCGCCGGTCTCCGGCACGCCCGACCAGCGCCCGACGGGCCATCCGATCCAGTCCGCGCGCCCGATCACCCGGTCGACGGGCACCATCCCCCCGCCCGGCTGCCCCAGGTGGTCACGGGAGTCGCTGGACTGGCTGCGGTGGTCGCCCATCACCCACAGGGTGCCCGGCGGTACGACGATGTCGAACGGCACATGGGAGGGCGCGTCGCCCGGCATGACGTACCACTCCTCGACCGGTACGCCGTTGACGTTGAGCCGGCCGTCCTCGCCGCAGCAGACGACGCGGTCGCCGCCCACGCCCACCACCCGCTTCACGAAGTCGGTCTCGGCGGGCTCCGCGAGGCCGAGGGAGGAGGCGGCGCCCCGCAGGAGGCCGGCGACCGGGTTCTCCTCGGGGGCTTCCTGGAGGAAGGAGCCGGTGCCGTCGAAGACGACGACGTCGCCGCGGCGCGGCGCATCGCCGAAACGGTACGCCAGCTTGTTGACCAGGATCCGGTCGCCGACCTGGAGTGTGGGCTCCATGGAGCCGCTGGGGATCAGGAACGGCTGGAGCACGAAGTGGCTCAGGAACAGCAGGAAGACCACGCAGGCGGCGCCGATGAGCCCCGTACGCCGCCAGGAGGGCCAGGCGGAGGCCTCGTCCGGTACGTCGGGGCCCTCGGCCCCGGACGGCTCCCCCGCCTCACGCGGCTCCTGGGCCTCCGACGGCTCCCCCGCCACACGCGGCTCCTCAGCCCCGGACGCCGGGCCCTCCGTGCGGTCCAGGTCCTCGGCCCCGGACATACGCGCGGAGCGCGACCGCTCCTCCGTCTCGGAGGAGCGGTCGCGCTCCGTGTGCTGTGCTTCGGTGTCCATCGGGGGCAGAGCCTATCCGGCCGCCCTGAGAGTCAGTGATCCGAAGCCCCGCGCGAACGGTGAGCTCTAGCTCACCTGTCGCGCTTCTCCTTGATCTTGGCGGCCTTGCCGCGCAGCTCACGCAGGTAGTAGAGCTTGGCGCGACGGACGTCACCGCGGCTGACGAGCTCGATCTTCTCGAAGATCGGGCTGTTCACCGGGAAGGTGCGCTCGACGCCGACGGAGAACGAGACCTTGCGGACCGTGAAGGTCTCGCTGACGCCCGAGCCCTGGCGGCGGATGACAACGCCCTTGAACTGCTGGATACGGGAGCGGTTGCCCTCGATGACGCGCACGTGGACGTTCACGGTGTCGCCGGGACGGAAGGCGGGGAGGTCGGTGCGGAGCGAAGCCGCGTTGACCGAGTCGAGCAGGGAGGCCATGGAGGTCTCTTTCCTCGCTGATGCCACAGGTCATCAGCGGTACGTTCGAAGTGGATGGAGCGCCGGTCGCGGGCGGGCGTCGTTCCCCCTGTGGCAGGGGCGCACGCCGGACAAACGGCAGCGGCCTATTCTTCCACGCCGTCGGGCCTGCGCCAAAATCGGCCACCGGGCTCCGGGGCCCAGCCCAGCATGGAGAGGATCTCCCGGTCCTTCTTGTCGAAGAGGGCCGGGTCGCAGCGCTCGATCAGATCCGGCCGGTTGCGCGCTGTTCGCCGGAACGCCTCGTCGCGCCGCCAGCGTGCGATCTTCCCGTGGTGCCCGCTGAGGAGTACGTCGGGGATGGTGCGGCCGCGCCACTGCGGCGGCTTGGTGTAGACGGGCCCTTCGAGGAGGTTGGCCATGGCTCCCGGGGCGAAGGAGTCGTCGCGGTGGGACTCGGCGTTTCCGAGGACGCCGGGCAGCAGCCGGGCGACGGCCTCGGTGACGACCAGGACGGCGGCCTCGCCGCCGGCCAGGACGTAGTCGCCGATGGAGACCTCGTAGACGGGCATCCGGGTGGCGTACTCGTCGATGACCCGGCGGTCGATGCCCTCGTAGCGGGCGGGGGTGAAGATCAGCCAGGGCCGCTCGGAGAGCTCGACGGCGAGTTCCTGGGTGAAGGGGCGGCCGCTGGGGGTGGGGACGACGATCACCGGGCCGTGC
Source organism: Streptomyces sp. NPDC003027 (assembly GCF_053591435.1). Taxonomy (NCBI): domain Bacteria; kingdom Bacillati; phylum Actinomycetota; class Actinomycetes; order Kitasatosporales; family Streptomycetaceae; genus Streptomyces; species Streptomyces sp. NPDC003027. The sequence goes on from NZ_JBSFTU010000003.1 coordinate 10,839, forward strand.
GCTCCCGCCTCGTAGCCGTCGGCGAGGGTCTGGTCCAGGGCCTCGCCCCAGGGCTCGGTCTTCATGACCATGCCGGGGCCGCCGCCGTAGGGGGTGTCGTCGACGGTGTTGTGCCGGTCGTAGGTCCACTCGCGCAGGTCGTGGACGTGGACGTCGAGCTGTCCACGCGCGCGTGCCTTGCCGACGAGGGAGACGTTCAGCGGTTCGAGGTACTCGGGGAAGATCGTGACGACGTCGAGCCTCATGCGTCGTCGTCCAGGTGCGCGTCGCCGTCCTTGAGGGCGTCACCGTCCCGGTGGGCGCCACCGTCCCCGTGTGCCTCGTCGTCCCGGGAGGAGACGATCTCGGCGCGGTCGTCGATCAGTCCGGGCGGCGGGTCGATGACGGCCCGCTGCTCCTCCAGGTCGATCTCGGTGACGATCTCCTCGACGAACGGGATCATCAGCTCGGTGCCGTCGGGGCGCTCGACGATGAAGAGGTCCTGGGACGGCAGATGGGAGATCTCGGTGATCCGGCCGACCTCGGTGCCGTCGGTCAGCACCACGTCCAGGTCCATGAGCTGGTGGTCGTAGTACTCGTCGTCCTGCTCGGGCCGCTCGTCGGGGTCGATGTCGGCGATGAGCAGGATGTTGCGCAGGGCCTCGGCGGCGGTGCGGTCGCGGACGCCTTCGAAGCGGAGCAGCAGTCGGCCGCTGTGGACGCGGCCGGTCTCGATGGTCAACGGTCCGGCGGAGGCCGGGTCCGTGGTCAGGACGGCTCCGGGCGCGAGCCTGAGCTCGGGCTCGTCCGTACGCACCTCGACGGTGACTTCGCCCTTGATCCCGTGGGCGCGGCCGATCCGCGCGACTACCAGCTGCACGACGTACACACTCTCCTGTCGGACGACGACGGGCCGGGGCGGGCGCTATGCCCTCCCCGGCCCGTTGCCGGCGCATCTATGGTGAAACAGCCGACTTTCTCAGCGGACCTGGTCCACGTCGACGAGGTCGACGCGGATGCCACGGCCGCCGATGGCGCCGACGACGGTCCGCAGCGCGCGTGCGGTGCGGCCGTTGCGGCCGATCACCTTGCCGAGGTCGTCGGGGTGCACCCGGACCTCCAGCACGCGCCCGCGGCGCAGGGTGCGCGAGGCGACCTGCACGTCGTCGGGGTTGTCGACGATGCCCTTCACGAGGTGCTCGAGAGCCTCCTCGAGCATGATCAGGCCTCGGTCGACTCGGTGGACGCGGCCTCGGCCTCGTCCGCCTTCTTGTCGGCCTTCTTCGCCTTCGGGGTGATGGCCTCACCCTTGGCGTCGTCGCCCTCGAGGGTCTTGGCGAACGCGTCGAAGGAGGCGCGCTTGTCCTCCTTGGTCTCCGGCTGCAGCAGCGGCGCCGGGGCCGGCAGGCCCTTGTGCTTCTGCCAGTCACCGGTGAGCTTCAGGATGGCGAGCACCGGCTCGGTCGGCTGGGCGCCGACGGACAGCCAGTACTGCGCACGCTCGGAGTCGACCTCGATCTTCGAGGGGTTGTACGTCGGGTGGTACAGACCGATCTCCTCGATCGCACGACCGTCCCGGCGGGTGCGGGAGTCGGCGACGACGATGCGGTAGTGCGGCTGGCGAATCTTGCCGAGGCGCTTGAGCTTGATCTTGACTGCCACTGGAGTGGTGTCTCCTGGTCTTGACGTGGTTGGGCACATGAGATGCCACGTGGGGTTGCGGTACTCGGGTGCCCGATGGACGCGTCAGCCGGAGGAGAGAGGGGTCCTGTGCGGCTGTCGAGTACAGCTAGCCATTGTGCCACACGCGCGCGGCGCGCCGGACCCGGGCCGTGGCCCCGGCCCGGGCCGTACGCCGCCGTCTCTCAACTCGCCGCGCCGACCGTCTCCGGGATACGGAAGGGCTTGCCGCACCCGCCGCACACGATGGGGGCCTGGGCGAGGACCGAGGGGACCACGCGGACGTTGCGCCCGCAGTCGCAGACGGCCTTGACCCGGACGCCGCCGCCGGAGGAGCCGTGGCGGGCGGCCGGGCCGCGGAAGGAGCGTTTGGTGTCGGCGGCCGTCGCGACGGTGTGGGCCTTGAGGGCGCGCTGGAGCCGCTCGATCGTGGGGCGGTAGCGCCGCCTCGCCTCGGGGTTCAGCGTGACCAGGGAGAAGCCGCTGCTCGCGTGGGGCTCCTCGGGGTGGTCGAGGCCCATCTCCTCGGCGATCGCCAGGAATCTGCGGTTGTGGTAGCGGCCGGCGCGCGAGGTGTCACGGACACCTCGGGCGGCTGCGATGCCGTGGACTGCCTCATGGAGCAGTCGTTCGAAGGAGAGTTCGGCGCCGCAGGCGGACGAGGACTCTCCGATCAGGGACTCGGGCGCGGCAAGGTCGGGCAGCTCGGGGTGGTGCCGCTGAATGTCGGCCCACGCCTGTGCCAGCTCTGCGGCGAGAACAGGTGGTGTCGTGCTCACGTCGCGTACAACGAGCCGAGACGCCCCCGGGTTCCATTACGGGGCATGTCAAATAATTTGCACGTACCCGTCAGTTGCCGCTGTTGGGTCGGGACGAGGGCCAGTGCGCCGATCTGCGGAGAAGCCGCGCAGCCCGCTGCAAGCTGGTGTGTAGCGGCGCATACGCCCCGGCGCGTAGGGGTGGCGTACGCGCCCCGGGAGCTGTGGCAGGACAGTATCGGGTGCGGGCGCAAGGCGGCGCACCGCCCCTCGGCGCAGCCGGCACCCCGGCGGTCGCCCCGGAGCCGTCGCCCCCGCCGTCACCCGGAGGGAAAGTGGTGCGGCGCCACCACTGGACGCCGGGACGGATGCGCAGTTCCCTGGCATACGGGGGGATGCGGGCGCACACGGACACGGGGGCTGTCGACCAGGTACTGATTGGGGCGCATTCCATGACACCTACGCTCGTCCCGCACCACCCCGCGCGCGACTGGGTCGAGATCCAGGAGCGCATGCTGGTCCCGCTGTACGAGGCGGTGTACGACCGTCTCGGTGTGGGTCCCGGATCCCGGGTCCTCGGGCTCGGCTGCGGGTCGGGCCTCGCGCTGCTGATGGCGGCCGCGCGGGGCGCACAGGTCACCGGTGTGGATCAGGATCACGCGCGCGTGGAGCTGGCCAGGGAGCGGCTTCCGGAGGGCTCGGGACACACGGTCGTCACGGGGGCTCCGGCGGATGTCGTGGGCCTGTCGGCCGCGCCGTACGACGTCGTCACCGCCTTTCATCCGGTCGGCGGGCTGGGCGCGGCGCTGGCCGCCGTCACTCCTCTGGCCCAGTCGGGGGCGGCGGTGGTGCTGGCGGGCTGGGGGCCGCCCGAGCGGTGTGCGACGGCGTCGGTCCTGCGGGTCGCGTCGCGGCTGACGGGGTGGCGTCCGGCCCTGCGGGACGATCTGGAGGACGTGGTGTTCCGCTCGGGGCTGCGGCCCGACGGCTCGGGCCGGGTGGCGTGCCCGTTCGGCTACGCGGACCCGGAGAGCGCGGTCCGCGGGCTGCTCTCGACGGGTGACTTCGACGCGGCGGTCCGCGCGACGGAGCCGGCGCAGGTCGAGAAGGAGATCCTGGAGGCCCTGGATCCCCATGTCCGCGCCGACGGGACGGTGTGGATGCCGAACGTCTTCCGCTACCTGATCGCCCGCGTGCCCTGATCCGCCGGATCCTCCAGGCCTGTCCACGACCTCCCGGGAACCTAGCTCTCCTCCGCCGACGCCTCCTTCGTGAGGCGGGTGATGCCGGCGGCGCGGTAGGCGGCGTCCTCCTCCAGCGTCTCGTTGGCGAGGAGGGCCGCCGCCAGGGCGTCGAGCTGGTCGCGGTGGTCGCCGAGCTGCCGGACGGCGCTCTCGTAGCATTCGTCGACGATCCGGCGCATCTCCTCGGCGACCGTGTCGAGGGTGGCGGGTGCCGCCGACAGGCCGTACGCCTGCTGGGCGTCGCCGGGGATGGCGGTGAGCCGGCCGACGCGTTCGCTCATGCCCCAGCGGCCCGCCATGCCGCGGGCGATGTGGGTGACCTGCTCCAGGTCGCTCTCGGAGCCCGTGGTGACGACGCCGAAGACGACCTGTTCGGCGGCCATCCCGCCCAGCGCGCCGATGATCCGGCCGCGCAGGTACTCCTCGGTGTAGGCGTACTTGTCGGCGTCGGGTGTCGACAGGGTGACGCCGAGGGCCCGGCCGCGCGGCACGATGGTGATCTTGCGGACGGGGTCGGCGCCGGGCTGGAGCATGCCGAGGAGGGCGTGCCCGCTCTCGTGGTAGGCGGTGCGGCGCCGTTCCTCCTCCGGCATGACGAGCGGGCGCTCGGCGCCCAGCTGGACCTTCTCCAGGGCGTCGGAGAGGTCGGACCGGCCGACCTGCTCCTGCCGGCGCTTCACGGCGAGCAGGGCGGCCTCGTTGGCGAGGTTGGCGAGCTCCGCGCCCGTCATTCCGGGGGTCGTGCGGGCCACCTGGACCAGGTCGACGTCGGGGGCGAGCGGGATCTCGCGGGTGTGGATCCTGAGGATGGCCTCGCGGCCCCCGCGGTCGGGCGGGTTGACGTGGACGATCCGGTCGAAGCGGCCGGGCCGGGTGAGCGCCGGGTCGAGGACGTCGGCGCGGTTGGTGGCGGCGAGGACGATGACGCCCTCGGAGCCGGTGAATCCGTCCATCTCGGTGAGGATCTGGTTGAGCGTCTGCTCGCGCTCGTCGTGCCCGCCCATGCCGGAGCCGCCGCCCCGGGCCCGGCCGATGGTGTCGATCTCGTCGATGAAGACGATCGCCGGAGCGACCTTGCGGGCCTCGGCGAAGAGCTCCCGTACGCGGGAGGCGCCCACGCCCACGATCATCTCGATGAACTCCGACGCCGAGGCCGAGAAGAACGGCACTCCGGCCTCTCCGGCGACCGCCCGCGCGAGGAGGGTCTTGCCGGTTCCGGGTGGTCCGGCCAGGAGCACGCCGCGCGGCATCTTGGCGCCCATCGCGCGGTAGGGGTCCGGGTTCTTGAGGAAGTCGACGACGTCGTTGAGCTCGCCCTCGACCTCGTCGATGCCGGCGACGTCCTCGAAGGTCGTGCGCCGGGTGCCTTCCAGCTCGACGGGTCTGGGCGGTGCCTTGCGGGCGAGCATGCCGCCGGCGCCGCCCATCCCGGAGCTCATGCGGCGGGCGATGAACACCCACAGCAGGACGAGCAGCAGCATCGGTGCGAGCGAGATCAGCAGGTTGGCGAGGAAGCTGCGTTCCCGGACGACGGGCTCCGCGGTGACGGTCACCTTCTGCCGCGTCAGCTCGTCCCAGAGGCTGTCGTCGGCGAAGGCGGGCCGCTGGGTGGTGAACTGCGTGTAGTCGCCCTCTCCGTCGGGCACGGGCTGCTTGTTCTTCAGCTCCCCCTGGATGGCGTCGCCCTTGGAGTAGATCTTGGTGACGTTGCCGGCGTTCACCTGCCTGCTGAACTCGGTGTACGAGATCGTCGGGCCGTCGCCGCCGTTGAAGAAGGACAGCACGATGTTGGTGAGGAGGAAGACGATCAGGGCGGCGAGGACGAGTCCCGGCCAGCCGCCGGGCATCTTCTTCTTCGACGGCGGGGGCGGCGGGGCCCCTTCCGAGCGCCACGGCTGGTCGGTCCGGTCGCGCGGGGGGACGGAGTTGGCCACGCTGCTCTCCTCAAGCCGACGTCAGCCCCCATGATGCGAGAAGGGGATCAACCCGGCATTACGGGTGGGGCGCGGGTGTGAAAAAGGGGCCCGGGACGGTTGCGTACCGTCCCGGGCCCCTCGGATCCGGCCCTCGCCTGACCGTGACGTCCTCGTCAGACCGTGAACGCCCTCGTCAGCCCATGAACTTCTTGAACTCGTCCGGGAGCTCGAAGTCCTGCGGGCCCTGCCCGGCCGCCGGGAGCCCGAAGGCGCCACCCTGCTGGGCCTGCTCGCGGCGGGCGGCCGCGGCCTGCTCCTCGGCCTTGCGCTTCATCGGGTTGCCGCTCTTGCGCTTGCCCTTGGCCTGCTTGATCTGCTTCTTCTGCCGGCCGGGGCCGCCACCCATGCCCGGCATCCCGGGCATCCCGGGCATGCCGCCGCCCTGGGCCATGCGCGACATCATCTTGCGGGCCTCGAAGAACCGCTCGACCAGGCCCTTGACGGTGCTGACCTCGACGCCCGAGCCCTTGGCGATACGGGCGCGGCGGGAGCCGTTGATGATCGTCGGGTCCTGCCGCTCCGCGGGCGTCATCGACTTGATGATGGCGGCCGTGCGGTCGACGTCGCGCTCGTCGATGTTGTTGATCTGCTCCTTCATCTGCGCCATGCCGGGCAGCATGCCGAGCAGCTTGGAGATGGAGCCCATCTTGCGGACCTGTTCCATCTGGGCGAGGAAGTCGTCGAGCGTGAACTCCTGGCCCTTCTTGGACGCCAGCTTGGAGGCCATCTTGGAGGCCTCTTCCTGGCTGAAGGTCTGCTCGGCCTTCTCGATGAGCGACAGCATGTCGCCCATGCCGAGGATGCGGGACGCCATGCGGTCCGGGTGGAACGCGTCGAAGTCGTCCAGCTTCTCGCCGTTGGAGGCGAACATGATCTGCTTGCCGGTGACGTGCGCGATGGAGAGCGCGGCACCACCGCGGGCGTCGCCGTCGAGCTTGGAGAGCACGACGCCGTCGAAGCCGACGCCGTCGCGGAAGGCCTCGGCGGTGTTGACCGCGTCCTGGCCGATCATGGCGTCGACGACGAACAGGACCTCGTCGGGGCTGACAGCGTCGCGGATGTCCGCGGCCTGCTGCATCATCTCCGCGTCGATGCCGAGGCGGCCGGCGGTGTCGACGATGACGATGTCGTACTGCTTGCCGCGGGCGTACTCGATGGAGTCCTTGGCGACCTGGACCGGGTCGCCGACGCCGTTGCCCGGCTGGGGGCCGTAGAAGGCCACGCCCGCGCGCTCGGCGACGACACCGAGCTGGGTGACGGCGTTGGGGCGCTGGAGGTCGCAGGCGACGAGCAGCGGGGAGTGGCCCTGGCCCTTGAGCCAGAGACCGAGCTTTCCGGCGAGGGTGGTCTTACCGGCACCCTGGAGGCCGGCGAGCATGATCACGGTCGGGGCGGTCTTGGCGAACCGCAGACGGCGGGTCTCGCCGCCGAGGATGCCGACGAGCTCCTCGTTGACGATCTTGATGACCTGCTGGGCCGGGTTCAGGGCCTGGGAGACCTCGGCGCCGGACGCGCGCTCCTTGACCTGCTTGATGAACGCCCGGACGACGGGCAGCGCGACGTCGGCTTCCAGGAGGGCGATACGGATCTCGCGCGCGGTGGCGTCGATGTCCGCCTCGGACAGGCGGCCCTTGCCCCGGAGGTTCTTGAATGTCGCTGCAAGGCGGTCGGAGAGGGTATCGAACACGGCGGTCGCGGATCCTCGGTGTCGGGGGCGGGCGGACGGATTGCCCTCCAGGGTATCGGGTGCGGCGCGCGGCCCGGGCGGCGATTCCCCCACCCCGCCCGCGGCCGCGCCGTCACGCTCTCACCGCAGCGCGCTCTCCAGGGTCCGCGCCAGCTCCGCCGCCTCCTCGCCGGAGAGGAGCGAGCCGTCCGGGCGGGTGACGTAGAGGGTGTCCACCGCGTTCGCGCCCAGGGTGGAGACGTGGGCGCTCCTGACCCGTACGTCCGCGCCCTCCAGCGCGCGGCCGATGCGGTGGAGGAGGCCGGGGGCGTCGTGGGCGCGGACCTCGATGACGGTGGCCAGGCGGGAGCCGGCGGCGGCGACCGTGACGCGCGGCGGCGGGGCGGTGGCCCCCCGGCGCCTGGGATAGGCGGCCTCGCGTTCGGCGAGGCGGGCGGGGATGTCCAGGGAGCCGTCGAGGGCGCGTACGAGGTCGGCGCGGAGCCGGGCGGCCTCCGGCAGGGAGCCGTACTCCGCCGCGACCCGCCAGTTCAGGATCAGTACCGCGCCGGCGCCGAGCTCGGTGGGGAGTTCGATGGCGCGCAGGTCGGCGGCGCGCACCGTCAGCCGGTGCAGGGCGAGGACCCCGGCCGCCGCGGGCAGGACCCCGGTCCGCTCCGGCAGGGCGATGAGGAGTTCGACGCCGACGGGCTCGGGGGCGCCGGGGTCCACGGGCTCCTCCGGCTGGGCGTGCAGGGCGAGCACCGGCTCCCCTGTGCGCAGGGCCTCGACGGCGAGCCGTTCCTGTTCCGCGCTGGGTTCGGCCGCCTCGGGCTCGGCGGCCGGCTCGCCCGCCAGGACGGCGGCGACCCGTTTCACCAGGTCGGCGACGAGCGATCCGCGCCAGGAGGACCAGGCCGCCGGTCCGGTGGCCAGGGCGTCGGCCTCGGTGAGGGCGTGCAGCAGCTCCAGCGTGCCGAGCGTGCCGACGGCGTCGGCCACCGACCGGACGGTCGCGGGGTCGTCGAGGTCGCGCCGGGTCGCGGTCTCGATGAGCAGCAGGTGGTGGCGTACGACGGTGGCGATGACGCCGACGTCGGCGCGGTCGAAGCCGACGCGGGTGGCGAGGTCGCGGGCGATGGTCTCGCCGGCCACCGAGTGGTCGCCGGGCCAGCCCTTGCCGATGTCGTGGAGCAGCGCGGCGACGAGGAGCAGGTCGGGGCGGCCGACGCGGCGGGCCAGCGAGGACGCGCGTACGGCCGTCTCGACAAGGTGCCGGTCGACGGTCCAGGTGTGGACGGGGTTGCGCTGGGGGCGGCAGCGGACGCGTTCCCAGTCGGGCAGGAGCCGGGTGATGAGCCCTTCGGCCTCCAGCGCCTCCCATACGGGGACGGTCGACTCTCCCGCGCCGAGCAGGGTGACCAGTTCCTCGCGCGCCTCGGCGGGCCACGGCACCGGCAGGGGTGTGGCGGCGGCCGCGAGGCGGCGTACGGCGTGCAGGGAGATGGGGAGGCCGGACTGGGCGGCGGCCGCGGCGGCCCGAAGGGGCAGGACGGGGTCGCGTTCGGGTCGGGCGCCGCGGGCGAGGACGACCTCGCCGTCCATCTCGACGACGCCCTCGGCCAGGGGGGTGCGCACGACGGGCGGTTTTCCGCCGCCCGACCGGCCGCCGAGGAGGGTGCGCAGCCGGGGCCGGCTGGAGCGGGCCTTGAGCACCCGGTTGACCTCGCGCCAGGTGACGTCGGTGGCGTACGAGATGATCCGCGCGGCTTCGTAGACCTCGCGCAGCAGGGTGTCGGCGTCCAGGAGGCCCAGTTCGTCGGCGACGGCGTCCTGTTCCTGGAGGGCGAGCCGGTCGGTGGCCCGGCCGGTCGCCAGGTGGAGGGCGTCGCGGGCGTCGAGGAGCCGGCGCCGGGCCGCGTCCAGTCCCTCGCGGGGGGCGTCGGCGAGCCAGGAGGCGGCGACGGCGCGCAGGACCTGGGCGTCGCGCAGTCCGCCTCTGGCCTCCTTCAGATCGGGTTCGAGGAGGAACTGGAGCTCCCCCATCCGTTCGGCCCGCTCCCGGCAGAGCGCGTCGAGTTCGGGGAGCCGCTGGGGCGCCTGGTTGCGCCAGTCGGCGAGGACGGCGGTGCGCAGTCCGGCGACGAGGCCGTGGTCGCCTGCGACGGGCCGGGCGTCGAGCAGTCCGAGCTGGACCTTGAGGTCGTCCCCTGCGGTCTTGCGGGCCTCGGCGGGGGTGCGGACGGAGTGGTCGAGGGCGAGGCCGAGGTCCCAGACCGGGTACCAGATGCGGTCGGCGAGGGTGGCGATGGCGCCGGGGTCGGTAGTGCCGTCGTGCAGGAGCAGCAGGTCGAGGTCGCTGCGAGGGGAGAGCTCGCCGCGTCCGTAGCCGCCGACGGCGACGAGCGCGACCCCTCGTGGTGGCTCGGTGGCGGTGAACAGTCCGTTCAGCCAGTCGTCGGTGAGCCGGGCCAGGGCGGAACGGCGCGGCGGCCCTGACCGCGCCTTCTCGCTGAGAAGGCGCAGCCGGGCCGCCGCGTAACCGCTGGGTCCCGGGTCTTCCGCTCGCGTAGTCACATCGACGCTCGTCACCCAGCGGCTCCTCTCCGTGTGCTTACAGTGCGTCCGGACCGCGTTCGCCGGTGCGGACGCGTACGGCCGTCTCGACGGGCACGCTCCACACCTTGCCGTCACCGATCTTGCCGGTGCGGGCGGCCTTGACCACGACGTCGATGAGCTGTTCGGCGTCACCGTCCTCGACCAGGACCTCGATACGGATCTTGGGGACGAGGTCGACGGTGTACTCGGCGCCGCGGTAGACCTCGGTGTGGCCGCGCTGGCGGCCGTAGCCGCTGGCCTCGGTGACCGTCAGGCCCTGGACTCCGAAGGCCTGGAGGGCTTCCTTGATCTCGTCGAGCCGGTGCGGCTTGACGACTGCGGTGATGAGCTTCATGCGTCCACCTTCTTGGTCTGCGTGACGGCGGGGGCGGGGGCGGCGGTGGAGCGCGAGGAGGCTCCGCCGCCGGCTCCGCTGAAGTCGTACGCGGTCTCCGCGTGCTCGACCTGGTCGATGCCGGAGACCTCGTCGTCCTCGCTGACCCGCATGCCCATCGTCTTGTCGATGATCAGCGCGAGGATCGCGGAGGCGATCAGAGAGTAGGCGAGGACGGCGACGACGCCGATGGCCTGCTTGCCGAGCTGGTCGAGGCCGCCGCCGTAGAAGAGGCCCTTGGCGTCGGACTGGACACCGCCGGTGGCGAAGAAGCCGACGAGCAGGGAGCCGATGACACCGCCGACGAGGTGGACGCCGATGACGTCGAGGGAGTCGTCGTAGCCGAACTTGTACTTCAGGCCGACGGCCATGGCGCAGACCAGACCGGCGATGGCGCCGACGGCGATCGCGCCGAGCGGGCTCACGGAGCCGCCGGCGGGGGTGATCGCGACCAGGCCGGCGACCGCGCCGGAGGCGGCGCCGAGCGTGGTGAAGGACCCGTGGCGGATCTTCTCGTAGGCGAGCCAGGCGAGCATGGCGGCGGCGGTGGCGACCTGGGTGTTGACGAACATCACGGCGCCGACGCCGTCGTCGTTGCCGAGCCAGGAGCCGGCGTTGAAGCCGAACCAGCCGAACCAGAGCAGCCCGGCGCCGAGCATGACCAGCGGGAGGCTGTGCGGGCGCATCGGGTCCTTCTTGAAGCCGACGCGCTTGCCGATGACGAGGATCACGCCGAGGGCGGCCGCACCGGCGTTGATGTGGACGGCGGTGCCGCCGGCGAAGTCGATGACGCCCATCTCGAAGAGCCAGCCGCCGGAGCCCCAGACCCAGTGGGCGACGGGGAAGTAGACGACGGTGACCCACAGGGCGATGAACAGGGCCCAGGCGGTGAACTTCACCCGGTCGGCGAGGGCGCCGCTGATCAGGGCCGGGGTGAGGATGGCGAACATCAGCTGGAAGACGGCGAAGACGTACACCGGGATGGTGTAGCCGTCCCACAGCTCGGTGACGCCGATGCCGCTGAGGCCGACGTACTCGGAGGACCAGCCGATGACCGATCCGGAGTCGGTGCCGAAGGCGATGCTGAAGCCGTAGAGCACCCACAGGATCGTGACGATCCCGAGGCTGATGAAGCTCATCATCAGCATGTTGAGGGTGGACTTGACGCGGACCATGCCTCCGTAGAAGAAGGCGAGGGCCGGGGTCATCAGCATGACCAGGGCGGAGCAGATGAGCATGAACCCGGTGTTGGCGGCGGACAGCTCGGGGGCGTCTGCTGCCAGGGTCGTGATGGCTGGTGCCATCGGCGTCTCCTCGTCGTCGGTACGGCCTGTGCGGGGGCGGGGCCGGAGAGCGGCTTCGGCCGTGAGGGTGGCCGGTTATGCGCCAGAGGTTGGCGCAGCGCGGTTTCCGTCGATGCCGCACGATGTTTCGGCGCAGTGACGAAGGGAGGGGACGTGTTACACGACGGTGAACGGCTGTGTCACGGGAAGGTAACGCGCGTACCCTGCCCGCGGCGGTCCCGACCCGCCCGCGGACGCGGACCGGCCGCGGCAGTCGTCCCAGTGACCTTGCGGCGGGGGAGCCGAGTCGGGCGGTAAGGGATGTCTGTCGCGGCCGGGGTTCGAGGGGCCGTACGAGAGGACGGCGGGCGGTCAGACCGCCTCGGCGGTCTCGGGTAGCAGGGCGGTGAGCCGGTCGGTGAGCCGGACGACTTCGGCGACGTCGCCGAAGTCGCGGGCGGCCGTGTCGACGGTCTTGCGGAGCCGGTTGTTGACCCGCTCGGAGCGGACCTTCTTGGCGACGACGAGCGCCTTCTCCGCGAGGCGGGCGGACTGCTCCGGTTCCCGCTTGAGGAGGTGCACGGTGGCCATGCCGATGAGGTTGAGCGCGTACGAGCGCTGGTGCTCGGGGTCCTTCTCGAAGAGCTGGACGGCCCGCTCCATGATGGGCTCGGCGAGGGAGGCGTAGGTCGGGGAGCGGCCGGCGACGTAGGCGAGGTCGCGGTAGGAGTGGGAGTTCTCGCCGTTGAGCTCGGCCTCGGAGAAGAAGCGGATCCAGTCGGGCTCGGGCTCACCGTCCAGGCCGACGTCGGCGAAGGTGTCCTCGGCCATGCGCACGGCCCGCTTGCACTTGCTGGGCTGGCCCATGTTGGCGTAGGCGCGGGCCTCCATCGCATACAGCATGGACTGGGTGCGGGCGGTGGCGCAGTCGCGACTGCCGTACTGGGCGAGGTGGATGAGTTCGAGGGCGTCGTCGGGCCTGCCGAGGTGGATCATCTGGCGGCTCATCGAGGAGAGGATGTAGGACCCGAGGGGCTTGTCGCCGGCTTCCTTGGCGGCGTGCAGGGCGAGGACGAAGTACTTCTGCGCGGTGGGTTGGAGGCCCACGTCGTAGCTCATCCAGCCGGCCAGCTCCGCGAGTTCGGCGGCGCACTTGAAGAGGCGTCGGGCGGTGGCGGCGGGCTGCGGCTCCTGGAGCAGGTCGGTGACCTCGTGGAGCTGGCCGACGACCGCCTTGCGGCGCAGGCCGCCGCCGCACTGGGCGTCCCACTGGCGGAACATGGCGGTGGTGGTTTCGAGGAGGTCGAGTTCGCCGGTGGAGAGCCGGTGGGGGCGGCGGGTGTCGAGGGCGGGTTCGGCGGGCTGCGCTTCGCCGACGGGGGTGGGTACGAGCCAGCGCTGCATGGGCTCGATGAGGGCGGGTCCGGCGGCGAGGGCCAGGGAGGTGCCGAGGAAGCCGCGGCGGGCGAGCATCAGGTCGCTGCGGGAGAACTCGCTGAGGAGGGCGACCGTCTGGGGTCCGGCCCAGGGCAGGTCGACGCCGGAGACGGACGGTGACTGGTGGGCGGTGCGCAGTCCGAGGTCCTCGACGGCGACGACGGTGCCGAACCGCTCCGAGAAGAGTTCCGACAGGATCCGCGGGATGGGCTCGCGGGGCTGCTCGCCGTCCAGCCAGCGCCGTACACGTGAGGTGTCGGTGCTGATGTGGTGCGCGCCCATCTGCCGGGCCCTGCGGTTCACTTGGCGCGCGAGTTCGCCCTTCGACCAGCCGCTGCGCACGAACCACGAACTCAGCTGCTCGTTGGGGCGCTTGCCGGCAGTCGTACCGTCTGCGCCGTTGCCGCCCACTGGAACGCCCCCATCCACGTTGATGTCCTGTCGCGCGAAGCACTATCAGAATGCCGTGCGTCGCGGCTCCCGTCCGGGGCTTGCACCGCTTCGAACAGGAAGCCGAGTTGCCTCCGGCATACCCACACGCGCAATGAATTCTTGGGCTTGTGCACCGAACGTAACCCTACGATCACCCGTCCGGGGAGGCCGATTCAAGAAACGCCACCATTCGCCACCCCTTCGAATGAACTCGCCCGTCGCCGAACACGATTCACTTGACATGCGACGAACCCGGGTCGGCGGAGCGAAGCGCGAAGAGGCGTGCGCGGCGGTCCGCACCACCTCCCTCGCGACCGTGCGCCCCGCGAGGGCGACGGAGCGTGACGATGGTGCTCCGGGTCGTAACCACCGGCGCGTCCGACCCGTTGGAGGGGGCATGGGCTTCACGATCGGCGGCATTCGTGAGATGCGGTCCGGCGCACGGCGCCGCGTCCGCACCACGGAGTGCACAGCGGTGGCCGAGTACACCGGGCTGTGGGGCTGGGACGTCGTCCCGGGCGTACGGGCGGTGTCCGGCCGGTGCTCCTGCGGGGACGCGTCGTGTACGGCCCCGGGGGCGCATCCGCTCCCGTTCGCCGAGGAGGTTCCGGCGGGGGCGGGTCTCGACGAAGCGGCCAGGACGTGGGCCCGGTATCCGGGCGCGGCGCTGCTGCTGCCGGTGGGCCGGTCCTTCGACGTGCTCGAGGTCGCCGAGACGGCGGGCCGGCGGGCGCTGGTCCGGCTGGAGCGCATGGGGCTGCCGCTGGGCCCGGTGTGCGTGACGCCGACCGGGCGGGCCCAGTTCTTCGTGGCCCCGGGCGCGGCGGCGGAGCTGCCGGAACTGCTGTACCGGATGGGCTGGGACGACGCCGATCTGGACCTGCGCTGCCCGGCGCCCGGCGCGCACATCACCGCGCCGCCCTCGGACCTCGGCGGCCTGGGCCCGGTGCGCTGGCTGCGCCCGCCGACCCTGGACACGGCGGGAGCGCCGCCGCAGGCGCGGCTGCTCCTGGGCACCTTGGCGTACATCTGCCACCGCACGCACTTCTAGCGGCGCTCGCGGGGCTGCGGCCCCGGGCCCGCCCACCGGCGGGTGGGCGGGCCCGGTGAGGCCGGATCGGTCTAGGCTCCGTCGCCGATCAGGGCGTCGACGAACGCGCCGGGCTCGAAGGGAGCCAGGTCGTCCGGGCCCTCGCCCAGGCCGACCAGCTTGACCGGGACGCCCAGCTCGCGCTGGACCGCGACGACGATGCCGCCCTTGGCCGTTCCGTCGAGCTTGGTGAGCACGATGCCCGTGATGTCGACGACCTCGGCGAAGACGCGCGCCTGGACGAGGCCGTTCTGGCCGGTGGTGGCGTCCAGGACGAGCAGGATCTCGTCGAGCGGGCCGTGCTTCTCGACGACGCGCTTGACCTTGCCGAGCTCGTCCATCAGGCCGGTCTTGGTGTGCAGCCGGCCCGCGGTGTCGATGAGGACGACGTCGGCGCCCTCGGCGATGCCTTCCTTGACCGCGTCGAAGGCGATCGACGCCGGGTCGCCGCCCTCGGGGCCGCGCACGGTGCGGGCGCCGACGCGCTCGCCCCAGGTCTGGAGCTGGTCGGCGGCGGCGGCGCGGAAGGTGTCGGCGGCGCCGAGGACGACCGTGCGGCCGTCGGCGACGAGCACCCGGGCGAGCTTGCCGGTGGTGGTGGTCTTGCCGGTGCCGTTGACGCCGACGACCATGACGACGCCGGGCGTGCCCGGGGCGCTCTCGGTCTTCACCGAGCGGTCGAAGTCGCCGAGCAGGGCGACGAGCTCTTCACGGAGCAGGGCGCGCAGCTCGTCGGGGGTGCGCGTGCCGAGCACCCGGACGCGCTCGCGCAGCCGCTCGACGAGCTCCTGGGTGGGGGCGACGCCGACATCGGCGGTGAGGAGGGTCTCCTCGATCTCCTCCCAGGTCTCCTCGTCCAGGTGCTCGCGGGAGAGCAGCGTGAGCAGCCCCTTGCCCAGCGAGTTCTGCGAGCGGGCGAGCTTGGCCCGGAGCCGTACGAGACGGCCCGCGGTCGGCTCGGGCACCTCGATCTCCGGGGCGGGGGGCGCCTCGGCGACGACGGGGTCCTCGAGCGCGGCCGGGGTCTCGACGGCCTCCTCGGCGGTCGGGAGGTCGAGCTCCTCGATCGTGCGGCGTGGTTCTTCCCGCGGTGTCTCCGCCTCGTCGCCGACATGCGGTTCGGCGGGCGGAGCGGTGATGGTCGGCGTGGTGGACGGCGCCTCGGCCGGCGGCAGCTGCTTCTTCTTGCGGCCGCTGATCACGAGCCCGCTGGTCACGGCGACCGCGACGACGAGAGCGATGACTACAGCAAGGATGAGTTCCATAACCCGTCCAGTATCGGCCACGACCGGACCGGGGAAGGAGCACGTACGCTGGGTGGGTCCCCCCTCATCTGTACGGAGTACCCCCATGCCCCACGCCTCCGAAGCCGAAGGCGCGACGCGCGACGGCGCGGCGAACGACGGCGCGATGGAGACCCGAGGTCTCGAACCCGTCCCCGACGCCGAGCGCACGGGCCATGTGCGCGAGCTCTTCCCGACCTGGGTCGCGGCCAACATCAGTGTGCTTCTTCTCACGATGGGCGCCGGCCTGATCGTCTTCAACGGCCTGAACTTCTGGCAGGTGCTGGTCGTCGCGATCGCGGCGCCGGTCCTGTCGTACGGGATCGTCGGTCTGATCTCGATCGCCGGGAAGCGCGGCGGCTCGCCGGGCATGGCGCTCTCCCGGGCCGTCTTCGGTCAGCGGGGGAACCTCTTCCCCGGCTCGTTGATCTGGGTGGCGCGCTGGGGCTGGGAGACCATCAACGCGGTCACCGGCGCCTATGCCGTGCTGACCGTGCTCGACCTGCTCTTCGGGGTCGAGTCGAACACGGTGCTGATCGTCGTCACGCTGCTGCTCTTCGTCGCCTGTACGTTCCTGGTCTCCGGTCTCGGCATCAACGCGCTGCGGGTGTGCAGCAAGTGGTCGACGTATCTCTTCGGCGCGTTCTCCGTGCTCGTGCTGGTGTATCTGATAGCCGACACCGACTGGTCGGCGGTCTTCGACAAGCCGGCCGGTTCGACGGCGATGATGATCGCGGGCATCGGCACCATCGCGGCGGGCGGCATCAGCTGGGTCCCCTCCGGGCCGGACTTCACCCGCTACCTCCCGCGTACCGCCTCCGCCAAGGCGATGGTCGGCTCCACGATCGGCGGCGCCGGGATCGTCGTGCTGCCGATGGTGCTGATGGGCGCGGTGATGGCGGTGGCGACGCCCGGTCTCGCCTCGGCGCAGGACCCGGTGTCCTTCATCGGCGAGCTGCTGCCGGCCTGGATCTCCGTCCCGTACCTGCTCATCGCTCTGATCGGGATGCTGCTGATCAACTCGATGTCGATGTACTCCGCCGGGTTCACCGCGCAGACGCTGGGGATCAAGGTCTCGCGCGCCGCGGCGGTCAGTGTGAACGCCGTGATCAGCCTGGTCTTCGGCTTCCTGCTGATGGTGGTGGCGACGAGCTTCATCGGTTCGTTCATCTCCTTCCTGACGCTGCTCGCGGTGGCGTTCTCCGCGTGGATCGGCGTCTTCGGCGTCGACATGCTGCGCCGTCGGTCGTACGACGGGGCGGCGCTGATGGACACCACGCGGACGAGTGCCTACTGGTACCGGGGCGGCTTCGCCTGGCAGGCGATGACGGCCTGGGCCGTGGCGCTGGTGGCGGGTCTGCTGTTCACCAGGGTCGACTGGTTCTCCGGTCCGCTGGCGTCCTCGTGGATCGGTGAGAACGGGCTCGGCTGGGGCGCGACCATCGTGATCGCGGGCGCGCTGTACGCCGTGCTGCCGCGGACGTCCGCCGGGGTGCCGGCGGAGCCCGTCGAGGTCCGCGAGAAAGTCACCATCTGACGCTGGAACCGTTTCTATCTGACGTTGCGTCAGATACTGTCCCACTTCGCCGGCGCCGTGTTCGGGGCGACGAGGCGGATCGCGGTCACCGTGTCCGCCGCCATCGGTCCGCTGCGCGACCCGCTGCGGCCGGCCGAGGCAGATCGCGGTCCTCGATCTGCTCGGCGGCGGCCGCCTGGTGACGGTGGCGGGCATCGGCTACCGGCCCGAGGAGCACGAGGAGCGCGGGGTCGACCGGGGCAGGCGCGGCAAGCCGCAGGACCTGCTCCTGGAGACCCTGCTCCAGGCGTGGTCCGGTGAGCCCTTCACATATCAGGGCCGTACGGTACGGGTCACTCCGCGGGATGCCGGTCGGCGAGGCGTGGCGGAGTCTGCGGCTGTTCGGGAACGACGTACTGCCCCGGCTCGGGGCACAGGGCCCTGAGCCGGGGCAGTTCCGTGGTCGAGGAGAGGGGCAGCGGGGATTAGCCCATCTCCTCCAACGCCTTGCCCTTGGTCTCCTTCACGTACCGCAGCACGAAGGGGATGGAGAGCACGGCGAAGACCGTGTAGATGACGTAGGTGCCGGAGAGGTTCCAGTCCGCGAGGGACGGGAAGCTCGCGGTGATGGCCCAGTTGGCGATCCACTGCGCGGAGGCGGCGACGCCCAGGGCGGCGGCGCGGATCCGGTTGGGGAACATCTCGCCGAGGAAGACCCAGACGACCACGCCCCAGGAGAGGGCGAAGAAGAGCACGAAGACATGGGCGGCGACGAGCGCGACGACGCCCTGGGTCTCGGGCAGCTTGCCGTCGACGAGGTCGGCGGAGAAGGCCCACGCCTCGAAGGCGAGGGCGACGGCCATGCCGATGGAGCCGACCAGCGCGAGCGGCTTGCGGCCCACCCGGTCGACCAGGACCATCGCGATCACCGTGCCGACGATGTTGATGATCGACGTGGTGAAGGAGTAGAAGAACGAGCTGGACGGGTCGATGCCGACGGACTGCCAGAGCGTCGCGGAGTAGTAGAAGGCGACGTTGATGCCGACGAGCTGCTGGAAGACCGAGAGCCCGATGCCGACCCAGACGATGGGGAGCAGCTTGAAGCGGCGGCCGGTGGCGAGCAGGTCCCTGAAGGTGGACTTGTGCTCCCGGCGCATGGCCAGCTCGATCTCGGCGACGCGGTGGTCGAGGTTGACGCTGTGGCCCTCGACCTCGGCCAGGACCTCCTTGGCCCGGTCGATCCTGCCCACGGAGATCAGGAAGCGCGGGGACTCGGGGATGGCGAAGGAGAGCAGGCCGTAGAGGACGGCGGGGACCACCATCACGCCGAGCATCCACTGCCAGGCTTCGAGACCGGCGATCTCTCCGCGCTGGTCGCCGTCGGCGAGCTGCAGGATGCCGTAGTTGACCAGCTGGGAGATGGCGATGCCGATGACGATGGCGGCCTGCTGGAAGGAGCCGAGGCGCCCTCGGTAGGCGGCGGGGGCGACCTCGGCGATGTACGCGGGGCCGATCACCGAGGCCATGCCGATGGCGAAGCCGCCGACGATCCGCCAGAAGGCGAGGTCCCAGAGGGCGAAGGGCAGCGCCGAGCCCACGGCGCTGATGGAGAACAGCACGGCGGCGATCTGCATGCAGCGGATGCGGCCGATCTTGTCGGCCATCCGGCCGGCGGTCGCGGCGCCGATGGCGCAGCCGATCAGGGCGATGGCGATGACCTGGGCGAGCGTCCCGGAGCCGATGTCGTACCGGTCCCTGATGGCTTCGACGGCGCCGTTGATGACGGAGCTGTCGTACCCGAAGAGGAAACCGCCCATCGCGGCGGACGCCGTGATGAAGATGACGTGGCCGAGGTGGTCCGGGTGGGCGGCTCGGCCTTCGGACGGCGGCGGCGTGGGCGCCTGCGCGGTGCTGGTCACATGGACTCCTGGAGGCTCCGGCAGCGTCGCCGGGGCGTGGGGGGCGAGCCCTTCCAGTGGCGCACAACTTCACGCCGCCCACCACTTGAAGGTAAAAGCAACGTTGCAGAGACTATTCCTTCAAGTTTCGAAGTCAAGACTTGTCCGCTTGTGAATTTGAACCGACGGCGTGTCGTCTTGCGTTCAAGTCTTGAATGCCTAGGGTCAGCGCAGCCGCTGGCTGATGACCTTCGATACCCCGTCGCCCTGCATGGAAACGCCGTAGAGGGCGTCCGCGACCTCCATGGTCCGCTTCTGGTGCGTGATCACGATCAGCTGCGAGGACTCCTGGAGCTCCCGCATGATCCGGATCAGCCTCTGGAGGTTGGTGTCGTCCAGCGCCGCCTCGACCTCGTCCATCACGTAGAACGGGCTGGGGCGGGCCTTGAAGATCGAGACCAGCATCGCCACGGCGGTCAGCGAACGCTCGCCGCCGGAGAGCAGCGAGAGCCGCTTGACCTTCTTCCCCGGCGGGCGGGCCTCCACGTCGACGCCGGTGGTGAGCATGTTGTCGGGGTCGGTCAGGACCAGCCGCCCCTCGCCCCCGGGGAAGAGGCGCGAGAAGACTCCCTCGAACTCGCGGGCGGTGTCCCGGTACGCCTCGGTGAAGACCTGCTCGACACGGACGTCGACCTCCTTCACGACCTGAAGGAGGTCGGCACGGGTCTTCTTCAGGTCCTCCAACTGCTCGGAGAGGAACTGGTGGCGCTCCTCCAACGCCGCGAACTCCTCAAGGGCCAGCGGGTTCACCTTTCCGAGCTGCTGGTATGCCCGCTCGGCGGCCTTCAGCCGCTTCTCCTGCTCCGCACGGACGAAGGGGCGCGGCTGGTTGCGCGGGTCCTCCGGGTCCTCGGGCAGCGTCTCGCCCTCCGCGGGGGGCGACGGCGGTACGAGCTGATGGGGGCCGTACTCGGAGATCAGGCCGGCCGGCTCGACACCGAACTCCTCCAGGGCCTTGGTCTCCAGCTGCTCGATCCGCAGCCGCTTCTCCGCACCGAGGACCTCGCCCCGGTGGACGGAGTCGGTGAGCCTGTCGAGTTCGCCCTTCAGGTCGCGGCCCCGGGCGCGGGCGGCTGCCAGGCCCTGTTCGCGGGCGCCCTTGGCGGCCTCGGCCAGGGCGCGCTCCTGCTCGGCCCGGACCAGGGAGACCTCGATGTGCGCCAGCAGCTGCCGGGCTCCGGCGGCGACGGCGGTGGCGACCTCGGCCTCGTGGCGCAGCCGGGCGCGGCGCTGCTCCGCACGCGCGCGTGCCTCGCGTTCGGCGCGTGCGGCCCGGTCGAGGGAGTCGGCGCGTCCGGCGAGACCCTTGACCCGTTCCTCGTGGGTACGGAGCTGGAGCCGGGCCTCCATCTCCGTCTGGCGGGCGTTGGCGCCGTCGGCGGCGAGCCGGTCGCGCACGGAGGTGTCGGGTTCCTCGTCGGCCGGGGCCTCCTCGGCGACGAGGAACCGTTCGGCCAGCTCCTCCGCCTCGTACAGCGCCTTCTCCAGGGACTCCTGCGCGCGAGCCGCGGCCGCGGCGGACCGCTCGGCCTCACCGGCGGCGCCCCGGGCCTGGCCCGCGAGGCGGCCGAGGCTCTGCGCGACGGCGGACTTCTCCCGGTCGGCGGCGCGGCGGCGTTCGGCCAGCTCCTCGACGAGTGCGGCGGCGGCGCGGCGGCGCTCGTCGGCCTCCCGCTGCGCCGACGCGAGCGCTTCGCAGCGCACGTCGAGCTCCGCCAGCTCGGCGGCGGCCTCGTCGACGGACGCCTGCACTTCGAGCAGGCTCGGCGCCCCGGCGGAGCCGCCCTGCGCGAAGTGCGCCCCCAGCAGGTCCCCCTCGGCGGTGACGGCGGTCAGCCACGGCCGGACGCGGACGAGCTCCTCGGCCTCCTCCAGGCCCTCGACCACGACGATCCCGTCGAGCAGACGCCGCACGGCGCCCATGAGCTCCTCGGGCCCGCGCACCAGGGAGACGACGGGCACGTCGCCGTCGGCGGCCTCCGCTCGGCCGTCGGCGGTCGCGACCGAGCCGTCCCCGTCCCCGGCGCCACGGGCGGCCGCCGGTCGGCCGTCGGCGGGCGTGGCAAAGCCGTCCCCGTCCCGGGCGGTGCCGTCGGGGACGGGCTCGGGGACTTCCGCTGCCTGCGCGCCCGTGAGCAGCAGGGACGCGCGGCCGGCGTCCTGCTTGCGCAGCAGGCGCAGCGCCTGGGCCGCCGAGGCGGGGCCCGAGACGGCGATCGCGTCGGCCGCGGCGCCGAGGGCGGCGGCGACGGGGATCTCGTACCCGGGGGTGACCGTGAGGAGTTCCGCCGCGGGGCCGAGGAGACCGTCCACGATGTCCCGGGCGGCGAGCAGCGCACCGGTGCCGTCCTTGCGGCGAAGGCCCAGGGCGAGGGCCTCGTGCCGGGCGCGGGTCGCCGCGCGGCTGCGGTCGGCGGCGGTGGCGGCCTCGCGCGCGGCCGTCAGGGCGGCCTCCGCCTCGGCGAGGTCCCGGCGGGCGGCCTTGTACCGCTCCCCCAGCTCGGTGTCGTCCGCGTCGAGCCCGTCGACCTCGGCCTTGAGCTGCTCGTACTCCTCCTGGGCGCGCGTCGCCCGCTCCCGCGCCTCGTCGCGCGCGGCGGCGAGCCGGTCGATCTCGGCCTGCGCGGACGCCGCACGCGAGCGGGCGGCGTTGACCTGGCCGTGCAGCCGGGCGAGCCCCTCGCGCCGGTCGGCGATGGCGCGGGCCACGTCCTTGAGCCGTCGCTCCTCCACCGCCAGCTCGCGTTCCAGCTCGGCGCGGTGGGCGACGGTGTCCTCGAGAGCCCGCTCGGCCGCCTCCAGCGCGGCCTCCAGTTCGGCCTCCTGCTCGCGGATACGGGCCGCCTCGCGCTCCATGTCCTCCGGGTCGCGTCCGCGACGCTCCTCCAGCGGCTGGGTGGTGGCGCTCTTCACGCGCGCGTCGGCGAGGGAGATCGTGCCGCGCACCCGCTCCGCGAGCTGGGAGAGTTCGTACCAGGTCTGCTGGGCCCGCTGGAGGCGGGGGGTGAGCCGCCGCACCTCGTCCTCCAGGTCCGCCTCCTTGGCGAGCGCGGCCCGCAGCTCGGCCTCGGCGCTCTCCCTGCGCTCCTTGAGCGCGGCCTCGTCGGCGACCTCGGCCTTCAGCGCCTCCTGGAGCCGTACGAGATCGTCGGAGAGCAGCCTCAGCCGGGCGTCGCGCAGGTCGGCCTGGATGACCGCGGCGCGGCGGGCGACCGCCGCCTGCCGGCCGAGAGGCTTGAGCTGGCGCCGCAGTTCGTCGGTGAGGTCCTGCACGCGTGCGAGGTTGGCCTGCATCGCGTCCAGCTTCCGCAGCGCCTTCTCCTTGCGCTTGCGGTGCTTGAGGACGCCGGCCGCCTCCTCGATGAAGGCGCGCCGTCCCATCGGGTCGGCGTGCAGGACGGAGTCGAGCTGTCCCTGGCCGACGATCACGTGCATCTCGCGCCCGATGCCGGAGTCGGAGAGCAGGTCCTGGATGTCGAGCAGCCGGCAGGTGTCGCCGTTGATCTGGTACTCGCTGCTGCCGCCCCGGAACATGATCCGGGTGAGGGTGACCTCGGCGTAGTCGATGGGCAGTGCGCCGTCGGAGTTGTCGATGGTCAGCGAGACCTCGGCGCGGCCGAGCGGCGGCCGCCCGGTCGTGCCGGCGAAGATGACGTCCTCCATCTTGCCGCCGCGCAGCGACTTGGCGCCCTGCTCTCCCATGACCCAGGACAGCGCGTCCACGACGTTGGACTTACCGGATCCGTTGGGGCCCACGACACAGGTGATTCCGGGTTCGAACCGCAGCGTGGTGGCGGAGGCGAACGACTTGAAACCGCGGAGTGTCAGGGCCTTGAGATGCACGCCCCCGGACTCTACCGGGGCGCGTGCGTTTCGCCCGCGAAGGCGCAGGGCAGACCCTCACTCAGGAAAAGGGGGGTGGGACCTGGGGGACTCAAGAAAGAAGGGACGCCGAAGCGTCCCTTGCATATCTGGCTGTGCCAGCGAGAGTGTCTCTCACCTGGCCCCTGCGGGCTGAGACATCAGGTGAGCGCAGGCTCCGCCTGGGGTACGTCGAGGTCGATGCGGTCGAGCAGCGAGTCTCCGTGCTGTGCGGCGGCAGCGTTGAGCGCGTCGTTCTCGGACTGAATCCGTACAAGCTCGGACTCGAGGTCCTGCACGCGCTGCTGAAGCCGTCGCATCTCGGCGAGGAGTCGCGGGTCGGAGCCGCCGACGTAACCGAGAAGCGCCTTTGCCATGATGGATGGTCCTCCACAATGAGTGACCGACCGATGCGGTGTGGGTCGTGAGGGATTCGCACCCGCGGTGCTCGGCAGTACTTCTTGTGGTGCCGGTTCTTACTGCCAAACAGCTAAGGTGCGCGGGGCTTCCAGAGTCTCACCAAAATGTTTGACGGTCAACACGATCACGCCCCGCATCAAGGGGCGACCGGGGGGTCCACGGCCGCGGAACATGCGGCGGGCCTCGCGACATCGGTGCCTCTGGGGCTGTGGAGATCATCCTTCCTCGTGCGACCGGACAAGGCAAGCCCTTCTCGGCAACCACCTGGTCATTTCCCGGTCAGGTGATGTTGCTCGAACGTCCGCCCGGTGGTCGCGTGGACCACCGGGCGGAGTGAGCGGGAAGGATCGTCAGCGGATCGCGAAGCCGTCGTAGCCGCCGCGCGGGGTGTCCCAGATCTCAGTGACCCCGTCGACGCGCCCGGGTGTGTCGTCGGAGCGCAGCCAGTCGAGCAGACGGTGGCAATTCTCACGCGGCCCTTCGGCGACGACCTGCACCCGTCCGTCGTCGAGATTGAGCGCGAATCCGACCAGGCCGCCGATCTCCAGCGCGTTTGCCCTGGTGAACCAGCGGAAGCCCACTCCCTGTACTCGACCGCGCACCCAGGCGGTGAGCCGTACGTCTTCGTTCATGGCTGCACGCTAACGGGCCGATCACCGCAGAGGGGCACCGCCCCCGCGCGTCATGGCGTACAGTCCCGACCGAATGAGACTCACCCGCATGGGCGAGTCCCCTTTGACAGGCTCCACAGAAGCAAAGATCAGCAAAGATCACAGCACAGGTCGTCAGGAAGGCAGAGCAGATGGGACGCCATCGTCGCTCCGGCGCCGCGCCCGCCGCAGAAGGGTACGCGACGGACGGGGACCGCCGGCACAGGGGTGCCCGCCGCAAGAAGCGGGGCGTACCCGTGCGCACCGGGCTGCTCGGCGCCTCCGCCGCGGTGGCGATCGGCGCGGTCGCCGTCGCCTCGGGTCTGCTGCCGGGTGGGGACACGTACACCGTCGGCAGCACGGGCTCGGGCGAGACCCGAACCCACCCCCACGCCCAGCAGGCGCCGGAGCTGACGACGCAGGGCGGCGCCTCGGCGACCCCGTCCGACCGCTCCTCCTCCCCCACCGCGAGCGCGGGCAGGAGCGCGGGTACGGGCACCGCCGCGAAGAAGGCCTCGCCGTCGGCGAAGCCGTCGCCCACCCCGTCGAAGACCACCGCCTCCCCGGCGCCGAAGAAGCCCTCCCCCCAGCCGTCGAAGACGGTGCGGACCGCGAAGCCCAAGCCCAAGCCGGCGCCCACGACCGAGAAGCCGGTCGTGCGGACGGAGACCCCGTCGCTGGTCAGCCGTGACGCGGCCGCCGCGGCGGAGGTGGTCCGCCTGGTCAACCTGGAGCGGGCCAAGGTCGGCTGCGTCCCCGTCCGCTCCGACGCGGAGCTGACGGAGCTGGCCGACGCCTTCAGCGAGGACATGGCACGGCGCGGCTTCTTCGACCACACGGACCCGGACGGCGCGACGCCGTGGGACCGAGCGGCCAAGGCGGGCATATCCGGCATGGGCGGCGAGAACATCGCTCGCGGGCAGGTGGACGCCGCGGCCGTGATGTCGTCCTGGATGAACAGCGACGGACACCGCGCGAACATCCTGAACTGCGACTACACCTCGCTGGGAGTCGGTGTCCACTTCGCGGACGGCGGCCCGTGGTGGACCCAGGACTTCGGCTACTGAGCCGTGGCCGTCCTCGGCGAGGCCGCGGGTCCCCTCTCCGGAAGCGCAACCCCTGAGTGAGCGCACTCCTGGGCGCAGCGCCTCGCGCGTAAGGTGGAGGGATGAGTGACGACCTCGTGTTCGATGTGTTCGCCCGGGCCTGTGCCTCGCGCGAGACGTTGGAGCATGTGACCGGGCGGTGGGGTTCGCTCACCCTGGGCGCACTGTACGAGGGCACGTTCCGTTTCAACGAGTTGCGCCGCCGGGTCGACGGTGTGAGCGAGAAGATGCTGGCGCAGACCCTGCACGCGCTGGAGCGGGACGGGCTCGTCCACCGTGAGGCGCGGCCGACCAATCCGCCGCGGGTGGACTATCGGCTGACGCCGTTGGGCCGGGACATCGCGGAGCAGTTGCGCCGGCTGATCGACCTGGTCGAGGGGCGGATGCCCCAGGTGCTGTCGGCGCGCGAGAGCTATGACGCGGCGCGCGTGCCGAGCGAGCCCGTCGCGCCGTGACGCCCCGGGCTCCTCAGAGGGCGGCGCGCGTGCCGAGCGAGCCCGTCGCGCCGTGACGCCCCGGGCTCCTCAGAGGGCGGCGCGCGGCGGGCGCTGGCAGCGCGGACAGAAGTAGCTGGACCTGTTCATCCACGGGCGGCGGCGGATCGGTGTCCCGCAGCGCCGGCACGGCTCGTCCTCGCGGCCGTACGCGTCCAGGGACCGGTCGAAGTAGCCGGATTCGCCGTTCACGTTGACGTACAGGCTGTCGAAGCTGGTCCCGCCGGCCGCGAGCGCCGCGTTCATCACATCGCGTACATGGCCCAGCAGCTCGGCGGAGCGGGGCCGGGTCAGGCTCGCGGTCGGGCGTTCGTAGTGCAGCCTGGCCCGCCACAGCGCCTCGTCGGCGTAGATGTTGCCGACCCCGCTGATCAGCGACTGGTCGAGCAGCGCGCGCTTGATGGTCGTACGGCGCAGACGCAGCGCGGCCTGGAAGGCGGCGTCGTCGAACGCCGGGTCCAGCGGGTCGCGCGCGATGTGGGCGATGACGTCGGGCAGGCCGTCCGGTGTGTTCTCGTGGAGCGAGAGTCCGCCGAAGGTCCGCTGGTCGACGAAGCGCAGCTCGGTGCCGCCCGCGGCGCCGGCCGCTGATGTCACCGTGTCGTCGAACCGGACGCGGATGCGCAGATGCTTCTCGTCGGGTGCCGTCTCCGGCTGGACGAGCAGCTGGCCGCTCATGCCGAGATGGCCGAGGACGGAGGCGTCGGAGTCGGCGAGCGGGATCCAGAGGTACTTGCCGCGCCGCCGGGCGGTCCCGAGGCGGTGCCCCTTGAGCCGTGCGGCGAAGTCCTCGCCGCCGGCCGGGTGCCGCCGTACCGCCCGCGGGTGCAGGACCTCGACCTCGCCGACGGTCCGCCCGGCGACCCAGCGTTCGAGACCGCGCCGCACGACCTCGACCTCGGGCAGCTCGGGCACGGGACTCCTCCGGACGGGGTGGGAACGATGCCCGAAGCCTACCGCCCGGACCGCCGCCCCCGGCCCGAGGGTTCCACGCGGAACGACCCCGCCCGGGACCCTGGTCGGGGTCCCGGGCGGGGTCGTCAGGAAGCGGTGGTCTCAGGCCGAGGCCTGATCCGCGGCGGAAGAGACGTCGGCGCCCTCTTCCGTTCCCGCCTCGGCCGCGGCCTTCGCCGCCACCAGGCGTTCGTCCGCGGCCGAGCGGATCGCGCGCCACGCGGATTCCGCGGCCTGCTGCTCCGCTTCCTTCTTGCTGCGGCCGGTGCCGGTGCCGTACGAGACACCACCGACGCGGGCGGCAGCAGTGAAGACCTTCTCGTGGTCCGGGCCCGTCTCGGAGACGAGGTACTCCGGAACACCCAGGCCCTCGGCCGCGGTGAGCTCCTGGAGGCTGGTCTTCCAGTCCAGTCCGGCACCGAGGTTCGAGGACTTCTCGATCAGCGGGTCGAAGAGCCGGTGCACCAGCTCGGACGCCGCGTCGAGGCCCTGGTCGAGGTAGACCGCGCCGATCACCGCTTCAAGGGTGTCGGCGAGGATGGACGCCTTGTCCCGGCCACCCGTGCCCTCTTCGCCCCGGCCGAGCCGGATGAAGGAGCCGAGTTCGAGGCCGCGGCTGACCTCCGCCAGCGCACGCGAATTGACCACCGCGGCCCGCAACTTGGCCAGCTGGCCCTCGGGCAGGTCGGGGTGGGTGCGGTACAGCGTGTCCGTGACCACCAGGCCGAGCACGGAGTCCCCGAGGAACTCCAGACGCTCGTTGGTGGGCAGGCCGCCGTTCTCGTACGCGTACGAGCGATGCGTCAGCGCACGCACCAGAAGGGCGGACTCGAGCTGATACCCGAGCCGCCCTTCCAGAAGCGTGTGGGACGAGGCATTGTCCGTCTTGTTGTCCGTCTTGTGGGACTCAGACATTGCGCCTCTCACCAGCCACTCAGACCGAGAGGACCTGGCGCTTGTTGTAGGTGCCGCAGCTCGGGCACGCGATGTGCTGCTGCTTCGGCTCCTGGCAACGCTCACACGAAACCAGGGTGGGGACCGCAGCCTTCCACTGCGACCGGCGGTGGCGCGTGTTGCTGCGCGACATCTTCCGCTTCGGAACAGCCACGGCTACTTCTCCTGCTTCTCGTCGACGCCCGCTTCGGCGCCGCTCATGTTGTCCTTCTCATCGGTTCCCAGCGAACCGGCGAGTCCCTGCAGTGCCGCCCAACGGATGTCGACGGCGTCATGGTGGTGGTCCGGGTTGTCGTTCAGGTTGGTTCCGCACTGGGAACACAGACCCGCACAGTCCTCCCGGCACACCGGCTGCATCGGCAGTGCGAGCACCACCGCATCACGCAGCACGGGTTCGAGGTCGAACATGCCGTCCTCGAGGGGGATCATGTCCTCGTCTTCCTCGGCTTCGTCGCCCGCGGCCGCCTTGGAGCGGCCCCGGTCGTCGGAGTCGGGGTACGAGAACATCTCCTGGAAGTCCACGTCGAGCTCAAGCTCGACGGGCTCCAGACACCTTACGCACTCCCCCTCGGCCGATGCACGGGCGGTGCCTGTGACAAGCACCCCTTCCATGACCGACTCGAGACGGAGATCGATCTCCACGGGCGCGCCTTCCGGCACTCCCACGACCCCTTCGACGCCGAGGTCGGCGGGGGCCGCGACCGAACGGGAGAGCCGCTGGAGGGCACCAGGACGCCGCCCCAGCTCGTGTGTGTCGAACACGAGGGGGTTGCGGTGGTCGAGGCGCGTGCTCAGGGCTCTTCCTGCTTTCGGATCGTGAGAGGGCTGCCGTGTTCGAATCGAGAGACGAAGCGGGCAGCATGGATCGCGGGCATACGCGCGACCGAAGAGCCAGGATACTGGACGCTTCGCTCAGGGCCCAATCCGGGCCCGTGCCGCGCCGGGGCTCAGCGCCCCTGCTCGTACCGGCGCAGCTGCTCCAGGTCGATCATGCCGGTGTCGAAGAAGCTGGTCTCGTCGAGAGCGGCGGCCTGCGGCTGCTGGACCTGCTGCTGGTGCTGCTGCGGGGCCTGCGGCTGCTGGTCGTAGGCGTACTGCTGCTGGTACGCGTACGGGTCCTGGTTCTGGCTCTGGTAGGCGTACGGATCCTGCTGCTGGTACGCGTACGTCTCCTGGGGCTGCTGGTAGCCGTACGGGTCGGGCTGCTGGGCCGTCTGCGGGGCCTGCTGCGGCGGCTGCGGCGCCTCCTGCGGGACGTACTGCCGCACCGGCTCCGGGTCGGCGAGCTCCGCGAGCCCGGCCAGATAGTCGGCGTCGCTGGTGTGCACCACGCCGCCGGCCGCGTCCTGGGCCGCCATGTGCTCGCCCAGCGCGTCGCTGGTGGTGCGCCCGTGCAGCTTCTGCCGGCCCCGGCCGACCGCCTCCAGGGTCTTGGACAGCACGGCCTCGAAGGCGCCCAGCTTGGCGTCGACGTACGCGTCGGCCCGGTGGATCAGGGTCTGCGGGTCCGAGCTGTACTCGGGCGCGTCCTCGTCGGCGTAACCCTGCTCGTCCAGGCCCGGGCCCCGGCCGAGGAGCTTCTCGCGGCCGCGGTCGACGGAGCCGATGGTCTTGTTGAGGACGACCTCGAAGTTGGCGAGCTTGGAGTCGACGTAGTCGTCGGCCTCGGCGCGGATCTCGTCGGCCTCGCGGCGGGCCTCGGCGAGGATCCGGTCGGCCTCGTCCTGGGACTGGCGGGCGACCTGGGTGTCGGAGATCAGGGAGCCGCGCTCGGCGTGGGCGGCCTCGATGATCCGCTCGGCCTCCTGACGGGCCTGCTCGACCATCTGCTCCCGGCCGCCGAGGAGCTCCTGGGCCTGGGCGAGCGAGCCCGGCAGGGCCTCCCGTACCTCTTCGAGCAGGGCGAGCAGCTCGGCGCGGTTGATCACACAGGATGCCGACATGGGCATGGAGCGGGCGTTGGCGACCGTCGAAACGATCTCGTCGAGCTTCTTCTGCACGTCCACCGGGTGTTCGCCACTCTCTACAGCTGAATGAAGACGGACGGGACGACTGTAAGGGCAGTCGTCCCCCGTCCGACACCGGGTGACGGCCTGTCAGCCGCGGTGGCGCGTGGTCACTGTCCGCCGCGCTGCTGGGCGAGGCGCTCGGTGAGCCGGCCGAGGACGGCCTCGGGCACCAGGTGGGAGACGTCGCCGCCCCAGGCGGCGACCTCCTTGACCAGGGAGGACGACAGGAAGCTGTAGGTGGGGTTGGTGGGGACGAACAGGGTCTCGACGCCCGAGAGGCCGTTGTTCATCTGCGCCATCTGCAGTTCGTAGTCGAAGTCGCTGACCGCGCGGAGGCCCTTGACGATGGCCGGGATGTCCCGCTGCTTGCAGAAGTCCACGAGGAGGCCGTGGAAGGACTCGACCTCGACGTTTCCGAAGTCGGCGGTCACCTCGCGGATCAGCTCGATCCGCTCGTCGACGGTGAACAGCCCCTTCTTGGACTGGTTGATCATCACCGCGACGTGTACGACGTCGTACAGCTTGGAGGCGCGGGCGATGATGTCGAGATGTCCGTTGGTGATGGGGTCGAATGACCCCGGACAGACGGCGCGGCGCAACTTGGGTCCCTCGCTCTCCGGTCCGGTCATCGTGCGTCTTCGCACGTAGAGGCGGCGCGACCGTACCAAAACGTTCCCTCGCCGTAGCGACGGGCTCGCAGTGGCTCGAAACCGGCCGGCCAGCCGAATTCCCCGCCTCGGGTGCTGCGCTCCACGGTGACGAGAGCATCCTCCGCGATCCAGCCCCCGGAGCGGAGTGTGAGGAGGATCTCGCGAAGATCGTCGTCGGAGACGGCGTACGGCGGGTCGAGGAAGACGAGGTCGTACGGCTCGGCCGGGGCCGGGCCCGTCACGATCTGTTCCGCTTTGCCGGTACGGAGTTCGGCGCCGGGCAGTCCGAGGGTGCGGATGTTCTCGCGGACGGTCTTCGCGGCGCGCGGGTCGGCTTCGACGAGCAGCGCGTGGGACGCGCCGCGGGACAGCGCCTCCAGGCCGACGGCGCCGGAACCGGCGTACAGGTCGACGACCCGCGCCCCGGCCAGGCCGTGGAACGACTCCCAGGTGGAGAAGAGGCCTTCCCGTGCCCGGTCGGAGGTGGGGCGGGTGCCGTTGCCCGGCGGTACGGCGAGTCGGCGTCCGCCGGCGGTGCCGGCGATCACGCGGGTCATCTGGGTCCTCGCTCTGTATGGGCCGTGAGCCATGAGCCATTGCGTGTGCAATAGCTTATGGCGGCTGCTGCCCTGCCGCGTCAGCCCTTCTCCAGGTACTCCTCGCGTTCCTTGTCGAGGAGGGCGTCGAGGGCGGTGCGCAGCTCGGGGTGGTCGGTGAGGTCCGGGTCGGCGAGGACGACGGCGGTGGCCTCCTCGCGGGCGGCCGTGATGACGTCCTCGTCGTCGATGACGGTGAGCATCCGCAGTGAGGAGCGGACGCCGGACTGGGCCTGGCCGAGGACGTCACCCTCGCGGCGCTGTTCGAGGTCGATCCGGGAGAGTTCGAAGCCGTCGAGGGTGGCGGCGACGGCGCCGAGGCGCTGCCGGGCGGGGCTCGCCTCGGGCATCTCGGTGACCAGGAGGCACAGACCGGGGGCGGAGCCGCGGCCGACGCGGCCGCGGAGCTGGTGGAGCTGGGAGACGCCGAACCGGTCGGCGTCCATGATCACCATGGCGGTGGCGTTGGGGACGTTGACACCGACCTCGATGACGGTGGTGGCGACGAGGACGTCGACCTCGCCGGCGGCGAAGCGGCGCATGACGTCGTCCTTGTCGTCGGGGTGCATCCGGCCGTGCAGGACCTCGACGCGCAGCCCGGCGAGCGGGCCGGTCCTCAGCTTCTCGGTGACGTCGAGGACGGCGAGCGGGGGGCGCTTCTCCGCCTCGTCCTCGGGGGTGGGCTTCTTCTTCGCCTTGGGGTCGTCCTCGCCGTCGCCGATACGGGGGCAGACGACGTACGCCTGGTGCCCCTTCTCCACCTCTTCGCGCACGCGCTCCCACGCGCGCGTGAGGAAGTGCGGCTTGTCGGCGGCGGGGACGACATGGCTGGCGATCGGTGAGCGCCCGGCGGGCAGCTGGTCCAGGACGGAGGTCTCCAGATCACCGAAGACGGTCATGGCGACCGTGCGCGGGATGGGGGTCGCCGTCATGACGAGCAGGTGCGGGGGCTGCTTCCCCTTGCCGCGCAGGGCGTCGCGCTGCTCCACGCCGAAGCGGTGCTGTTCGTCGACGACGACCAGGCCGAGGTCGTGGAACCGCACCTTGTCCTCGATCAGGGCGTGGGTGCCGATGACGATCCCGGCCTCGCCGGTGACGAGGTCGAGGAGCGCCTGGCGGCGGGCGGCCGCGCCCATGGAGCCGGTGAGGAGCACGACCTTGGTGGCGTTCTCCGCCCCGCCGAGCATCCCTCCCTGGGCCAGCTCGCCCATCATCTCGGTGATCGACCGGTGGTGCTGCTGGGCGAGGACCTCGGTGGGGGCGAGCATGGCGGCCTGTCCCCCGGCGTCGACGACGGCGAGCATGGCCCGCAGGGCGACCATCGTCTTTCCGGACCCGACCTCGCCCTGGAGGAGCCGGTGCATCGGGTGCTCGGTGGCGAGGTCGTCGAAGATCTCCTTCGAGACCTTCCGCTGGCCGTCGGTGAGGGTGAAGGGGAGTTCGGCGTCGAAGGTGTCGAGGAGGCCGCCCGGGACGGGACGGCGGGCGACGGCGGGCAGTTGGGTGTCGGCGAAGCGCCGACGGGCGAGGGCGACCTGGAGGACGAAGGCCTCGTCCCACTTCAGCCGCTGCCGGGCGTCCTCGATGTCCGCCCTGGTGCGAGGGCGGTGCACCTTCTGGAGCGCCTCGGGCAGGGCGGCGAGGCCGCGGCCCTCGCGCAGGGCGGGCGGCAGGGGGTCGGCGAGCCCGGCCCAGCCGGTGGCGGCCATGGAGTCCAGGACGATGGAGACCGACTGCTCGATGGTCCAGGACTCCAGCTGCTTGCAGGCGGGATAGATGGGCAGCAGCTCGCTCGCGAACGCCTTGACCGTCTCGTCGCTGCTGTCGGCGTCCAGGAGCTTGTACTCGGGGTGGGAGAGCTGGAGCTTGCGGTTGAAGAGCCCGACCTTGCCGGCGAACATGCCGCGCCGACCCGGCAGCAGCTCCTTCTGGTGGAAGAAGACCGCCCGGCCGAAGAAGACCAGCTGCATCCGGCCGCTGCCGTCGGTGATCGTGACCTCGAGCCGCTGGCCCTTGCCCCGCCCCCCTTTGTTGAAGGTCAGCACGCGGGCGTCGGCCACCTGCGCGACGACCGTGACGTGCTCGTCCAGGGGCAGGTCGGCCAGCGCCGTCAGCTCCCCGCGCTCGGCGTACCGCCGCGGGTAGTGGTGGAGCAGGTCGCCGACCGTGCGCAGGTCGAGATGGTCGGCCATCACCTTGGCGGTGGCGGCCCCGAGGACGTTCTTGAGCGGGTCACCGAGCAGCACGGCGGCTCCCCTCGGGCAGTCGGTTCAGTGGTTCGTCGAGCACGGGCACGCGTTCCATTGCACACCACGGCACCGACAACCGTCCCGCAGGCTGTGGGTATCCGCGGGTCCGCCGGTGGCTACTCCACGCCGATGAGGAGGGGCGGCGCTCCGGGGCCCGCGTGGTAGGTCGCGGTGTCGACCGCCAAGTACGTGTCGCGGACGTGGCGTTCGAGGGCCGACGCCAGGCTCTCGGGGGTGTCGGTCGCGACGATCAGGGTGACCAGTTCGCCGCCCGCGGACAGCATCCGGTCCAAAACCGTCCGCGCTGTCGCCGTCAGGTCCTGGCCGATGACCGCCACGTCGCCCTCGATCAGGCCGAGGACGTCACCGGCCTGGCACACGCCCGCCGAGGTGAAGGACTGCCGTTCGGCGACGGCCAGTTCGGCGTAGCGCGTGGCGCCCGCCGCCGCCGTCATCGCGACCACGTCCTCGTCGAAGCGGCGCTCCGGTTCGTGGACGGCCAGGGCCGCGATGCCCTGGACGGCCGCGCGGGTCGGGATCAGGGCGACCCTGATGCCCTCGGCGCGGGCCTGTTCGGCCGCGGCGCCCGCCGTGTGCCGCAGGGCGGTGTCGTTCGGCAGGAGGACCACCTCGCGCGCGTGGGCCCGCCGGATCGCGTCGACCAGTTCCCCGCTGGCCGGCGGCTCCCCCGCCCGGGCCAGGACCGTCGTGGCGCCCGCCTCCTCGCACAGGCCCGCGATGCCCTCGCCGGGGACCACCGCGACCACCGCGCGCTGCGCCCGCTCGGCCGGCGCCACCCCCGCGAAGTGGGTGATCCGGATCCGGTACGGGCGTCCCGCCTCCACGCCCGCCTCGACCGCCGCTCCCGCGTCGTCGACATGGACGTGGACGTTCCACAGTCCGTCGCCGCCCACGACGACCAGCGAGTCCCCCAGGCCGTCCAGCCGGGCCCGCAACCGTTCCACGGCCGCGTCCTCCGCCTCCAGGAGGTAGATCACCTCGAACGCGGGGCCGCGCCGGCCCTCCTCGGCCGGGCACTCCTCCTCGTCCCGTACGGGACGGGCGGGACGTACCGGCCGTATCTGCGCCTCGCCCGACACCACCTCGACGAGGGCGCCGAGGACCGCCACCAGGCCGCGTCCGCCGGCGTCCACGACGCCCGCGCGCTGAAGGGCGGGCAGCTGCCCGGGAGTCGCCTCCAGGGCCGTCCTGGCCCCTTCGTACGCCCCTCTGGCAACCGCCACGAGGTCCCCGCCGCCCGCGCAGGCGTCCGCCGCCGCGCGCGCGACGGTCAGGATCGTGCCCTCGACCGGGTGTGCCACGGCCCGGCGGGCGGCGGCGGAGGCCGCCGTCAGCGACCGGGCGAGGTGATCGCCGTCCCGCCCGTCGGCGAGGACGGACGCCATGCCGCGCAGCAGCTGCGACAGAATGGTCCCGGAGTTGCCCCGCGCCCCGATGAGGGCGCCGTGCGCCATGGCCCGTATCGCGTCCACGGCGTCCGGCTCGTCGGCGGCGAAGACCGCCTCGACCGCCTGGGCGGCGGATTCCACGGTCAGATAGAGGTTGGTCCCGGTGTCCCCGTCGGCGATCGGGTAGACGTTGATCGCGTCGATCTCCTCGCGCTCCCGGCCGAGCGCCTCCAGCGCCCGTACGCACCAGGATCGGACCGCTGCGGCGTCGAGGGTCTGCGCGGTCTGCGGCAACGGGTGATCCTCCTGTGACGGCCTGGCGGCCGGGGGCGGCCTGGGCGGCGAGCTCACCGCAGGGTAGACCCGCTCATGACCTCGGCCGGGGACGGGGGCCGCCGAGGTCATGGTAGTTTCGTTCTACGGGAGCAGCCGTTGTATGCTGCTCCGGTTGCCCGGCGAGAGTCGGGCCATTCCCCCGGCAAGCCACTTCAGAACTCTGATTCCGGTGCGCCGGAATTCACTGTAAATCTGAAGTCTTTGGAGTGACCCGTGGCTGCCAACTGCGACGTCTGCGGCAAGGGGCCGGGCTTCGGCAACAACATTTCGCACTCGCACCGCCGTACGTCCCGTCGCTGGAACCCGAACATCCAGCGCGTGCGTGCCGTGGTCGGTCGGACGCCGAAGCGGCTCAACGTCTGCACCTCGTGCATCAAGGCCGGCAAGGTCTCGCGCTAAGTGATGCTCCCCGCGCAAGTGGGGAAGATCCCGCCGACGTTTTGTCGTAGCGCAGCCCCTGCGGTTGCCTTGAAAGGCCGGTTCACCTCGGTGAACCGGCCTTTTGCCATGCCCTGAGGGCGGCGACGCCGTGACCGTCCCCGTCCGGACCGGGCCGTCGGCCGCTCCGCCCGTCTCAGCGCAGCAGTGACCGCTCCGTGGGTGCCAGCCGGAGCTGTCGCGGCGGCCTGGCCCACCCCTGCGACAGGGTCGGCAGCAGCTCCTCGCGCCAGCGTCCGGACTGCCGCAGGCGACGCAGGTGGGCGTCGAGCCGGCCCTCGTCGGTGAACCGCGCGAAGAAGACGAAGACCTCCTCGCCCGTCCGTACCGGCAGCGCCGGGAAGGTGTTCGGGGCGTGTTCCGACCGCAGGTACGCCAGTGGCTCGCCGCCGGCCTCGGCCAGGACGGGCCGCACCCGCCGCTCGAAGAACTCGACGAACGCGGCGTCGAACGGGCGGTTGCCGTACCAGACCGTGGCGAGGACCAGCGACGGTGGCGCGTCCGCCGGCTCGCCGGGGGCTCGGCGGGCGGCGACCGGCGCGGGGAACCCCGCGTCCGCCGAGGCGGGCCGCAGCAGCAGGACGTCGTCGGAGTCGATCATCGTCGCGTTGGCCCGGTCGCGATGCGCCTGCCAGACCGGCCCGCCGTAGAAGCCCGCCAGCGCCTCGGCACGGCGCGGCATGTCGTCGAAGCCGCGCAGCCAGACGAACCGGTCGGGGTCGTCCAGGTCGCGGAACTGCCCGAGGACGGTCATGCCGACGTCCTCCTGGGGCTCGACGAACTCCCGGTCGAACAGGTCGATCAGCACGTCCCGCCGTCCTGGGTGCAGCGTGTACTGCCGCAGTTCGACGACCGGGCACCGTAGGGCTTCCACCAGACCGCTCCTCGCTCGAGTGATGAAACTGTTTTTGTTACAACAACGGGTACGGCTTTCCCGGCGGCCATCCGCCCGCAGCGGACGGCCCCTAGTTCACCAGCGTCTCGCGCAGCACATCGGCGATCGACGTCTCCGCCAGCTCCCGCCGCATGGCCTGCTCGACCCGGCCGTAGACGTCGCTCAGCGCGGGGCGGATGCCCCGGCCGACCGGGCACTCCAGGTTGGGCTCGCCGTGGTGCAGGCCGAACGGCGCCTGCGCGCCGACGGCGTCGTGCACGTCGAGGAGGGAGATCTCCTCCGGCGCGCGGGCCAGGCTCCAGCCCGCGCCGGCGCCGTGGCGGACCTCCACCAGACCGGCTCGCCGCAGGTCACCCAGGCTGCGCCGGATGACCACGGGGTTGGTGTTGACGCTGGCCGCGACCTGCTCCGACGTGAGAACGTCCCGGCCGCGGCGCTGCGCCAACGCCAGCCAGGCCAGCGCGTGTGTCGCGATGGTCAATCGACTGTTCGCCGCCATCCGCCCTCCCCCTTCTCCCGCAACAGCTTCTGTTACAACGGGGCCCTCGGTCAAGGGCTCAAGAGCCGTCCGCCGGATCAGCGCAGAGACGCGAGCGTGAAGTGCCGCACCCTCAGTGGCGCGACGAGGTACTCGTCCTCGCCAGGCAGGACCACGGGCTGGTCCCGCCAGTGCTCGCCGGCGTAGCCGACCAGATCCTCCTCGCCGCGCCAGCGGCTGACGTACACCAGCGAGTCGGGCGGCGCGAGCAGGACCTCGTGGTCCACAAGCCCCGGATAGCGGCCGGGAAACTCGCGCACCGCGGAGACGATCATGTCGCGGAACGCCTCGAACCGCTCAGGACGTACGCGTGCCTCACTCACCCTGATGATCACGGCCCTCAGGGTGTCACGCCGAACCGCGCCACCGCCAGGCGTGGTCCACCGGTCCGATTCCCGCGCCCAGCGCGAAACCGGCCGCGATCGCCCCCGTCACGTACGCCTTCGCCTCCCGCACCGCCTCCGGTACCGGCAGCCCCTTCGCGAGCCCCGACGCCACCGCCGAGGCGAGCGTGCAGCCCGTCCCGTGCGTGTGCCGGTTGTCGTGGCGCGGCGCGCGCAGCCAGTGCTCCTCGTCGCCGTCCGTGAGCAGGTCCACGGCCTCCTCACCGGTCGGCAGGTGCCCGCCCTTGATCAACGCCCAGCGCGGGCCGTACGACAGGATCGCCTCGGCGGCGGTCCGCATGTCGCGCTCGTCGACAACACGAATCCCGGTGAGCTGCGCCACCTCGTCCAGGTTGGGCGTGGCCACGGTCGCGACCGGCAGCAGCCTCGTCCGT
The DNA here is from genome assembly GCF_053591435.1 of Streptomyces sp. NPDC003027. Taxonomy (NCBI): domain Bacteria; kingdom Bacillati; phylum Actinomycetota; class Actinomycetes; order Kitasatosporales; family Streptomycetaceae; genus Streptomyces; species Streptomyces sp. NPDC003027. The sequence goes on from NZ_JBSFTU010000003.1 coordinate 48,470, forward strand.
ACGGAGTCCAGCGCGGAGGCGGCGAGCAGCGCGTCCCCGTGCTTGGAGACGCCCACCGGGTCGACGACCACGGGCGCGTGTGTCGCGGCGAGCAGCTCGGCGACGGTCTCCACGAGGGGCGCCGAGGCGAGCATGCCGGTCTTCACCGCCTGGACGCCGATGTCGTCGACGACGGCGCGGTACTGGGCTCGTACGGCCTCCTCGGGCAGCTCCCACGCCCCCTGGACGCCCCGGGAGTTCTGGGCCGTGACGGCGGTGATCACGCTCATGCCGTGGACGCCGAGGGCGAGCATGGTCTTCAGATCGGCCTGGATGCCCGCGCCGCCGCCGGAGTCCGATCCGGCGACGGTCAGGACCAGGGGCGGGATCACTCCGTCTCCCCGAAGTGGTCCCAGCCGCCCGTGCTGTGCCAGGGCGCGCCGTCCACGGTCACCTGCGGCAGCGCCGAGGGGTTGAGGACCTCGCCGATGACCTTCCAGCGGGCCGGCAGCTTCACGTCCGGCGGGAAGGTGGCGACGATCGCGTGGTCCTCGCCGCCGGTGAGCACCCACTGCAGGGGGTCCACGCCGACGGCCTGGCCGATGTCGTACATCTGGGTGGGGATGTCGATGAGGCCGGAGCGCAGGTCGATACGGACCTTGCTGGCCTCGGCGATGTGGCCGAGGTCGGCGATGAGTCCGTCGCTGACGTCGCACATGGCGGTGGCGCCGAGCCCGGCCGCTGCGGGGCCCGCGTGGTACGGCGGTTCGGGCCGCCGGTGCGCCTCGACGAACGCGCGCGGCGAGCGGAAGCCCCGGGAGAGGACGGCGTAGCCGGCGGCGGACCAGCCCAGCCAGCCGGTGTACGCGACGACGTCGCCGGGCTGCGCCCCGCCGCGGGTCACCGGGTCGTGGTTGCGCAGGTCGCCGAGGGCGGTGATGGCGACGGTGATGGTGTCGCCGCGGACGACGTCGCCGCCGACGACGGCCGCGCCGGCGACCTGGCACTCGTCGCGCAGGCCGTCCATGAGTTCCGTGGGCCAGGTGACGGGCAGCTCCGCGGGGACGACGAGGCCGAGCAGGAGCGCGGTCGGCACGGCGCCCATCGCGGCGATGTCGGCGAGGTTCTGTGCGGCCGCCTTGCGGCCGACGTCGTACGCCGTCGACCAGTCGCGGCGGAAGTGCCGTCCTTCGAGCAGGATGTCCGTGCTGGCCACCACGCGCCGGTCGGGTGCGGAGACGACCGCGGCGTCGTCGCCCGGCCCGATCCGTACCGCCGGGGTGGAGGTGAGCCGGGACGTGAGCTCCTTGATGAGCCCGAACTCCCCCAACTCGCCGACTGTGCCCTTCACCGCGTCTCACCTCGTGTTGTCGTGCCGGCCGTGCGCGCCGACCGCGGGTCGCGAGCCGTCACTGCGCCAGATACCGTCAAGTGGACCGTCAACTTCTGTCGTGCCTTCGCCACACTGTGGGCGCCTCCGGGCGCGCAGGTCTCCCCGCGGCCCGGGGCGACGCGGTACCGTGGCGTCCCTTTCTCCCACAAGATCCTCGTGGTCGCCCTGGAGGTTCCGTGGTACAGGCGTACATCCTCATTCAGACCGAGGTGGGCAAGGCGTCGACCGTCGCCGAGACCATCTCCGAGATCCCGGGGGTGATCCAGGCGGAGGACGTGACGGGACCGTACGACGTGATCGTCCGCGCCCAGGCCGACACGGTCGACGACCTCGGCCGCATGGTGGTCGCCAAGGTCCAGCAAGTGGACGGCATCACGCGGACCCTCACCTGCCCGGTCGTGCATCTGTAGCCCCCGTCTACGCTTGGCCGGTGATGTCAACCCACCGGCCCTTCGGCCTGCCCGTCGCCGCCGCGACCGCGGCCGCGCTGCTGCTGTCCGCCACGGGCTGCTCCTCCACGGACGCGAAGGTGTCGGCCCCCGTTCCCAGCCCTCCGGCGGAGGAAGCCGCCTTCTGCCGGGCGCTGGCGAAGGAACTTCCCCGGACCGTGGCGGGGCTGGAACGGAACGACCCGGAGCCCGGCTCCGAGCTGACCGCCGGGTGGGGGGACGCGGCGATCGTACTGCGCTGCGGCGTCCCCCGGCCCGACAGGATGAACGATCCCCAGGCACAGGGGGTCGACGCCGAGGGTGTGAACTGGCTGTACGAGCCGCGGCAGGGCGACGGACCCCGCTTCACCACGACGTACCGGAAGGCGTACGTCGAGGTGACGCTGGACGAGCGGTACGCGCATGACGTCGGCCCGCTCGTGGATCTCGCCGCCCCCGTCAAGAAGGCGGTCCCGGACAGCGTGTAGTCAGCGCAGGCCCGTGGAGCGGGTCAGCGCGGCCTGGATCAGCCGGTCGACGAGCTCGGGATAGCTGACGCCGCTCTCCTGCCACATGCGCGGGTACATGGAGATCGGCGTGAAGCCGGGCATGGTGTTGATCTCGTTGATGACGAAGTCGCCGTCCTCGGTGAGGAAGAAGTCGGCGCGGACCAGACCCTCGCAGGAGACGGCCTCGTAGGCGGCGACCGCGAGGCGCTGGACCTCGGCGGTGGCCTCGTCGCCGATCGGCGCGGGCACGATGCCGGACGCCGAGTCGATGTACTTCGCCTCGAAGTCGTAGAAGTCGTGGTCGGTGACGGGCGGGATCTCGGCCGGCACGCTGGCGCGCGGGCCGTCCTCGAACTCCAGGACGCCGCACTCGATCTCGCGGCCGCGCAGCAGCGACTCGACGAGGATCTTGGGGTCGTGGCGGCGGGCCTCCTCGATGGCCTCGTCCAGGCCGGAGAGGTCGTCGACCTTGGTGATGCCCATGGAGGAGCCGCCTCGGGCGGGCTTCACGAAGAGCGGCCAGCCGTGTTCGGCGGCGAACTCGACGATCTTCTTGCGCGCGGCCGCGGGGTTCTGGTCCCACTCGCGGGGCCGGATGACCTCGTACGGGCCGACGGGCAGCCCGAAGGAGGTGAAGACCCGCTTCATGTACTCCTTGTCCTGGCCGACGGCGGAGGCGAGGACGCCCGCGCCGACGTAGGGGACGCCGGAGAGCTCGAGGAGTCCCTGGAGCGTGCCGTCCTCGCCGTAGGGGCCGTGCAGCACGGGGAAGACGACGTCGACGTCGCCGAGGGCCTTGGGCACGGCGCCGGGCTCGGTGTACACGACCTCGCGGTTGGCGGGGTCGACGGAGAGGACCACCCCGCCCGTCTCGGACTCGGCGAGGTCGGCGACGTTCGGCAGGGAGCGCTCGGCGATGGCCATCCGCTCGGGGGCGTCGGCGGTCAGCGCCCAGCGCCCGTCGGTGGTGATGCCGATGGGCAGCACGTCGTACTTGTCCCGGTCGATGGCGCGCAGGACGGCACCGGCGGTGACGACGGAGATGGCGTGCTCCGAGCTGCGTCCGCCGAAGACGACGGCCACGCGCGGCTTGCGGGGGCTCTGGGTGTTCTCGCTCATATCGCGTTGAGCGTACCTTGCGTCTCCGACAGGGTTGAGTGCCCCGGTGCGCCGCGCGCGTCCGGCCCAACGGGCCTCCCCCGGCGGGCCGCTCGGCACCGCTCAGCGCCGCTCGGGTTTGGCGCTGCGGGACATCAGTTCCTTGAGGGCGACGATCGGCGGCTTGCCCTCGTGGACGATGGAGACGACCGTCTCGGTGATCGGCATGTCGACGCCGTGGCGGCGGGCCAGGTCGAGGACCGACTCGCAGGACTTGACGCCCTCGGCGGTCTGCTTGGTCGCGGCGATGGTCTCCTCGAGCGTCATGCCGCGGCCGAGGTTGGTGCCGAAGGTGTGGTTGCGGGAGAGCGGCGAGGAGCAGGTGGCGACCAGGTCGCCGAGTCCGGCGAGGCCGGAGAAGGTGAGCGGGTCGGCTCCCATGGCGAGGCCGAGGCGGGTGGTCTCGGCCAGGCCGCGGGTGATGAGCGTGGCCTTGGAGTTGTCGCCGAGTCCCATGCCGTCGGCGATGCCGACGGCGAGCCCGATGACGTTCTTGACGGCGCCGCCGAGCTCGCAGCCGACGACGTCGGTGTTGGTGTACGGGCGGAAGTACGGGGTCATGCAGGCGGCCTGGAGGCGCTGGGCGACGGATTCGTCGGAGCAGGCGACGACGGCGGCGGCGGGCTGCCGGGCGGCGATCTCCTTGGCCAGGTTGGGGCCGGTGAGGACGGCCACGCGCGCGGCGGGGACGTCGGCGACCTCGGCGATGACCTCGCTCATCCGCTTGGCGGTGCCGAGTTCGACGCCCTTCATCAGGGAGACGAGGACGGTGTCCGGGGCCAGCTCGGGGGCCCAGTCGGCGAGGTTTCCGCGCAGGGTCTGGGAGGGGACGGCGAGCACGGTGAACTCGGCGTCGCGGGCGGCCTCGGCCGGGTCGGTGGTGGCCCGGACCTTGGCGGGCAGTTCGATGCCGGGGAGGTAGTCGGGGTTGGTCCGGGTGGTGTTGATCGCGTCGACGAGTTCGGCGCGGCGTCCCCAGAGGGTCACCTCGCAGCCCGCGTCGGCGAGCACCATGCCGAAGGCGGTGCCCCACGATCCCGTACCGAAGACGGCTGCCTTGGTCACTTCTTGCCCTCTCCGGCGGCCTTGCGCCGCAGTTCCAGCCGTGCCTTGCGGTGGTCGTACGGTTCGGCGGGCGCCTTCTCGCCGCGTACGTCCTCCAGGAGTGCGGTGATCGCGGCCATGATGACCTCGGTCGCCTCGCGCAGCACCTCGGGCGTCGGTTCCTTGCCGTAGAAGCGGGAGAGGTCGACCGGCGGACCGGCCTGGACGATCAGCGTCTTGCGGGGGAACAGCCTGAGCCTGTTCTCCTTGGCGTACGGCGGCATCGCGAGGTTGGCGCCCCACTGGGCGACCGGGATGACGGGGGCCTTGGTGAGCAGTGCGACGCGGGCGGCGCCGGTCTTGCCGGCCATGGGCCACATGTCGGGGTCGCGGGTGAGGGTGCCCTCGGGGTAGAAGGCGACGCATTCGCCGCGCTCGATGGCCTCGACGGCGGCGCGGAAGGCGTCCAGCGCGTTGGTGGTCTCGCGGTAGACGGGGATCTGTCCGGTGCCGCGCAGCATCATGCCGACGAACGAGCCCTTGAAGAGGCCGGCCTTGGCGAGAAAGCGCGGGACGCGCCCGGTGTTGTACTGGTAGTGCGCGTAGGACAGCGGGTCCAGATAAGAGTTGTGGTTGACGGCGGTGATGAATCCGCCGTCGGCCGGAATGTGTTCCGTTCCGCGCCAGTCCCGCTTGAACAGAACCACCAGCGGCGGTTTAGCGATGACCGCCGCCAGGCGGTACCAGAAGCCGATTCTGCGGCGGGACACTCGGACACCTTCCTCTGGGACTGGCTTGCAGGGGGTCAAGTGTCGCCCCATGCTCCTGGTCTGTCGAGAACACCGTACGCCCCGGGCCGCGGCTCCCGCCGGACAGTCCGACCGCGAGCGGGGCCACAATGGCCCCGATGAACACCGATCCGGATGGCGGCTGGTCCCTGGTCGTTCCCCTGAAGCCCCTTGCGCGGGCGAAGAGCAGGCTCGCCGCGGCGGCCGGTGCGCGGGCGCGGCCGCGGCTGGCGCTGGCGTTCGCGCAGGACACGGTGGCCGCGGCGCTGGAATGCGCGCGGGTGCGCGATGTGGTGGTCGTCACGGACGATCCGGTGGCGGCGGTGGCGCTTTCGGCGCTGGGGGCGCGGATCGTTCCGGACTCCCCCGCCGCCGGGCTCAACGCGGCGCTGGCCCATGGGGAGCGCGCGGTGCGCGGCGGTCGCGCCGGGGGACGGGTGGCGGCGCTGAACGCCGATCTTCCGGCGCTGCGGCCGGCGGAGCTGGCCCGGGTCCTCCAGGTGGCCGGAGAATTCCCTCGGGCATTTCTCGCGGATGCCGCCGGAATAGGTACGACATTCCTCTCGGCAGGCCCGGGAGTGGAATTGGCGCCTGCTTTCGGTGGCGCTTCGCGGCGGCGGCATTTGTCGTCGGGGGCGGTGGAAATCCGGCTGGCCGGGGTGGATTCCGTGCGCCGGGACGTGGACACCGGCGAGGATCTGGCGGCGGCGCTCGGCCTGGGCATCGGTCCGCGGACGGCCGCTCATTTCGACCGCGCGGCCGGATAGGCTGCGGTCCATGCAGGCGACCGCGTACACGTACGACCCCGAGACCCGCAGCGGAAGTGTGCTGCTCGACGACGGCACCCCGGTGGAGTTCGGGGCCGAGGCCTTCGAGGCGGGCGGGCTGCGGCTGCTGCGTCCGGGGCAGCGGGTGCGGATCGAGACGGAGCCCGCGCCGGGGGACGCCGCCCCCCGGATCACGCTGATCACCCTGCAGACGTTCTGACACCTCGGGCAACACGCGGGCCGCGCTCCCCCGGAGGGGAGCGCGGCCCGGCGTGTGAGTGGCCCTGTGACCCTGCGCCGCTTACTTCTTGCGGGCGGTGGTGGTCTTCTTGGCGGGGGTGGTCTTGCGCGCGGTGGTCTTCTTCGCCGGCGCCTTCTTCGCCGTGGCCTTCTTCGCCGGGGCGGTCTTCTTCGCGGTGGTCTTCTTCGCGGCGGCGGTGGTCTTCGCCGGGGTGGTCTTCTTGGCGGCCGTCGTCTTGGCCGCGCTCGTGCTCTTGGTGGCGGCGGTCTTCTTCGCCGTGGCGGTGGTCTTCTTCGCCGGGGTGGCCTTCTTGGCGGCGGCCTTCTTCGCGGCCGCGGCGGAGGTCTTCTTGGCGGCGGCCTTCTTGCCGGCGGCCTTGGCGATGGTGGGCGGCGGCCCGGAAAGGCTGCCCTTGGGCGCCTTCTTGACGGAGACCTCGCCTCCCTTGGGGAGCTTCTTCGAGCCGCTGACCAGGTCCTTGAAGCCCTGACCCGCGCGGAAGCGCGGCACGGAGGTCTTCTTGACCCGCACGCGCTCGCCCGTCTGGGGGTTACGGGCGTAACGGGCCGGCCGGTCGACCTTCTCGAACGACCCGAAGCCGGTGACCGAGACCCGGTCCCCGCCGACCACGGCACGCACGATGGCGTCGAGCACGTGGTCGACGGCGTCGGCGGCCTGCTGGCGACCGCCCATCTTGTCGGCAATCGCTTCTACGAGCTGCGCCTTGTTCACGTCTTCCCCTTCGGAGACATTGCCAGAACGAAAGTGTTCAAGCTTTTTCGCACGTTAGGCATGTATATACCGCAAATCAAACACGAAACGGGCTAATCACCCTAGTGCCGCAACGCGGAAGTCCCGTTGCGGAGTTCCTGGTGTCAGTCGCCTTCAGGGAATCGGCCCTCGTCGAGGTCCTTCATCAACCGGTCCAGACGCGCTGCCGCGTCCGCTAGATCGTGCTTCGCCGCGGCCGTCACGACCAGCAGCTTCCGGGACAGCGCCATCCTTACGCCCTCCGGGACTTGCAGTTCGCGCACCCTTCTGTGCGCTTCCTTCAATCGGGCGGCGACTGCCTCGTAGAGCTCGAGTTGGCTGTCGCGTTCCATGCACAGATTGTGCCATCTAGGGCGAGTTGTCGCCCGACGGGGTCTCAACAAGCGACTGCGCCCCCCACCGGAGGGTGGGGGGCGCAGTCGTGGAAAAGCGCTGCTCAGACGGTAATTGTACGGGGCTTGAAGGCCGGCCGTGCCGCCTCGTAAGCCGCGATGTCGCCTTCGTTCTGAAGGGTGAGGCTGATGTCGTCCAGGCCGTTGAGCAGCCGCCAGCGGGCGTTCTCGTCGAGTTCGAAGTCGGCGTCGATCCCGGCGGCGAGCACCTTCCGCTGCTCCAGGTCGACGGTGACCTCGGCCGTCGGGTCGGCCTCGGTCAGCTCCCAGAGCCGGTCCACGACCTGCTGGTCGAGGACCACGGTCAGCAGACCGTTCTTGAGCGAGTTGCCGCGGAAGATGTCGGCGAACCGGGAGGAGATCACGGTCTTGAAGCCGTAGTTCTGCAGCGCCCAGACGGCGTGCTCACGGGAGGAGCCGGTGCCGAAGTCGGGGCCGGCGACCAGGACCGAGGCACCCTGCCGCTCGGGGCGGTTGAGCACGAACTCGGGGTCCTTGCGCCAGGCCTCGAAGAGCCCGTCCTCGAAGCCGTCGCGGGTGACCTTCTTCAGCCAGTGGGCGGGGATGATCTGGTCGGTGTCGACGTTGCTGCGGCGCAGCGGGACGGCGCGACCGGTGTGTGTGGTGAAGGCTTCCATGGTTCTCAGACCCCCGCGGGCGTAGCGACGTCGGACAGATCGGCCGGGGAGGCCAGATGGCCCAGTACGGCGGTGGCGGCGGCGACCTGGGGGGAGACCAGGTGGGTCCGGCCGCCCTTGCCCTGCCGGCCCTCGAAGTTGCGGTTGGAGGTGGACGCGGAGCGCTCGCCCGGCGCCAGTTGGTCGGGGTTCATGCCCAGGCACATCGAGCAGCCCGCGTGCCGCCATTCGGCGCCGGACTCCTTGAAGACCTTGTCCAGGCCCTCCTCGACCGCCTGCAGGGCGACCCGGACCGAACCGGGGACGACCAGCATCCGGACGCCGTCGGCGACCTTGCGGCCGCGCAGCAGCTCGGCGGCGTTGCGCAGGTCCTCGATGCGGCCGTTGGTGCACGAGCCTACGAAGACGGTGTCGACCTTGATGTCCCGCAGCCGCTGTCCGGCGCTCAACCCCATGTACTCCAGGGCCTTTTCGGCGGCGAGGCGCTCCGAAGCGTCTTCGTACGAAGCCGGGTCGGGGACGTTCGCCGAAAGCGGTGCTCCCTGGCCGGGGTTGGTGCCCCAGGTGACGAACGGCGCCAGGGAGGCGGCGTCGATGACGACCTCGGCGTCGAAGACCGCGTCGTCGTCGCTCTTCAGGGTCTTCCAGTAGGCGACGGCGGCGTCCCAGTCCTCGCCCTCGGGGGCGTGGTCGCGGCCCTTCAGGTAGGCGAAGGTGGTCTCGTCGGGGGCGATCATGCCCGCGCGGGCGCCGGCCTCGATCGACATGTTGCAGATGGTCATCCGGGCCTCCATCGAGAGCTTCTCGATGGCGGAGCCGCGGTACTCCAGGATGTAGCCCTGGCCGCCGCCGGTGCCGATCTTGGCGATGATCGCCAGGATCAGGTCCTTGGCGGTGACGTCCTCGGGCAGCTCGCCGTCGACCGTGATGGCCATGGTCTTGGGGCGGGCCAGCGGCAGCGTCTGGGTGGCCAGCACGTGCTCGACCTGGCTGGTGCCGATACCGAACGCCAGGGCGCCGAACGCGCCGTGCGTGGAGGTGTGCGAGTCGCCGCAGACCACGGTGGTGCCGGGCTGGGTCAGGCCCAGCTGGGGGCCAACGACGTGGACGACGCCCTGCTCGACGTCGCCCAGCGGGTGCAGCCGTACGCCGAAGTCGGCACAGTTCTTGCGCAGGGTCTCCAACTGCGCGCGGGAGACCGGGTCGGCGATCGGCTTGTCGATGTCGAGGGTCGGGGTGTTGTGGTCCTCGGTGGCGATGGTGAGGTCGAGGCGACGCACCTGGCGGCCGTTCTGACGGAGACCGTCGAACGCCTGGGGGCTGGTGACCTCGTGCAGCAGGTGCAGATCGATGAAGAGGAGGTCGGGCTCGCCCTCGGCGCGCCGGACGACATGATCGTCCCAGACCTTCTCCGCGAGTGTCCTACCCATCGCTTTCCCTCCGGCCGACGTATACGCCGGCACAACTAGAGACCCGTTTCGCGGGCCGTTGTGCGGCCGCCCCACCAGGGTCACAGGTTCCGGGAGAAATTGAACTTGCGTTTCACAGAGTGAGACGTGAATATCGTTGCATGGACAACTCTAGCGGCGTGGGCGTTCTCGACAAGGCAGCCCTTGTCCTGAGCGCTCTGGAGTCCGGTCCGGCCACCCTCGCAGGTCTGGTCGCGGCGACGGGACTCGCACGACCCACGGCACACCGACTCGCCGTGGCACTGGAACACCACCGGATGGTGGCTCGCGACATGCAGGGCCGGTTCATCCTCGGACCGCGCCTGGCGGAGCTCGCCGCCGCGGCCGGTGAGGACCGCCTGCTCGCCACCGCGGGCCCGGTACTGACGCATCTGCGCGATGTGACCGGCGAGAGCGCCCAGCTCTACCGGCGCCAGGGAGACATGCGCATCTGCGTGGCGGCGGCCGAGCGGCTGTCCGGCCTGCGGGACACGGTCCCGGTCGGCTCGACGCTGACGATGAAGGCCGGCTCCTCCGCGCAGATCCTGATGGCCTGGGAGGAGCCCGAGCGGCTCCACCGCGGTCTTCAGGGCGCCCGCTTCACGGCGACGGCCCTGTCGGGCGTACGGCGCCGCGGCTGGGCCCAGTCGATCGGTGAGCGGGAGCCGGGCGTGGCGTCGGTCTCCGCGCCCGTGCGCGGCCCCTCGAACCGCGTGGTGGCCGCCGTGTCGGTCTCGGGGCCGATCGAGCGCCTGACCCGCCACCCCGGCCGTATGCACGCCCAGGCGGTCATCGACGCGGCCGCCCGCCTCTCGGAGGCGCTGCGCCGCAACGGCTGACCGCCTTCGCCTCCTCCTTGTCCGTCCCGGCCCACCGCTTCAACGCCGCAGCGGTGGGCCGGAGTTGTGTCCGGCGCCGTATGCACGATCTTCAGTTGTCCGGCAACGCGAAGAAGCCCTCCCCCGAAGGGAAGGGCTTCTTCGATGCGTACCCCCGACCGGATTCGAACCGGCGCTACCGCCTTGAGAGGGCGGCGTGCTAGGCCGCTACACAACGGGGGCCTTGCGGATGAGCTCCGCGAGCTGGCCTACCAGGACTCGAACCTAGAATGACGGTACCAGAAACCGTAGTGTTGCCAATTACACCATAGGCCATGGTGGTTTAGACCAGTACCCCCGACCGGATTCGAACCGGCGCTACCGCCTTGAGAGGGCGGCGTGCTAGGCCGCTACACAACGGGGGCCCTAGCGATCCCGCCCGGCACCGGAGTGCCGAGCGATGTCACCACGTGTTCACCGGGAGCGACCCTGGTGATGCGCAGGATGGATCTGTACCCCCGACCGGATTCGAACCGGCGCTACTGCCTTGAGAGGGCAGCGTGCTAGGCCGCTACACAACGGGGGCTTTGCGGATCAGATCCGCGTGGTGCAGATGAGCTCTGCGAGCTGGCCTACCAGGACTCGAACCTAGACTAACTGAACCAGAATCAGTCGTGCTGCCAATTACACCATAGGCCACCAAAACTCAACCCCCGGCTCGGGGATCTTGTTCGGGTTGTGCTCCGTGGGTTTCGGCCTTTCGGCTTGCTCCCCTCGGCGCAGGAAGAACATTACCCGAAGGTGTCCGGCGCTCCAAAACGACTATCGCGGCGCAGCAGCGCGGGGAGCTGATGGAGGTCGGTGATGCGGGTCAGCTCGGGTCGGCCGCCGCGGCCCGCGCGGTCCAGCCAGATGCCCGTGAGCCCCGCCTCGACCGCCCCCCGGGCGTCGATGTCCGGCTGGTCACCGACGTACGCCACCTCGTTCGGGGCGAGCCCGAGCGCGGCGCAGGCCGCGTGGAACGCCTCGGCGGCGGGCTTGGCGACCCCCAGCTCGGCGGCGCAGACGACGGCCTCGAAGCGGTCCCGTACGCCGAGCACCCGCAGCTTGCGGTCCTGGTTGTGGACGCTGGAGTTCGACAGGACGGCGTGACGGTACTCACGCGCCAGCAGGTCCAGGACGGGGACGGTGTCGGGGAAGAGCTCCCAGGCTGATTCGTAGTGGGTGATGTACCGCTCGAACCAGCCGTCGGCCTCGCCGGCGGTGAGGGCGGGCGCCCCGAGGAAGTCGCGCACGCGCTCGCGCCGCTGCTCCTGGAAGTCCACCCCGCCGGCCTCGAACCGGCGCCAGTGGACGACGGTGAGCTCCTGCCAGCGGACGAGGGCCTGGTCGACGGAGTCGAATCCGTCCACCAGGCCCTCGGCCGTGAGATGGTCGCGCATGCCGGCCAGGTCGGCGCGGGCGTAGTCGAAGATCGTGTCGTCGATGTCCCACAGGACCGCGCGGATGGCCATACGACGACGGTACCGCCCCCCTTGCCGGGGGCTCCGGGGGTTATCCCCGGAAGGGCACCGGCACCCGGCCCGCGATCACGCCGCCAGCTTGGCCAGCGCCGCGTCGATGCGGGAGAGGGTCTTCTCCCGGCCCAGGATCTCCAGGGACTCGAAGAGCGGCAGGCCGACCGTGCGGCCGGTGACCGCGACGCGGACCGGGGCCTGGGCCTTGCCGAGCTTGAGGCCGTGCGCCTCGCCGGCGGCGAGGACCGCGTTCTTGAGGGACTCCGGGTCGCTCCAGTCGGCGCCGTCGAGCTTCTCGCGGGCGGTGGTGAGCAGCGCGGCCGGCTCGCCCTTCATGGCCTTGTCCCACGAGGCCTGGTCGAAGACCGGCTCGGGGAGGAACAGGAAGTCCACGTTCTGCGTGATGTCGGAGAGGACCGTGACACGCGTCTGCGCGTGCGGGGCGATGGCCTCCCACGCCGCGCGGTCGAAGTCCTCGGGGGCCCAGTTGGCGTGCGGGGCCTGGAGCCAGGGCTCGCAGGCCGCGGCGAACGCCTTCACGTCCAGCATGCGGATGTGGTCGGCGTTGATCGACTCGGCCTTCTTGAGGTCGAAGCGCGCCGGATTGGCGTTGACGTCGGCGATGTCGAACTTCGCCACCATCTCGTCGATGGTGAAGATGTCCTGGTCGGCCGAGAAGGACCAGCCGAGGAGGGAGAGGTAGTTCAGAAGGCCCTCGGGGAGGAAGCCGCGCTCCCGGTAGAGGTTGAGGGAGGCCTGCGGGTCGCGCTTGGAGAGCTTCTTGTTGCCCTCGCCCATCACGTACGGCAGGTGGCCGAAGGCGGGGATCCCCTTGGCGACGCCCAGCTCGATCAGCGCCTTGTAGAGCGCGATCTGGCGCGGGGTGGAGGAGAGCAGGTCCTCGCCGCGCAGCACGTGGGTGATCTCCATGAGCGCGTCGTCGACCGGGTTGACCAGGGTGTACAGCGGGGCGCCGTTGGCGCGCACGATGCCGTAGTCCGGGACGTTGTCCGGGGTGAAGGTGAGTTCGCCGCGGACCAGGTCGGTGAAGGTGATCGGCTCGTCGGGCATCTTGAACCGGACGATGGACTCGCGGCCCTCGGCGCGGTAGCGCTCGATGCGCTCGGCGCTCAGGTTGCGGCAGGTGCCGTCGTAGCCGGAGGGCTTGCCGGCCAGGCGGGCGGCGTCGCGGCGGGCCTCCAGCTCCACGGCGGTGCAGAAGCAGTGGTAGGCGTACCCGCCGGCGAGCAGCTTCTCGGCGACGTCCTTGTAGATGTCCATCCGCTGGGACTGGCGGTACGGGGCGTGCGGGCCGCCGACCTCGTCCGGGCCCTCGTCCCAGGTGAAGCCGAGCCAGCGCAGCGAGTCGAGCAGCTGCTGGTACGACTCCTCAGAGTCGCGCGCCGCGTCGGTGTCCTCGATGCGGAAGACGAACGTACCGCCGTGGTGGCGGGCGAACGCCCAGTTGAAGAGGGCGGTCCTGACCAGGCCCACGTGCGGGTTGCCGGTCGGGGAGGGACAGAAACGTACGCGGACGTTCGCGTTAGCCACGCTTGATCACCTTGTTGGTGAGAGTGCCGATGCCTTCGATGGTGACGGCGACCTCGTCGCCGACGTTGAGCGGTCCGACCCCGGCCGGGGTGCCGGTGAGGATGACGTCGCCGGGGAGCAGCGTCATGGCCTCGGTGATGTGGACGACCAGGTCCTCGATGGAGCGGACCATGTCGCTCGTACGACCGAGCTGGCGCTGTTCGCCGTTGACCGTGGCCTGGATGGTGAGGTCGCTCGGGTCGAGATCGGTCTCCACCCAGGGACCCAGCGGGCAGCTGGTGTCGAAGCCCTTGGCCCGGGCCCACTGCTTCTCGCGCTGCTGGACGTCGCGGGCGGTGACGTCGTTGGCGCAGGTGTAGCCGAAGACGACGTCCTTGACGCGTTCGCGCGGGACCTCGCGGCACATGCGGCCGATGACGACGGCCAGTTCGGCCTCGTGGTGCAGTTCGTTGGAGAAGGAGGGGTACTCGATCGCGTCGCCGGAGCCGATCACCGAGGTGGTGGGCTTGAAGAAGGCGACGGGGACGTCGGGGACCTCGTTGCCGAGTTCGGCGGCGTGCTCCGCGTAGTTGCGCCCGATGGCGACGACTTTGTTGGGCAGCACGGGCGGCAGCAGCCGCACCTTGCCGAGCGGCACCTTGGTGCCGCTCAGTTCGAAGTCCGTGTACGGGATGCCCTTGATGATGTCGAGGACCAGGCCGCCGGACTCGACGGTTCCCTCGCCCTCGACGGCGCCGAAGGCGACATTGCCGTCGATGGAGAATCTGGCGATGCGCACGAGTGCTGTCGCCCCTCACTTGCTACTGGCTGGAGTCTGACGCTCCAGGCTAACGCGGCGAGGGGCGGCGCGAACCGAGCCCGGAAACGCTATTACTCTGCGGGCTGGAGGGCCTCGGGCGCGGTCATGAGGATCGTGCGGCGGGGGTTGGCGGTCTGGGCGGGGAGTTCGATCGTGTGCTCACGCTGTGCGCCGAGGTCGAGCCGCTCGGCGTCTTCGAGGTGTGCGAGCGTGGTGCGGCGGGGGTTGGCCGTGGAGCGGAGCAGCATCGTCGTCTTCATCGCGGTGTCAGACCTCTACAGAGTGGGGGCTGGTGTAAAGCGTCAGGCTAAACGCCCCATTCCCTTCGAATGCATGGCTCAGACAGCGATTCGGGTGTGAGTTTGCTCACCAATGAGTGGGCAAATCCAGGCATTACGGACCGCCTTCAGAGGTCACGGAAACGGACAATGCGTAGCTGAACGCTTCATTCCGCTCCTGATCATCGCGACTGGGACACTCGGCCCGCGTAAGCCTTTGGAGGTAATAAGTCCGATTCCTCCATGATCATGTTCTACGTCGGGTGACAGAATGTTCACGGTTTGTTATCCCGTAGGTGGCCCGAGACGCGGCTCTTGTTGGAGATCCGGCACTGTGCTGGAATTCCACGCACCGCGCGGGTTTCAAGCCGGCGCGCAGGGGCGCAACGCAGCGCCGGGTGAGCGGCGGGAAGGGGGATCTGCGCCGGTCACCGACGACCACCATGGGGCGCACTCGTGTCCCACGACGCCGACACCGTCTGTTCCGCTCACGCGGAAGGACGCCTGGTCCAGAGGTTGCGACGCTAGTGCAGGGACGTTTCAAGAGGGATGGCATGGGGTCCCCCCAGGCCCGTCAGGGCCGAGGGGATGCTGCGGCGGAGCAGGAGCGCGCTGCCGGGACCGACCGCGGTTCCTCGGCCCAGCACGCCCAGAACCAGGCGCAGGGACCGGCCTCCGAGGGTGGTGACGGCGCCGCGCGCAAGGGTGCCGCGAAGCCCGCCGCCGAGTCCGCGGCGGTGCCCCAGCTGAAGGCCGAGGTCGACGCCGGGCCGCGAATAGCCCTGCGGAACTGGCGCATCTCGACGCGCCTGGTCGCTCTGCTGACCCTTCCCGTGGTGGCGGCCACCAGCCTGGGCGGCATCCGGATCAGTGAGTCGCTCCAGGACATGGAGCAGCTGGAGCACATGCAGCTGCTCACCAAGCTGACCAAGGACGCGACGAAGCTCGCCGAGGCCCTCCAGGAGGAGCGCGACCTGTCCGCGGGTCCGCTGGCGAACCGGAAGTCGGCCAGCGACTACCAGGTCGCCAACCCCCGCAAGAAGACGGACCGCGCCCAGAAGGCGTTCATGGACGCCACCGCGGAGATCCCTGCGTCGGAGGGCGACGAGGCCCTGCAGGGCATCCGCCAGAACGTCAGCCAGATCGCGTCCCAGGTCGTCCTGATCGGCGGCATCCGGCAGGACGCCTACAAGCCCGGCGTCGCCCACTCGGTGACGGTCGAGGCGTACAGCCGGCTGATCCGTTCGCTGCTGAGCCTCTCCCAGGACATGGCGCAGGCGACCAGCAACCCGGAGATGATCAAGCGGACCCGGGCGCTCGCGGCGTTCTCGTCCGCCAAGGAGTACGCCTCCATCCAGCAGGCGATCATCGCCGCAGCGCTCCCCTCCAGCGACAGCAGGCCGGGCAAGCTGGAGCCGGGCGACCGCCTCTACGGCTACGCCGCCCAGCGCGGCGAGAACGTCGAGCTCAAGGCCTTCTCGTCCATCTACGAGTCGGCCGGCGGCGACGCCGACGACCTGACCGCCCCGCTCACCACCGGCAACCCGTCGATCGACGCCGCCGACAAGTACGCCGACCGGGTGCTGAGCAACGACTCCGGCATGGAGAGCCGCACGCCCCGCGGCCACCTGAACTTCACGGACGAGTACGGCACCAAGCTCGAGACGATGAGTCTCATCGAGGCCCACCTCCTCGGCCAGATGGAGGAGAAGGCCCGTGAGCTGCGCCAGGAGTCGCAGCGCGAAGCGATCATCAACGGTGCCTTGATCGTCCTCGTCCTCGGTGTCTCCCTCATCGGCGCCTTCGTCGTGGCCCGGTCCATGATCCGCTCGCTGCGCCGGCTCCAGGACACCGCCACCAAGGTCGCCCAGGAACGTCTGCCCGAGCTCGTCAAGCAGCTCTCCGAGGCCGACCCCCAGGACGTCGACACCTCCGTAGAGTCCGTCGGTGTGCACTCCCGGGACGAGATCGGCCAGGTGGCCGCGGCCTTCGACGACGTGCACCGCGAGGCGGTCCGCCTCGCCGCCGAGCAGGCTCTGCTGCGGGGCAACGTCAACGCGATGTTCACCAACCTCTCGCGCCGCTCCCAGGGTCTGATCCAGCGTCAGCTCTCGCTCATCTCCGAGCTGGAGTCCCGCGAAGCCGACCCGGACCAGCTCTCCTCGCTCTTCAAGCTCGACCACCTCGCCACCCGCATGCGGCGTAACGGCGAGAACCTCCTCGTCCTCGCCGGTGAGGAACCGGGGCGTCGCTGGACCCGCCCGGTCCCGCTGGTCGACGTGCTGCGCGCCGCCGCCTCCGAGGTGGAGCAGTACGAGCGCATCGAACTGTCCTCCGTCCCGGGGACCGAGGTCGCCGGCCGGGTCGTCAACGACCTCGTGCACCTCCTCGCCGAGCTGCTGGAGAACGCCACGTCGTTCTCCTCGCCGCAGACCAAGGTCCGGGTCACCGGTCACGCGCTGCCCGACGGCCGCGTGCTCGTCGAGATCCACGACACCGGCATCGGCCTCTCCCCCGAGGACCTCGCCGCGATCAACGAGCGGCTCGCCTCGCCGCCCACCGTGGACGTCTCGGTCTCCCGCCGCATGGGCCTGTTCGTGGTCGGCCGCCTGTCCCTGCGGCACGGCATCCGGATCCAGCTGCGCCCCTCCGACTCGGGCGGTACCACCGCGCTCGTCATGCTCCCCGTCGATGTCGCCCAGGGCGGCAAGAAGCCGGTGCCCAAGGCGGGTTCCGGCGGCCAGGGCGCGATGCCGCAGGGTCCCTCCGCTCCCGGCGGCCGGCTCCCCGGTGGCCCCGGTGCGGCCGGCGGCCCCGGCGGCGCCGGTGGTGGCCGTCCCGGTCTCGGCTCCCCGTCCGCCCCCGCCGGCCTCCTCGGCGGCGGTGCCGGTGCGGGCGGCGCGCGTGGCCAGGTCGGCGCGGGCAACGGTCCGCGGGCCGCGCTGCCCGGCCGGGACGGTGCTCCGCAGGGTCAGGGGCAGCACCAGGCCCCCGCGCCCGCCCCCCAGCCGGCGCAGACCGCCCAGATGCCGCAGGTCTCCGCGGAGCCGCAGCGCCCCGCCGCCGGCGGTCTCGGCGGCGGGGCCCAGCGGGCCATCCCGTCCCGTACGGACGTCTGGGGCGGCCAGGGCAACAAGAGCAACCAGAACAGCCAGGGCCAGCCCCCGCAGCCTCCGCAGTCGCAGCAGCACCACCCGGGCCAGCAGGGCCAGGGGCAGCAGGGTGGCGCTCGTCCCGGCCAGAACCCGCGCGCCGAACTCCCCGGCGGCGCCCCGCAGCAGCAGCGTCCGCAGGCCGCGAGCTGGGGCACCGACCAGGCGCAGCCGGTCCGCCGCCCGCGGCAGGAGCCGTCCCCGCTGGACGCGCCGCGCGGCCACGAGGAGCCGGAGACCACGGGCCGGTACGCCCGTCCGGCGTCGCCCCAGGCCCCCGGTTCCACCGGCGGGTTCACGGGCCCGGACCTCGGCGGCCGTCCGCAGGCTCCCCAGCAGTCGCCCCAGGCGTACCAGCCCCCGGCGCAGGACCCGGCGGCCACCGCCCAGTTCGCGCGCCCCGACTTCGGCGCGCAGCAGCAGGCACCGCAGGGCTACCAGCAGCAGGCCCCCCAGCAGCAGGGCCCGGCCCCGCGCCGGGGCGGCTCCGACTACGGCGCCCCGCGCCCGGCCGGAAGCCTGCCGCAGCAGCCCCAGCAGTCTCAGCAGCCCCAGGTGCAGCAGCCCCGTCAGCCCGAGGCCCTGCCTCCGGCGAGCGGGTCGGGCGACGGCCGTACGCCGCTGTACGACACGCTGGAGACCAACTGGTTCCACGGTCAGGCCCAGGAGCAGGGCCGGCAGGACGGCGGCCGGGTCCCGGACGCCGAGCAGACCATGCAGACCCCGGTCGTGCCGCAGCCGTCCGCCGCTCCGGCGCCGCGGCGTCCCTCCGCCCCCCAGGGCGGCGACGGCGGCCAGCAGGCCGCCCCCGCCTCCTGGCGGACCTCCCCCAACGACGAGTTGGTGCGCCAGGCCGAGCGGGTGCGCAAGCCCGCGGCCGGCGGTGTCACCACCTCGGGGCTGCCGCGGCGGGTGCCGCGCGCCAACCTCGTACCCGGGACCGCACAGGAGCAGGCCCACACGGCCGGCCCCCAGGTCTCGCGTGCACCCGACGACGTCCGCGGGCGGCTCACCAATCTGCGCCGCGGTATCCAACAGGGCCGCCAGGCCGGTAACTCGACCACGGGTAACCACCACCTCGGCCCGACCCACCAGCAGGAGCGTTAGTTGAGCGCGATGAGCCAGGCGGCGCAGAATCTGAACTGGTTGATCACCAACTTCGTGGACAACACCCCCGGGGTGTCCCACACGGTGGTGGTCTCCGCCGACGGCCTGCTGCTGGCCATGTCGGAAGGGTTTCCCCGTGACCGTGCCGATCAGCTGGCGGCGGTCGCGTCCGGACTGACCTCGTTGACCGCGGGCGCGTCCCGCATCTTCGAGGGCGGCCCGGTCGCACAGACCGTCGTGGAGATGGAGCGCGGCTTCCTCTTCCTGATGTCCGTCTCCGACGGCTCCTCGCTGGCCGTGCTCGCGCACCCGGAGTGCGACATCGGCCTCGTGGGCTACGAGATGACGCTGCTGGTCGACCGGGCCGGCAGTGTCCTCACCCCGGACCTCCGTGCGGAGCTCCAGGGCAGCCTGCTCCACTAGCCCCGCCCGACGGCGCGGTACGCCCCTCCGTACCGCACCGGGCACACACACCGTCCGGCCGCCCCCATTCGGCCCCCCACCGGCCCCATCAGACGGCAGACTTCTTGCTGTCACGCCCGGAGGATTCATGACCCCGCCCCCCGCCTCTCACGATCCGTACGGCGCCTCACTCGACGAGTCGTACGGATATGAGGGCGACCAGCCGCTGGTACGTCCGTATGCGATGACCGGCGGCCGGACCCGGCCGCGTTACCAGCTCGCCATCGAGGCGCTGGTCAGCACCACGGCCGACCCGGCGCACCTCGCCAGTCTGCTCCCCGAGCACCAGCGGATCTGCCACCTGTGCCGTGAGGTCAAGTCGGTGGCCGAGGTCTCGGCCCTGCTGTCGATGCCGCTCGGTGTCGCCCGGATCCTCGTCGCCGACCTGGCGGAGGCGGGCATGGTGGCGATCCACCAGCCGGGCAACGGAGAGACCGGCGGCACGCCGGACGTGACACTGCTCGAAAGGGTGCTCAGTGGACTTCGCAAGATCTGACGGCGGTACCGGCTCCCAGGGCCGGGCGACCACCAGCGCCAAGATCGTGGTGGCGGGTGGCTTCGGCGTGGGCAAGACCACGTTCGTCGGCGCCGTCTCGGAGATCGACCCGCTGCGTACCGAGGCCGTGATGACCTCGGCCTCGGCCGGCATCGACGACCTCACGCACACCGGGGACAAGACCACCACGACGGTGGCGATGGACTTCGGCCGCATCACGCTGGACCAGGACCTGATCCTGTACCTCTTCGGTACGCCGGGCCAGGACCGCTTCTGGTTCATGTGGGACGACCTGGTCCGCGGCGCCATCGGCGCCGTCGTGCTCGTGGACACGCGGCGGCTCGCCGACTGCTTCCCCGCGGTCGACTACTTCGAGAACAGCGGCCTGCCGTTCGTCATCGCGCTGAACGGCTTCGAGGGCCACCAGCCGTACACTCCGGACGAGGTCCGCGAGGCGCTGCAGATCGGACCGGGCACGCCGATCATCACCACCGACGCCCGCCACCGCGCGGACGCCAAGGGCGCGCTGATCACGCTGGTGGAGCACGCTCTGATGGCGCGACTCAAGTAGGCGAACGCATACGGCAGTTGTCGTACGCCTCTCTGGGGGCGGCCTGTGTCCTTTGACACGGTCCGCCCTCGCGTTCATAACGTTTCGACAGAGAATTGGTGAGCCACGGACACCCGACGCATCCGTTCGGTACCACTGTGCTCACATGAGCCCCGCCTTTTGACGGGGCTCGTTCTTTATGCCCGTTTTATCTTCGGCCTCGAGTCGTGAAAGCGCCCGCTCAGCGCTGTTTGGAGGGGACCCCCTTCACGTGCTGCAATTCATGAACTCCCGAGTAGTACGGCCCTGACAGAAACACCGGCACAACGTAGGTGCCGACGCCGAGAGGTTGTTGGTCGAGTGAGGCGAAGCAAGGAAAGCTCCGCGGAGCAGCAGGCGCGAGGCAACTTCACACCGCCTGCGCGCACGGTGGCGTCTCCCGCCGACATCGCTGCCACGCCTGTCCCGCCCCCGGCCCGCAAGGGCAGCTCCAGCAAGCTGTCCCCGCGCAACTGGCGTGTACCCACCAGGCTGAACGCCATCCTCCTCATACCCGTGCTGGTCGGCCTCGTCATGGGCGGCTTCCAGGTGAAGGGGTCGATCGACACCTGGCAGGAGGCGCAGAACGCCGAGAAGACGGCGCTCATCGTGCGCGCCGCCTCGGAGTACAGCCAGGCCCTGCTGAACGAGCGCGACCTCACGGCCGCTCCGCTCCTGAAGGCCACCTCCGCGAAGGACCGCGAGAGCCAGGAGGTCGCGCAGGCGTACGCCGCCAGCGACGCCGCCGCGGTGAAGTTCGAGCAGGCCACCAAGGACATGCCGGAGGGCGAGGGCCTGGAGCGCCGCCTGAAGCTGTTCAAGGACAAGGAGCCGAACCTCAAGAAGCTTCGCGAGGTCGCGTACACCAAGGCCATGGACCCGGTGCAGACCCAGCTCGGGTACACCGACGTCCAGCACTACCTGATGGAGTTCTCCAACGAGCTCGGGCTCGGTACGGGCAACATCACCAGCTACGGCCGTACCGTCTACGCCATCCAGCTCGCCAAGGCCGCCGAGTCGCTGCAGCGCTCGATCGGCATGCAGCTCCTGGTGCGCCCCAGCAAGTCGGACGCGGTCTTCGCCCAGCAGTCGGTGGCGTTCAACTCGTACAACTACCTGGAGCAGATCGCCCTCGGCGAGTACCAGTCCGGCGGCACCCAGGCGGATGTGGACCGTCTGAAGCAGGTCATGACCGAGAAGGCCACCGAGGGCGCCAAGAAGCTCGAGGCCGCCGACCTGAACCCGCCCAAGGGCACGGAGGACGGCTCGGTCTACACCGGGATGGCGAAGGCGATCGGTTCGGCCGAGGACGCCGACGCGATCGAGGACCTGCGCAAGCAGGACGTCACCCCCGAGACCTGGATGGGTGCGGCCACCGCCAAGTTCGACGGCTACACCGAGGTCGAGAAGGAGCTCGTCGACAAGGCCGTGAACGAGGCCTCCGCGATCTCCGACGACGCCCGGACGGACGCCTTCCTCAACGGTGGCATCGTCGTCATCGCGCTGCTCGCCGCGTTCATCCTGGCCGGGATGATGGCCCGGCAGATGAGCCGCTCGATGCAGCAGCTGCGCACCGCCGCCTTCGGCATCGCCGAGCAGCGCCTGCCGATGCTGGTCGACCAGCTCTCCCGCACCGAACCCGGCCGGGTCGACACCCGCGTCCAGCCCATCCCGATCGACTCCCAGGACGAGATCGGCGAGGTCGCCCGCGCCTTCGACCAGGTCCACCGCGAGGCCGTCCGGCTCGCCGCCGAGCAGGCCATGCTCCGCGGCAACGTCAACGCGATCTTCACCAACCTCTCGCGCCGCAACCAGTCGCTGATCGAGGGCCAGCTGACCCTCATCACCGACCTGGAGAACAACGAGGCGGACCCGGACCAGCTGGAGAACCTCTTCAAGCTGGACCACCTGGCCACCCGTATGCGGCGCAACGGCGAGAACCTCCTCGTCCTCGCCGGCGAGGAGCCCGGCCGCCGCTGGGACCAGCCGGTGCCGCTGGTCGACGTGATGCGCGCCGCCTCCTCCGAGGTGGAGCAGTACGAGCGCATCGAGCTGGCCGGTGTCCCGGAGGCGGAGATCCACGGCCAGGCCGTGACCGACCTCGTGCACCTGCTCGCCGAGCTCCTGGAGAACGCCACCACGTTCTCCTCGCCGCAGACGAAGGTCCGCGTCACGGCCACCCGGCTGCCCGACGGCCGGGTGATGGTCGAGATCCACGACAAGGGCATCGGTCTCACCGCCGAGGACTTCGCGGACATCAACCACAAGCTGGCGAACCCGCCCACCGTGGACGCCGCCGTCTCGCAGCGCATGGGCCTGTTCGTGGTCGGCCGACTGGCCGACCGGCACGGCATCCGGGTCCAGCTGCGTCCCTCGGGCGAGCAGGCCGGTACGACCTCGCTGGTCATGCTGCCGGACGCGATCACCCACGGTGGCGGTGGCGAGGCGCTGCCGCAGGACGACTTCACCGTCTCGCAGATGATCCCGCAGCAGCAGACGCAGTCCTTCGAGCCCGTGCAGCAGCCGATGCGGACCGCGGCCGAGCTCGGCTTCGACGACTCCCGCTACGAGCAGCCCGGCGAGGGCCGGCCGCTCGACCCGGTCAACCGTTCGCTGCTGCGCGAGGAGCGGCGGGCCGCGCTGGAGGCGCAGGCGCAGGGCGGCGACCGTCCGCTGTTCCGGGACGAGCTCGACCCGGAGCAGCAGGGGTACGTACAGCACGAGCAGGAGCAGGAGTACGCACCGGAGCAGGGGTACGTACAGGAGTACGCGGCCGACTTCGGTCAGCAGGCTCAGCAGCACGGCGGCTACGACTACCCGCAGCAGGGCTACGACGAGTACGCCCAGCCCGTCGGCGACTACGGACAGGCCGCGCAGTCCGGCTATGCGGAAGCCGCCTACCAGGGTGGGGACAACGCTCAGGCGCAGTACGACGGCGGCTATGACGCCCAGTCCCAGCAGGGCGAGTGGGCGGATCAGGGCGCGTACCAGGGTGGCTACGAGCAGCAGTACCAGGCGGAAGCGGAATCTGCTTCGGACGCTCCCGAACAGGCTCCTGACCGCGTAGGCTTCGACCGTCCGGGTCCCACGCCGAACCCGGCCCCGGACGCCGGCCACGCGCTGACCGACGCCGGTCTGCCGCTCCGTGGCAGCACGGCCGCGCAGGCGCCTCAGCCCGCGCAGCAGCCGCTGCCCACGCGGGCGGCCCCGCAGCCGGCGCAGCAGAACGAAGCCGACGGCACCGAGGAATGGCGCTCGACCAACGACGAGCGCTGGATGCGGGCCGAGAAGCTCCGCGAGCCGAAGGCGGGCGGGGTCACCTCCTCCGGCCTTCCGCGGCGCGTCCCGAAGGCCAATCTGGTCGAGGGGACGGCGGAGCAGACCCCGCAGGGTGGCCCCCAGGTCTCCCGCGCCCCCGAGGACGTGCGAGGCAGGTTGAGCAACCTGCGCCGTGGCGTCCAGCAGGGACGCACCGCGGGAACGGACACGAACGGATCGGGCCTCGGCCCGGGCAGTACCTACAACCAGGAGCGTTAGTGTGAGCATGAGCCAGGCGGCGCAGAATCTGAACTGGTTGATCACCAACTTCGTGGACAACACCCCCGGGGTGTCCCACACGGTGGTGGTCTCCGCCGACGGACTCCTGCTGGCGATGTCCGAGGGTTTCCCCCGGGACCGAGCCGACCAGCTGGCGGCCGTCGCCTCCGGACTGACCTCGCTGACCGCGGGCGCGTCCCGGATCTTCGAGGGTGGTGCGGTCAACCAGACCGTCGTGGAGATGGAGCGCGGCTTCCTCTTCATCATGTCGATCTCGGACGGCTCCTCGCTGGCCGTACTCGCGCACCCGGAGGCGGACATCGGTCTCGTGGGCTACGAGATGGCGCTGCTCGTCGACCGTGCGGGCAGCGTGCTGACTCCTGACCTCCGGGCGGAGCTTCAGGGAAGTCTGCTCAACTAACAGACAGACAGTGCGTATCTCGCCACCGCACCGTAAGGTGCGGTGGCGCGGCTCCACAGGGACATGGACCGCGAGGCAGTCGGAGGAGGAGACGTGGGAACACCCCCGGGCGGACGCCCTTACAACGGTTTTGAGGCGCAGCAGCCGCACGGAGACACGGCGCAGAACCGGTTCAACTTTCCCTCCGCACCGAGCAGACAGGGTGCACAGCAGCCCTATCAGCAGCCGCAGGCCCAGCCGTCGCCCGTGAGCGCGCCGAGCGCGCCGAGCGCCGCGCGTCGTCCGAGCGGTTCGGGTGGTTCGGGCGGTTCGGCCGGTCCGGGTGTGCACAACCCGCTCGTGCGTCCCTACGCGATGACCGGCGGCCGGACCCGGCCGCGTTACCAGCTCGCCATCGAGGCGCTGGTCAGTACGACGGCCGATCCGTCCCGGCTGCAGGGGCAGTTGCCCGAGCACCAGCGGATCTGCCGGCTCTGCTTCGAGATCAAGTCGGTCGCCGAGATCTCGGCGCTCCTCTCCATCCCCCTCGGCGTTGCCCGGATTCTCGTCGCCGACCTGGCCGAGGCCGGACTTGTCGCCATCCACCAGCCCGGCGGCGACGAAGCCGCCGGCGGTCAGCCAGACGTGACACTGCTCGAAAGGGTGCTCAGTGGACTTCGCAAGCTCTAGCGGCGGCGCGGCCCGTTCAACCACCAGCGCGAAGATCGTGGTGGCGGGTGGCTTCGGCGTGGGCAAGACCACGTTCGTCGGCGCCGTCTCGGAGATCAACCCGCTGCGTACCGAGGCCGTGATGACGTCTGCGTCGGCGGGCATCGACGACCTCACGCACACCGGCGACAAGACGACGACGACTGTCGCGATGGACTTCGGCCGTATCACCCTGGACCAGGACCTGATCCTGTACCTCTTCGGTACCCCGGGCCAGGACCGCTTCTGGTTCATGTGGGACGACCTGGTCCGCGGCGCCATCGGCGCCGTCGTGCTCGTGGACACCCGGCGGCTCGCCGACTGCTTCCCCGCGGTCGACTACTTCGAGAACAGCGGCCTGCCGTTCGTCATCGCGCTGAACGGCTTCGACGGCCACCAGCCGTACAACCCGGAGGAAGTCCGCGAGGCGCTGCAGATCGGCCCGGACACCCCCATCATCACCACCGACGCCCGCCACCGCGCGGACGCCAAGAGCGCGCTGATCACGCTGGTGGAGCACGCTCTGATGGCCCGCCTTCGGTAAGTCCCACCGCGAGGTGTGAAGAAGCCCCGCCGCACCGTCCGGTGCGCGGGGCTTCCTGGCGTCCGCGGGGGCGCGTACCGGCGCGGGGGCGCATGACCGGGTACGGCGAAGGCCCCCTGCTCCTCACGGAGCGGGGGGCCTTCGGTGCCCTGCGGGCTCAGCCCTGCCAGGAGTGGGAGGGGCGGAAGCCCGACTGGCGCTCCAGGCGGCGCCAGCCGGCCGTGGAGCGGGCGGACGTCGTGGCGTCGGCGGGCTGGGCGGCCGCGCGGGCGAGCAGGACCGCGGTGATGGCGGCCAGCTCCTCGGGGTCGGCGTGGCCCTTCTCGACTCGGAGAAGGTTGGCGGGCATGGTCACGAAGGTCTCCTCTTACTGAGGCGGGTTGCCGTGCTTGCGGGACGGCAGGTCGGCGTGCTTGGTGCGGAGCATGGCGAGGGACCGGATGAGGACCTCCCGCGTCTCGGCGGGGTCGATCACGTCGTCGACCAGGCCGCGCTCCGCGGCGTAGTAGGGGTGCATCAGCTCGGCCTTGTACTCCTTGACCATGCGGGCCCGCATGGCCTCGGAGTCCTCGGCCTCGGCGATCTGCTTGCGGAAGATGACGTTGGCGGCACCTTCGGCGCCCATCACCGCGATTTCGTTGGTGGGCCAGGCGTACGTCAGGTCGGCGCCGATGGACTGGGAGTCCATGACGATGTAGGCGCCGCCGTACGCCTTGCGCAGGATCAGCGAGATCCGGGGCACGGTCGCGTTGCAGTACGCGTACAGCAGCTTCGCGCCGTGGCGGATGATTCCACCGTGCTCCTGGTCGACGCCCGGCAGGAAGCCGGGTACGTCCAGAAGAGTGATGATCGGGATATTGAAAGCGTCGCACATCTGGACGAATCGTGCGGCCTTCTCGGACGCCTCGATGTCCAGGACGCCCGCCAGCGACTGCGGCTGGTTGGCGACGATGCCGACGACCTGGCCGTCGAACCGGGCCAGCGCGCAGATGATGTTGCGGGCCCAGCGCTCGTGGATCTCCAGGTAGTCGCCGTCGTCGACGAGCTCCTCGATCACCTTGTGCATGTCGTACGGACGGTTGCCGTCGGCGGGCACCAGGTCGAGCAGGACGTCCGAGCGGCGGTCGGCCGGGTCCTCGGAGGCGACGGTCGGCGGGTTCTCGCGGTTGTTCTGCGGGAGCATCGACAGGAGGTAGCGCACCTCGGCGATGCAGGTCTCCTCGTCGTCGTACGCGAAGTGCGCGACGCCGCTGGTCTCGGCGTGGACATCGGCGCCGCCGAGGCCGTTCTGGGTGATCTCCTCACCGGTGACGGCCTTGACGACGTCCGGTCCCGTGATGAACATCTGCGAGGTCTCGCGGACCATGAAGACGAAGTCGGTGAGGGCGGGGCTGTAGGCCGCGCCGCCGGCGCACGGGCCGAGCATCACGCTGATCTGCGGGATGACGCCCGAGGCGCGAGTGTTGCGCTGGAAGATGCCGCCGTAGCCGGCGAGGGCGGAGACGCCCTCCTGGATCCGGGCGCCCGCGCCGTCGTTCAGCGAGACGAGCGGGGCGCCGGCCGCGATGGCCATGTCCATGATCTTGTGGATCTTGGTGGCGTGGGCCTCGCCCAGCGCGCCGCCGAAGATCCGGAAGTCGTGGGCGTAGACGAAGACCGTGCGGCCCTCAACCGTGCCCCAGCCGGTGACGACACCGTCGGTGTACGGCCTCTTGGCCTCCAGGCCGAAGCCGGTGGCGCGGTGCCGGCGCAGCTGCTCGACCTCGTGGAAGGAGCCCGGGTCGAGCAGCAGCTCGATGCGCTCCCGGGCGGTCAGCTTGCCCTTGGCGTGCTGCGCCTCGGTCGCTCGGTCGCTCGGGCCACGCCTGGCCTCGTCGCGCAGGGCGTCCAGTTCGGCCACACGGCCACGGGCGTCGGTCGGCTCGCTCGGGATCTGGTCCACAACGGTCATGTACCGACCCTACGAAGTCGACCAAGGAAATCCCGCCGTCCACTCCGTACAGTCTCCCGCGTCGATTCCTGGTGGGGCTGGACAGAACCGTGCCGCACCCGGCGCGAGTCGACAGCGGGAGACCCCTAGTGTTTGTAGGATTCTCACATAACCCACCTGGGCGAAGGCCTTGGCAGCGGTGGGTGGCTCGGGCCGGTACGGGCACCGTACCGGCCCGCCGGAGATTCCCGGAGGCCGGGCCCGGTCAGCCGCCGCAGCGGAAGCGGGCGTTCCCCCAGTCGGCGTGGTCGTTGCCGTTGCCGTCGCCGCCGTCCGTGACGACGAGGTCGACGAAGGCGGCGCCCGTGACGTCGGCGGTGAGGGACCAGGCCGGGTCGGTCGCCTCGAGGACCGGTGAGGCGGCCTTCTCCGTACCGTCGGCGAGGACGCTGAAGCGGACGGTGCCCCGGGTCGTCTGGACGTCGTCCACGCCGACGTCGGCGGTGAGGGAGGTGCACCTGCCACCGAGGTGGTAGCGGATCCGGGCCGGGGCGTGGGTGCCCAGGCCCTTGGCGTACGCCACTCCCCCGATACGCAGTGGGCCGCCGTCGCCGGTGCCCGTCTCGCCGTTGGAGAGGTCGCGCTCGACCGGTCCCCAGCCGTTGGTGGCCGAGGTCCAGTCCAGGTCGCTCGCCCAGCTGTCGGCGGTGGGCGGCGGGGGCAGCGTACGGACGGAGGTGGTGGCGGTCAGCCTCCTGGCCTCTCCCCCGACGCTGTACGTGACGGTGGAGCCCAGGGGGTACGGCTGGTGGGCGGCGTCCGCCGGGGGTGTCACCTTCCACTTCGCTGTGGTCCTGGCGCCCGGCGCGACCGTCGGGAGGGCGACGGGGGCGGCCGGCTCGGCGGTCCAGCCCTCGGGGAGGGTGAGCGTCACCCGGGCGTCGCCGACGGCGCCCGCCTCGTCGTTGGCGAAGGTGGCCGTGACCTCGTTGGCCCGGCCGGGCTCCAGGGCGTCCGGGGCGGTGACGGCGAGCGTGCCGCAGGCGGGCTTCCGCGCGGCCGGACCCAGGTCGGTGACGGTGAAGGAGTCGAGGACGAAGTCGGCTCCGTCGGGCGCGTCGCCGCGCTTGCGCAGTCCGGTCCAGGTGTCGCCGCAGCCGGCCGTCACCGTCTCCGAGAAGTGCCCGGTGGTCCGCTGCTCGCCGAGGGGGGTCCTGCGGGTCTCGACGGAGGCGCCGTTCCCGTGCCCGCGGTCGTACCCGGTGACCCACTCGTAGGCGCCCGCGTGGCTGGACTGGTAGGCGTACTCCACGCGGTAGGTGTGCCCGTCCTTCATGGGGACGGTCCAGGGCGCGGTCCGGTAGACCAGGCCGGTGTTCTCGTCGTGCGACTTGAGGGACTCGGCGCCGCCGATGACGTCGTCGATCAGCTTTCCGTTCCAGCCGGACTGCGTGTAGGGGGCGTGCAGTTGGGCGATGTGGGTGCGCGGGTCGGTCGTACCGCCGGAGTCGCCCTTGAGGAAGGGGCCCCAGCCCTGGTCGACGGCCTCGAAGTCCTCGTACACCGCCGCGCCGGCCTTGGTCGCCGGGTCGTTGGCCACGACGCGGACGTCGTCGGCCCGGACGGTGGCGGTGCTGCCGCCGGCGGCCTCGATCCTCAGGGTCGCGGTCCCGCCGGCCGGGGCGGTGAAGGTGACCTTGGCGCGCTGGAGGCGGGTGCCGTTCCAGTCGGAGGCGGCGACCCGGTCCTCGAGGGCCGAGCGCGTGACGGTGACGGACCGGCCGGCGACGGAGAGCGTGGTCGGGCGGGTCTTCCCGGGCTCCACCTCGATCAGGGCGGAGGCGGTGTACCGCTTGCCGGGGGTCAGTCCGGTGAGCTGCTGGCGTACGGAGGTGGTGGCCGATCCGGTGAGCTTCGCGCTGTTGCGGCCGTGGTCGTCGGTGTCACGGGTGACCGTGCCGGTCTTCGACCAGGCGGCGAGGTTCCGGTCGTTGAAGCCGGGGTCCTTGACCGGGGTGCCCTCGCCCCAGCGCGGGTCACGCGGCTCGGGTGCCCGCTGCGGGTAGAGGACGTAGGGTTGTCCGGCGACGGCGTCGAGGGTGATCCTCCCGCCGACGGGCCGTACGGTCGCGGTCTTCACCCGGCCGTTGTCGGTGAGCTTGTGGACGGTGTACGGGCCGGTGCCCGCAACCGCCCAAGTGGTCGTGCCGCCCGCCTTGTTGTAGTGGTAGAGCTTCCTGCCGCCGTCCCAGGGCAGGAGGTAGGTCTCGCCGTCGAGGACCTTGCGGCCGTTGTCGTGGAAGGTGCGGCGGCCGTTCTCCACGGTGCCGCGAACGCCGCCGGTGAAGGTGAGGTCGTTGCCGTTCCAGCGGGTGATCCTCTGCTGCTGGAGGTATTTGGCGGGCAGGTTCTTCTGCCAGATGTTGGCGTAGAAGTGGTTCCAGTCCGTCTCGCCGGTCCAGCCTTCGAAGTCTTCGAGGGCGGTCTGGCCGAGGACCGGGTGGTTGTTCCAGACGTCCTTCTCGGCGTTGCGGATGAACCGGATGATCTGCGAGTTCAGGCCCTTGTTGGTGGCGCCGCCGTAGTCCAGGTCGTTGGCCCAGTGGGACCAGAGGGAGGCGCGCTCGAACTTCTCGGACCACTCGGTGGCGACGTTCCAGCCCTGTGCCCGCACGGCCCGCATCGTCTTGTCCGCGATCCAGCCGTGGGTGTAGTAGACGTCGATGTAGAGCATCGACAGGTTGGGGTCGGTCTCGTCGCGCAGCTGCTGGAAGCGGCGGGCGAGGTCGCCGCTGTTGATGTCCCGGCGCTGGTCGATGTAGTAGCTCTGGTTGAGCCAGTTCCAGCCGGGCCTGGTCTTGTCGACGAGGGTCTCGCTGAAGTTCCTCGCCTCCGGGTAGGACTCGGTGGCGTTGACGTGGACGCCGAAGCCGGCGCCCCACTTCCGGCCTTCCCTGAGCAGCGTGTTGAGGTCGTCGAGGCCGCCCGCGCGCTTGTTGTAGTTGCCGCCGTAGTCGGGGTGGGCGGAGTCGTGGCCCTCGGAGCCGTACCCCTTGAGCAGGGCGAACTGGCCGAGGCCGTCGGTGGCGAGCGAGATGCGCTTGACGTCGTCGAGGGTGCGCAGGAAGGGGTGGGTGGCGTTGCTGGCGAAGTTGAACGGGATGTGCGCGATCACCCGGTCCGGGGTCGCGTCGCTGCCCGGTGCCTTGATCCCGATCGCGGGGAAGGCCAGGGCGCCGTCCTGCCAGTCGGTGCGCCCGTCGGCGTTGGCGTCGGGGGTGACGACGACCTTGGCCCAGGGCAGGTCGGCGCCGCTCTCGGGGGCGGGCGCGCCGGCGCCCCGGTAGGTCCACTGGCCGGACCAGACGCCGACGCGGGTCTCGGCGCCGTTCTTCCGCGCCTGGTGCCAGAAGCGGGCGCCGTCGCGGGCGCTCGGGCCGGAGGGCTTGTCGTAGCTGGAGTTCGACTCGACGGCAGCGGCGAGGGACCCGGTGTTGACGATGGCGTAGCTGGCGCCGGTCGGGGCGGCCTCGGCGGGTGTGGCGTCGGTGACCTTCGCGAAGACGTCGGCGGTGCGGGTGGAGTCGGGGTCGAGCCGGGTGAAGGCGGTCTCGGCGCCGCTGTCGGAGGAGCCGACGGAGACGAGGTCGTGGCCGGGTATGTCGAGGGTGCCGACCCGGAACGCCCCGGTGTCGCGGACGGTGGTGACCTTGAAGGTAGTGGCGCGGCCGCTGACGCTCAGGGTCGCGTCGATCTCGACTCCGGGCAGGGCGGGGAAGGCCAGGGTGTACGCGGCGGTGGCGGGGGTGAGGACGGGGGCGGACGTGGCTTCCACCTCGTACGCCGTGCCGTTGAGGACGATCCGGGTCACCGGGGCCGTACTGCCGAGGAGGCGGGCGCCGGTCGCGCGGTCGGTGTACGAGACGACGCGCGGGAAGTCCTGGGCGACGGCGACGGAGAGCTGGTCGGAGCCGATGAGGGACGTGGCGGAGGCGGCGGAGGAGGCCGCCTGCGGGCCGGGGGCGTCGGCGAGGGACGGCCCCGCCAGGGCGACCACGACGGACGAGGCGGCGGCGAGGGCACAGGCCGCGCGGAGACGTCGCGACCCGGGCGCGGGCCGGGGAAGGGGCTTGGGGAGGGGCTTGGCGAGGGACATGGCCCCTAGTTGGCCCGTGGCGCGCGGCACCGTCAACGAGATCGCGGGCCGCGGGCCGCACCAGTCCAACAACCCTCTTCGGTTAGTCCAAGCGCCGTCCGGGTGATCCTTCGCCGAAGATGTTGAAACTTGAACGGAATCGGGTTACGGTCGTTGTTGTTGAAGCTTAAACAACATCCGCGATCCCTCAAGGAGTACGTCATGGGCATCTTCGGCCGCAGGAACGAGACCGCCGCCACCACCGCCGTCGCCACCCTCCCCGTCGACCCGGCCCTGGCCGCCCTGACCGGCGACTACACCATCGACCCGGCCCACAGCAGCATCGGCTTCACCGTCCGCCACGCGATGGTCACCAATGTGCGCGGCAGCTTCGCCGAGCACGAGGGCACGCTGACGCTCGACGGGTCGAACCCGGGCGCCTCCTCCGCCTCGATCGACGTCAAGATCGCCTCCATCGACACGGGCATCGCCGACCGCGACGGCCACCTGCGCGGCGGCGACTTCTTCGACGCCGAGCGCTTCCCGCTGATGTCCTTCCGCTCCACCAGGGCCGAGCAGCTGGGCGGCGACCTGTACCGCGTCACCGGTGACCTCACGATCAAGGACGTCACGCGCCCGCTCTCCATCGACCTGGAGTTCAACGGCGCGGCCACGGACGTCTACGGCAACGAGCGCGTCGGCTTCGAGGGCTCGGCCGAGATCCTGCGCTCCGACTGGGGCCTGACGTGGAACGCGGCGCTGGAGACCGGCGGCGTCATGGTCAGCGACAAGGTCAAGCTGAACTTCGACATCTCCGCGATCAGGAACGCCGCCTGATCGCTCCGGGACGCCCCGCCACACGAGCGCGCCCGCCCTCCGCGACAGCGGAAGGGCGGGCGCTCGGCGTTTGCGGGGGCCTTGTCAGTGGTGGCCGCTAGCGTCGGCGGCATGGAATTCCGCATCGACAGCAGTGTGTTGACCGACGCCGTGGCCTGGGCCGCCCGCGTCCTGCCCGCCCGGTCGCCGGTGCCTGTGCTCGGCGGGCTCCTCCTGGAGGCGCGGGACGACGGCCTGTTGCGCGTCTCCGGACTCGACTACGAGGCGTCGGCACGCATCGAGGTCGCGGCGGACACGGCCGCGCCGGGCCGGGTCCTGGTGCTGGGACGGCGGTTGCTCGACATCTGCAAGGTCCTGCCGAGGGGGCCCGTGGAGTGCGCGGTCGAGGGGGCACGGCTCGCGGTGACCGGTGGGGACGCCCGGTTCGGCCTCTCCCTGCTGCCGCTGGAGGACTATCCGGCGCAGCCTGCGCTGCCCGCGTTCCGGGGAGTGGTGGACGCCGAGGCGTTCGCGACGGCGGTCGGGCAGGTGGCGGTGGCCGCGGGCCGGGACGACTCGCTGCCGGTCCTGACGGGCGTACGGCTCGCCCTCGACGGTACGGAGATGACGCTGGCCGCGACCGACCGCTACCGCTACGCGGTCCGCACGCTGGAGTGGAAGCCGGAGCCCTCCGCCGAGGAGACCGGGGAGACCGATGTCGTGGTGCCGGCGCGCCGGCTGACCGAGATCGCCCGCTCCCTCTCCGGGGCCGGTCCGGTCCGGCTCGCCCTGGACGGCGGTTCGATCGGCTTCGAGAGCGAGGGGACGCGGGCGACGACCCGGCTGCTCGACGGCCGCCTCCCCCGCCACGACAAGCTCTTCGCCCTCGGTGACCACGCCGTCGCGCGGACGGACCGGGTGCCGCTGGTCGAGGCCGTGAAGCGGGTCGCGGTGGTCGCGGAGGGCGACAGCCCGGTCCAGCTGGCCTTCACCGGCGACGCCGTCCATCTCCAGGCCGGGTACGAGGACGACGTGGCCTCCCAGCGGCTCCGGGCCGTCCTGACCGGGGCCGAGTCGATGACGGTCGCCTTCAATCCCGGCTATCTCCTGGACGCGCTCGGCTCGTTCGGCACCGGATCGGTCCGTTTCCATCTGCTCGGCCCGGGCCAGCGCGCGCTGATCACGGACGGGGAGGGCGCGGCCCACCGCCATCTGCTGATGTCGGTGAAGCCGCTGATGTGAC
This sequence comes from Streptomyces sp. NPDC003027, assembly GCF_053591435.1. Classification (NCBI taxonomy): domain Bacteria; kingdom Bacillati; phylum Actinomycetota; class Actinomycetes; order Kitasatosporales; family Streptomycetaceae; genus Streptomyces; species Streptomyces sp. NPDC003027. The sequence continues at coordinate 82,108 of NZ_JBSFTU010000003.1, forward strand.
GGCCGGGGATGGGCCGACCGGGGCTCTGGGCGGCCGGGGTTCTCGGGCGGCCGGGGTTCTCGGGCGGCCGGGGGTTCTGGGCCGACCGGGCTCTGGGGCGGCCGGGCTCTGGGGCGGCCGGTGCTCTCGGGACCCGGCCCAGGGTGCGCCTCGCCCCCTAGAACCCGCCACCGAAGTCCCCGCCGCCGCCGAAGTCGCCGAACCCGCCGCCACCACCGAAGTCGCTCGACCCGAAGTCACCGGAGCTGAAGTCCGCGCCGGAGAAGTCCCCGCCCTCGAACTCCGAGCCGCCGTACTCGCCCGCGTAGGCCGGGGTGGAGAGCATGGAGCCGAGCATGGTGCCGACCAGCAGGCCGGGAAGCAGACCGCCGCCGAAGTAGCCGCCCGCCCAGGGGCCGTACGCCGGTCCCGCCTCCCAGTACGGGCGGCGGCCGCCGTCGGTCTCGACCGTACGGGCCATGGGGTCCCGCCCGTCGTCGAGGCGGGCGGCGTCGGCGGCGCAGACCGGGACCTGGCGGGCGGCGCCGCCGACCGGGGTCCAGGTCCGGTCCTCGGAGGCCGGGCCGTGCCGCGGGTCGAAGAAGCAGGGCGGCCGGCGCTCGGGCAGCGGTCGGCGCTCGCGGCGGGCGGCCAGCACGGCGAGGGACCAGCGGCCGTCCTCCAGGGCCTGGGTCACGGCGCGGACGTCGTGCGGGTGCCTCGCCGAGCCCATGAGCGACTTGGCCTTGTCGTAGGAGTCGAGGGCGCGTTCGTACTCGCCGCGCATGGCGTCGTCGGCGCCGGGCTCCGCCGGGTGGAAGTCGAGGCGGTCGAGCTCCTCGCCGAAGGCGGTGATGTCCTCGTCGACGACGACCCGGAGCCGGTCGAGGGCCGCGCGCTCCTCGGCCTCCCTGCGGAGCCGGTTGCGGCGGACGACCGCGTAGGCGCTCGCACCGCCCGCGGCGGCGACCGCGCCGAGGGTCACCAGACCGGCGACCGGGGCACCGCTGTCGGTGCCCACGTCTCCCCAGGAGGCGGGGGCGGAGCCGCGCAGGGTGGGCAGGGCCTGGTCGACGAAGTTGTTCAGCTCGGTCCCGGCGTCGACCCCCGGCTGGCGCACGGCCGTGATCAGGTTCTGCACGGCGTCGCGGGACAGCACGGAGGAGTCCGCGGCGGCGTTGAAGCCGTCACCGAGGCGGACGGCGTAGAGGCCGGTCACCCCGGTCTCGGTGCGCAGATTGCGGAGCAGGTTCTCGGGCGGGAACTCCTCGTTCGCCGGCAGCACGGCCACGAAGAGCGGCTTGTCCGCGTCCTTGATCTTCTGGGCGAGGGCGTCCGCGTCGGCCCGCGAGAGCTGGTCGGCGGCGCCTGGATGGACGTACACCGGACCCTGCTTCAGGGCCTCGGCGGCGTCGGAGATCCCGGTGGCCCTGGCGCCCGCGGACGGGGTCAGGACCAGGAGCAGCAGCAGTGCCAGCCCCGCGAGGGCCGACAGAAGGGGAAACGGCCTGGTCCTCATAGTTCGAAGCTACCCGAACAGGCTCGAACAAGACATAGAGGACGCAGACCGTTTCCCATCACTCGGGGCAGGCCCTCAGAGCGTGGGGCTACTCCGCCGGTTCGATGCCGACCCGCAGCAGCCCGTAGGTGAACGCGTCCTCCAGCGCCTGCCAGGAGGCGGCGATCACGTTCTCGCCGACGCCGACCGTCGACCACTCGCCGTTGCCGTCGCTGGTGGTGATCAGCACGCGGGTCGTGGACTCCGTGCCGTGGCGGCCCTCCAGGATGCGGACCTTGTAGTCGACCAGCTCGAACTTGGCGAGCTGGGGGTAGATCCGCTCCAGGGCCACCCGCATCGCCCGGTCGAGGGCGTTGACGGGGCCGTTGCCCTCCGCCGTGGCGACGATCCGCTCACCCTTGGCCCAGAGCTTCACGGTCGCCTCGTTGGCGTGGATGCCGTCGGGCCGGTCCTCGACGATCGCGCGCCAGGACTCCGTACGGAAGTAGCGGCGCGGCCTGCCCTCCGCCTCCTCGCGCAGCAGCAGCTCGAAGGAGGCGTCGGCGGCCTCGTAGGTGTAGCCCTTGAGTTCGCGTTCCTTGACCCGCTCGACGACCCGGCCGACCAGTTGGCGGTCGTCGCCGAGGTCGACGCCGAGCTCCTTGCCCTTGAGCTCGATGGAGGCGCGTCCGGCCATGTCGGAGACGAGCATCCGCATGGTGTTGCCGACCAGCTCCGGGTCGATGTGCTGGTAGAGGTCCGGGTCGACCTTGATGGCGGAGGCGTGGAGTCCGGCCTTGTGCGCGAAGGCCGAGACACCCACGTAGGGCTGGTGGGTGGAGGGGGTCAGATTGACGACCTCGGCGATGGCGTGCGAGATGCGGGTCATCTCTGCGAGCGCGCCCTCGGGCAGCACCCGCTTGCCGTACTTGAGCTCGAGCGCGGCGACGACCGGGAAGAGGTTGGCGTTGCCGACGCGCTCGCCGTAGCCGTTGGCGGTGCACTGGACGTGGGTGGCGCCCGCGTCGACCGCGGCCAGCGTGTTGGCGACGGCGCAGCCGGTGTCGTCCTGGGCGTGGATGCCGAGCCGGGCGCCGGTGTCGGCGATGACGGTGGCGACGACGGCCTGGACCTGGGCGGGGAGCATGCCGCCGTTGGTGTCGCAGAGGATCACGACGTCGGCGCCGGCCTCGTGGGCGGCGCGGACGACGTCCTTGGCGTACTGCGGGTTGGCCTTGTAGCCGTCGAAGAAGTGCTCGCAGTCGACGAAGACCCGGCGGCCCTGGGAGCGCAGGTGGGAGACGGTGTCGCGGACCATCTCCAGGTTCTCGTCCAGGGTGGTGCGCAGCGCGAGCTCGACATGCCGGTCGTGCGACTTGGCGACCAGGGTGATCACCGGGGCGCCGGAGTCGAGGAGGGCCTTGACCTGCGGGTCCTCGGCGGCGTTGCCGCCGGCCCGGCGGGTGGCGCCGAAGGCGACGAGCTGGGCGTGCCGGAAGTCGATCTCCTGCCGGGCGCGCGCGAAGAACTCGGTGTCACGCGGGTTGGCGCCGGGCCAGCCGCCCTCGATGAAGCCCACGCCGAACTCGTCGAGGTGCCGCGCGATGGTCAGCTTGTCCGCGACGGTGAGGTTGATCCCCTCGCGCTGCGCCCCGTCGCGCAGCGTGGTGTCGAAGACGTGGAAGCTGTCGTCGGGACGCGCGCTCGCGTCGGTCTCCGTGGTCATGACTGTGTTGGCTCCTGTCGGATGTGGCTCCGGAAGGTCTGGCTCCACTTGCCCCCATTTTCGCGCGCGGTCCGTCTCCGGCGTGGGTGGGGCCGGAAAACGAAAAAACCCCTCGCGGGTGCGAGAGGTCTGCGCGCGGGTCTGGGGCACGGTGTCCACTGCCGCGGGGATCGAGCCGCGGTTCAGCGGTCACTGCGGACCGGCGCGCTGCTGCCGATAATCATCGTGGTAGCAAGCACGCCCGCAGTGTGCCACACCCCTCCCGGCCGCGGGACACGGATCTCACGATTCGGGCACCCGCCCGTGCCGGGTCGCGGCGCCGGCGTACGAAACGGCGCCGCCCGGGAGCGCGGCGACGCACCGGCGTCCGGCTCGGCGACGCCCGGGAGCCCGGATGCAGGTCGTCGCAGGGCCCGCGCTCACGCGGGCGGGATCGGCGGTGGCGGGGCGGATGTCCCCACCCGGGCGCCCTCGCCCGCGCTACGCTCGCGCGACCAGCGTGTCCTCCACGAACTCCCGTACGTGGGCGAGGACCTGTTCCCGTCCGGTGCCGGGGATGCCGACCGCGACGTGGACGCTGAACCCGTCGAGGAGGGCCCGCATCCGGGCCGCGAAGCGGTCGGGGTCCACCGGCCGGAACTCGCCGCGCGAGACGCCCTCGGCGATCAGCGCGACCAGGTCCCGGTGCCAGGCCCCTTCGATGGCGGCCTGCCGGGCGCGGGCGTCGGCCTCGGCGTTCTGGGACCGGTTCCAGACCTCGAGCCAGAGGGTCCAGTGGGGGTCGCGGGGGCCGTCGGGGACGTAGACGTCGATGTATCCGTCGAGCCGCTCGCGGGCGGTCCCGGGCCGGGAGAGCAGGGCGCTGCGCTCTACGCCGAGCCGCCCCTCGCTCCACTCCAGGGTCTGCAGGAGCAGCTCGTCCTTGGTGCGGAAGTAGTAGAGCAGGTGCCCGCTGCTCATCCCGACCTCGCGCCCGAGCCCGGCCATGGTCAGCCCGTCGAGCCCGCGCTCGGCGATGGTGTCCATCGCGGCGGCGAGCAGCTCGTCGCGGGGCGGGGCGGCCTGGTTGCGGCGCCGGGGGGCGGCGGGGTTGATGCGGGTCACTCGTACGTTCTACCTCATGGGCTCAAGGGGGTTCGGTCCGCCTTCCGGCGGGGGCGCACCCCCGGGAACGGGGGCTCCTGGCGTGCCGCAGCCCGGCCGCGGGCCCTCCGGGAGCCCGCGGCCCGCCCCCCTCGGCCTCTCAGACCTTCGGCTGCTGCTGCGTGATGCAGTGGATGCCGCCCCCGCCCGCGAAGATCGCGCGCGCGTCCACCAGCGTCACGATCCGCTCCGGGAAGAGCCGGCGGAAGATGCCCGCCGCGATCTCGTCGTTCGGGTCGTCGAAGCCGCACAGCACCACGCCGCCGTTGCAGAGGTAGTGGTTGATGTACGAGTAATCGACCCAGTCGCCCTCCTCGTCCTTCAGGACGGTCGGGGCCGGGATCTCGACGATCTCCAGGGTGCGGCCCTTCGCGTCGGTCTGGCCGCGCAGCAGGTCGACGTACAGGCGCGAGCGCTCGTGGTCGGGGTGGGCCGGGTCCTGCTGGCTGTGGACGACCACGACGCCGGGCTTGGCGAAGGCGGCCACGATGTCGACATGTCCCTGGGTGCCGTAGAGGCCGTAGTCCCCGGTCAGGCCGTGCGGGAGCCAGATCGCCTTCGTCGTGCCCAGCTTGGCGTGGATCTCGGCCTCGACCTCCTCGCGCGTCCACTGGGGGTTGCGGCCCGCGCCGAGCTGGACGGTGTCGGTCAGCAGGACCGTTCCCTCACCGTCGACGTGGATCGCGCCGCCCTCGTTGACGAGCGGCGAGGAGAGCACCGGCACCCCGGCCAGGTCCGCGACATGGCGGGCGATCTTGGAGTCGTGCTCCCAGCGCGCCCAGTCCTGCGCGCCCCAGCCGTTGAACACCCAGTCGACCGCGCGGAGTTCGGAGCCGTCGGTGACGAACGTGGGGCCGATGTCCCGCATCCAGGCGTCGTCCAGATCCCGCTCGACCAGGTCGACCGAGTCGCCGAGCAGGGCCCGCGCGGAGTCCAGCTGCCCGGGGCCGACCACCATCGTCACCGGCTCGAAGCGGCGCACGGCACGGGCCACCGAGGCCCAGGCGGCGCGCGCCTCGGTCAGTTCCTCCTCGCTGGTGAAGGTGGGGTTGGGGCCGGGCCAGGCCATCCAGGTGCGCTCGTGGGGGGCCCACTCGGGCGGCATGCGGAAGCTCATGGGATGCGTCCTCAGAGGAAGTAGAGACGGTTGAGGGAGATGGACTCGGCCGGTTCGGAGCGGATCGGGTCGCCGTCCAGCGACACCAGGCCCGTCCGGCCGTCGACCGAGACGTCTCCGATACGGGAGTTGAGGAGCAGGTCGCCGGGGCCGATGCCCCGCGTGCCGCGGACGGCCACCCGGCGGCGCCGGGTCGGCATGGAGTCGGAGCCGAGGTCGACGGCGGCCTGGGCGACGAAGGCGACGGAGATGTCGGCCGGGGTCGCGCCGTGCGCCCCGAACAGCGGTCCGAGGACCAGCGGTTCGCAGGTGTCGGTGGCGGCGTTCGGATCGCCCACGACCCCCCAGGCGGGGAAGCCGGACTTCAGCACCATCTGCGGCTTGGCACCGAAGAACTCGGGCCGCCACAGCACGATGTCGGCCATCTTGCCGACCTCGACGGAGCCGATCTCGTGGGCGAGGCCGTGGGCGATCGCCGGGTTGATGGTGAGCTTGGCCATGTAGCGCAGCACGCGCGCGTTGTCGTCGTGCGCGCCGTCGCCCTCCAGCGGGCCCAGCTCGGCCTTCATCTTCCCGGCCATGGCGAAGGTCCGGCGTACGGTCTCGCCGGCCCTTCCCATCCCCTGCGCGTCGGAGGAGGTGATCCCGATCGCGCCGAGGTCGTGCAGGACGTCCTCCGCTCCCATCGTCCCGGCCCGGATCCGGTCGCGCGCCATGGCGGCGTCGCCGGGGAGGTCGGTCTTCAGGTCGTGGACGGAGACGATCATCCCGTAGTGCTCGGCGACCGCGTCGCGGCCGAAGGGCAGCGTGGGGTTGGTGGACGAGCCGATGACGTTCGGCACGCCCGCCATCTTGAGGACGTTGGGCACGTGTCCGCCGCCGCAGCCCTCGATGTGGAAGGCGTGGATCGTACGGCCGTCCAGGACGCGCAGGGTGTCCTCGACGGAGAGGCATTCGTTGAGGCCGTCGCTGTGCAGGGCGACCTGGACGTCGTGCTCCTCGGCGACCCGCAGGGCGGTGTCGAGGGCGCGGGTGTGCGCGCCCATGTCCTCGTGGACCTTGAAGCCGGACGCGCCGCCCTCGGCGAGCGCCTCGACGAGCGGGGCGGCGTCCGAGGAGGAGCCGCGGGCGAGGAAGCCGATGTTGACGGGCCAGGCGTCGAAGGCGTTGAAGGCGTGCTTGAGGGCCCAGGGCGAGTTGACGCCGACGCCCCAGACGGGGCCGAACTCCTGGCCGATGATCGTGGTCACGCCGGAGGCCAGCGAGGCTTCCATGATCCGCGGCGACAGGAGGTGGACGTGGGTGTCGATGGCTCCGGCGGTGGCGATCAGGCCCTCGCCGGAGACGATCGACGTGCCGGTGCCGACGACGACGTCGACGCCGTCGAGGGTGTCCGGGTTGCCGGCCCGCCCGATGGCGTGGATGCGGCCCTCGCGGATGCCGATGGACACCTTGCGGATGCCCTGGACGGCGTCGATCAGCAGGACGTTGCTGATCACGACGTCGCAGGTCTCGCGGACGGCCGCGGCCTTGAGGTGCAGGCCGTCGCGGGCGGTCTTGCCGAAGCCGGCGAGGAACTCGTCGCCGGGCTTCTGGGAGTCCGACTCGACCCGGACGACGAGCCCGGAGTCGCCCAGGACGACCCGGTCCCCGGCACGGGGGCCGTGCACCGACGCGTACTCGTACGGGTCCATCAGTTGCCCTCCTTCGGGGACTCGGCACCGAGGTAGCCACAGGCCGCCGCCCTGCGCAGCGCCTCTTCCTTCGCGCCCGGCTCGTCGAGCGGGCCGTCGACCAGGCCCGCGAAGCCGATGGCGACGCGGGCGCCGCCGATGGGGACGAGGCCGACCTCAGCCTCACCGCCCGGGTCGAAGCGGAACGAGGACCCGGCCGGGACGGCGAGCCGCATGCCGTAGGCGGCGGCGCGGTCGAAGTCGAGCCGCGGGTTGGCCTCGAAGAAGTGGAAGTGCGAGGTGACGCTGACGGGGACGGCCGCGGTGTTGCGGACGGTCAGGGTGAGCGCGGGCTGCTGCTCGGCCGGCGCGGGGCCCGGCAGCAGGGCGCCCGGGGCGCCCTCGCCGAGAGCGCCTCCCCCCGATTCGCGGGGGGACCCCCAGCCGATCGGGTCGGAGACGACCGCGAGCCGCGAGCCGTCGTCGAAAACGGCCTCGACATGCACTTCGGTGACGATGTCGGCCACGCCCGGCAGCACGTCGTCCGGGCCGAGGACGGAGCGGGCCGCCGCGATCGCCTCGGCGAGCCGCTTGCCGTCGCGGGCCGCCTCGCAGACGGTGTCCGCGATCAGGGCGGTCGCCTCGGGCACGTTCAGCCGCAGGCCCCTGGCCCGGCGGGCCCTGGCGAGCTCGGCGGCGCCGAAGAGCAGCAGCCGGTCGCGCTCCGTGGGGGTCAGTCGCACGTCAGAAACACCTCCTGTTTGAGCGACACTCTAATCGCTGAACGCACTTGTTCCAAGGATTGACGTACCGAGTCGTAGTAGGTCACATTGAGCGCCACTCAAAAACCAGTCCGTCCGCTTGCCCGCAGGGAGCCCCCATGCCGATAGAACAGCGCGGAGTCGACACCATCCCCGAAGCGGAACGCACCAGCGGCCCGCGTGACCTCGTCTCGATCCTCCTCGGATCCAACCTCTGCCTCGGCGTGATCGTCTTCGGCTGGCTGCCGGTCTCCTTCGGCCTGGGCCTGTGGGCGTCGGTGACCTCCGTCGTCGCCGGCACGCTCGTCGGCGTCGCCGTGACCGCCCCGCTCGCCCTCGTCTCGCTGCGCACCGCGACGAACCTCTCCACCTCCAGCGGCGCCTTCTTCGGCGTCCGGGGACGGCTGGTCGGCTCCGTCGTCGGTCTGCTGCTCTCCCTCGGCTACACCGCGCTGACCCTGTGGATCGGCGGGGACGTGATCGTGGGAACGCTGGACCGGCTGGTGGGGCTGCCGACCGGGGACGTCACGCACACCGTCGTGTACGCGGTGCTCGCCGCCTGCACGGTCGTCGCCGCGGTCTACGGCTACCGGCTGCTGCTCAGGCTCAGCAAGGCCCTGGCGGTCGGCATGACCCTGCTGCTCGCGCTGGGCCTGTTCGCGTACGCCGGGGACTTCACCGCGGCGGCGGTGCCCGAAACCCCGTATCTGCTGGGCTCGTTCTGGCCGACCTGGGTACTGTCAGCGGTGGCCGCCGGGCTCAGCGGCCCGGTCGCCTTCATCACGCTGCTCGGTGACTACACGCGCTACATCTCACCCGAACGGCACAGCTCGAAGTCCGTCTGGCGAGCGACCTGTCTGGGCCTGCTGGTGGGTCTGCTGATCCCTCAGCTCTTCGGTACGTACACGGCGTTGGCGGCGCGCGGCGCCCTCGACTACGCCGGGCCGCTCGTCGACGCCTCCCCCGTCTGGTACCTGGTGCCGCTGCTGCTCGCGGCGACCGCCGGCTCGGTCGGCAACGCGGGGCTGATGCTGTACTCCATGGGGCTCGACCTGGACGCCATCCTGCCCCGCGCGACGCGCGCGCGGGCGACGCTCGTGGTCGCGGTGGTGGCGACGGCCTTCGTCTTCCTGGGCCACTTCGCCACGGACGCGCAGACGGCGATGACGTCGTTCGTGCTGCTGCTCACCGCGGTCGGCACTCCGTGGGCGGTGATCACCCTGATCGGGCACACGCGGTGCGCGGGCGCGTACGACCCGGAGGCGCTCCAGGTCTACAACCGCCGGGCGCGGGGCGGGGCGTACTGGTTCACGGCGGGGTGGAACGCGCGGGCGACCGCCTCGTGGGCGATCGGGGCGGGCGTGGGCCTGGCGTCGGTGGCCACGCCGCTGTACGAGGGGCCGCTGCTCGCCCTCACGGACGGCATCGACTGCAGCTTCGTGCTGTCGGGCCTGGTGGGCGGCGTGCTGTACGCGGTCCTGACACCGAAGCCGGCGACGGCGCCGGAACCGGAGGTCGCCGTCTCCTGAGGGCCCGCGAGCCCGGCACGATCCAAACGAAAGGCTCAGGGGGCGCCCTCTCCAGGAGGGCGCCCCCACTCACGTACCGACTAACCCAGCTGGTGCGTCCAGCCGTGGACGTCCTCCGCCTTGCCGGTCTGGATGGCGAGCAGCGCCTCGCGCAGGCGCATCGTGACCTCGCCGGGCTGTCCGTCCGACTGCTGCCACTCGCCGCGGGCCGCCTTGACCGTGCCGACCGGGGTGATCACCGCGGCCGTACCGCAGGCGAAGACCTCCGTCAGGGTGCCGTTCAGCGAGTCGGCGTGCCACTGGTCGATGGAGACCCGGCCCTCCTCCGCCTCGCAACCGAGGTCCTTCGCGAGCTGGAGGAGCGAGTCGCGGGTGATGCCGGCGAGGAGCGAACCGGTCAGCGTGGGCGTGACGATCCGGGGCTTCCGGCCGGCCTCGCCGCCGTACACGAAGTACAGGTTCATGCCGCCGAGTTCCTCGACCCACTTGTGCTCCACGGCGTCGAGGTAGGCGACCTGGTCGCAGCCCTTCGCCGCCGCCTCGGCCTGCGCGAGCAGGGAGGCGGCGTAGTTGCCGCCGGTCTTGGCGTCGCCCATACCGCCGGGGACCGCGCGGACGCGGTCCTCGGAGAGCCAGATGGAGACGGGCTTCACGCCGCCGGGGAAGTACGGTCCGGCGGGCGACGCGATGACGACGAAGAGGTACTCGTTGGCGGGCCGCACACCGAGTCCGACCTCGGTCGCGATCATGAACGGGCGCAGGTAGAGGGACTCCTCGCCGCCGTGCGCCGGGACCCACGCCTTGTCCTGCTGGACGAGCGCGTCACACGCCTCGATGAAGGTCTCGACGGGCAGCTCCGGCATCGCCAGACGGCGGGCGGACGCCTGGAAGCGCCGGGCGTTGGCGTCGGGGCGGAAGCTGGCGACCGAGCCGTCGGGGTGGCGGTAGGCCTTCAGGCCCTCGAAGATCTCCTGTGCGTAGTGCAGGACGTTCGTGGCCGGGTCGAGGGAGAGCGGGCCGTACGGCACGAGCTGGCCGTCGTGCCAGCCGCGGCCCTCGGTCCACCGGATGGTCACCATGTGGTCGGTGAAGTGGCGGCCGAATCCCGGGTTGGCCAGGATCGCCTCGCGCTCCGCGTCGGACAGCGGGCTGGAGGAGGGCTTGAGCTCGATCGTGGGCGTCGTCATGAGTGCTTGTCCTTCACCGGTTGTGTGTGACGGACCGCGCTCACGCCGCTATCAGTGCTCTGCTAGGACGTCCGAGCTTTCCCGCATGCCGCGGCCCCACGTTCGATTATCGCCTGTGGGGTCCGGTGCACGGAAACGGTGTGCATACGGTCCAGGATGTGATGGTGGCACCCTGCGACCGCATAGGTACAGCCGCCGGGTGCGGAATGCGACCCGGCGGCTGTGGTGATGCGTCAGTCGGCGGGTCAGCTCGCTACGCGTACCGCGAGCGCGTCGCCGATCTCGCCCGTCGTGCGGGCCGCGTTCCTGGCGTCTCCGCGCTCGGTCAGGTCGGCGGCGACGGCCGCCTCGATGCGGCCGGCCTCGTTCTCGTAGCCGAGGTGCCGCAGCAGGAGCGCGACCGAGAGGACGGTGGCCGTGGGGTCGGCCTTGCCCTGGCCCGCGATGTCCGGCGCGGAGCCGTGGACCGGCTCGAACATGGACGGGAACTCGCCGCTCGGGTTGATGTTGCCGGAGGCGGCGACGCCGATGCCGCCGGAGACGGCCGCGGCGAGGTCGGTGATGATGTCGCCGAAGAGGTTGTCGGTGACGATCACGTCGAACCGCTCGGGCTGCGTGACGAGGAAGATCGTCGCCGCGTCCACGTGCAGGTAGTCGGTGGTGACCTCGGGGAACTCCTCGGCCACCTTGTTGAAGATGTTGGTCCAGAGGTGACCCGCGTACGCCAGGACGTTGTTCTTGTGGACCAGCGTCAGCTTCTTGCGCGGGCGGGCCTGGGCGCGGGTGAAGGCGTCGCGGACCACGCGCTCGACACCGAAGGCCGTGTTGACGGAGACCTCGGTGGCGACCTCGTGCGGCGTACCGGTCCTGATCGAGCCGCCGTTGCCGGTGTACGGACCCTCGGTGCCCTCGCGGACCACGATGAAGTCGATCTCGGGCTGGCCCTTGAGCGGGGTCGACACGCCGGGCAGCAGCTTCGAGGGACGCAGGTTGACGTGGTGGTCGAAGAGGAAGCGGAGCTTCAGAAGGAAGCCGCGCTCCAGCACGCCGGACGGGACCGACGGGTCGCCGATGGCGCCGAGCAGGATGGCGTCGTGCTGCTTCAGCGCCGCGACGTCGGCGTCGGTGAGGGTCTCACCGGTCGCGTGGTAGCGCTTGGCGCCGAAGTCGTACTCCTTCGTCTCCAGCTTCACGTCCTGCGGGAGCGCGGCGGCGAGGACCTTGAGGCCCTCGGCCACGACCTCCTGGCCGATGCCGTCGCCGGGAATGACTGCGAGATCGATGCTGTGAGACATGTCGGCACCCTACTCCTCGTCCCAGTTCCTGACACTCATTGTCCACCATCCGGACGGAACCGGGTTCTTCGGAAATCGTGGAGGCGGTGGCCGGGGCGTCGCCGGTGCCCAAGGTCTCGGCGCTCGCCGGGAGCGGCGAGCGCGTCGACCACTTCGAGGTGCGGCGCGCGGCTCCGTAAGCCCCGGCGCCGGTGGGATCCGTAAGCCTCAGTGGCCCGTGGACCCGCCGTTGTCCCGGCGGTCGAGGGCCCGCTGGAGGGCGGCGGCGGCGTTCTTGCGGGCGTCGTCGCTGGGGCGGGTGGCGGAGTGGCGGACGCGGCGGAGGGTCTCAGCGGCCATGGGGGATCGACTCCTTGAGATCAGTGGTGATCCGAGATCAGTGGTGATCGAAGGCGCCGGAAGGGGCGGGGAGCGCCGCCGCAGGGGTTGCCTGCACAAGGGCATCGCGCTCACGACCGCCATTCGCTGATGGAGCGAGACGTTCGGCTCCTACCAAGCTAGGACAGGCGGCCGGGTCTGTCTCCACAATTACTCGGACTTCCTACTATCTGAGACGGCGGGTTTCCCGCAGGGCCCGGATCAGGGCCATCAGGGCGGCGCTGCGGAAGGCGGCGATCCGCAGCGGTCCGGAGGCGGTGCCGGTCTCCGCGCCGCGCACCTCGGCGGCCATCACCTCCAGGAGCCGCAGTACCCGTCGCGCGTGGGCGAGGGCCCGCTCCCCCGCCCGCCCCGCGCAACCTCTTCGACGTGGTGGGCAAGAGCCTGCGCCTCGAAGGCTCTCTGGTGCGTGACCACCAGGACGCGCGGGGGGAGTTGTACGACTTCGCGGTGCCGCACCTGCGGAGCGGGCGGCTGCCGCTGGACGTGACGGTGGTGGAGGGGTTCGAGCACATCGTGGACGCCTTCCTCGGCATGCTGCGCGGGGAGAACGCCGGGAAGATGCTGGTGTCCCGCGAAGTCGACCCCGCTAGCTAGATTGCTTTCCTATCTAGGTGGTGATGGAATGCACGCATGGCCGCAGACCGCAGATCCAGCTGGCTCAAGGGAGTCCTCGACCTGCTCGTCCTCTCCTGCCTGACCGACGGCGAGAGTTACGGGTACGAGATCGCCAAGTCGCTCGCCGAGGCGGGACTGGGCGAGATCAAGGGCGGGACGCTCTATCCCGTGCTCAACCGGCTGGAGGAAGCGGGCCTGCTGGAGGCCGAGTTCCGGGCCGCCGAGCGAGGACCGGGACGCCGCTACTACCGGCTGACCGAGCGGGGGCGGGAGCATCTCGCCGCCGAGAGCGGGGCCTGGCTGGACTTCCACACGGCCGTACGGGCCGCGCTGCACCCAGGGGGATCGACACCATGACCACGGACACGTACTTCGAGCAGCTCGCCACCGCGCTGCGCACCGCCGGCGTGCCGCGCGCGCAGATCGACGCGACCGTCGCCGACCTGCGCGGCCATCTCGACCGGACGGGGGTGACGGCGGAGGAGGAGTTCGGTCCGGCCGCCGCCTTCGCGGCGCAGCTCGGCGGTCTGGCGCCGCTGCCCGGGGAGCCGGACGAGGCGGCGGAGAGCTGGACCTGGACCGCGGACATCTTCAACGACCGGCGGATGCTGGCGGTCCACGGCGACCAGGGCTGGGAGGTGGAGTCCCTCGACGCGCTCGGGCGGTTCGTGTGCCGCCGGGCGCCGGGCGCTGCGCTGCGCTGGGAGTACCGGCGCGAGGTGATCAAGGGCCGGCGCCGCGACCAGGTCCTGGCCGCGCTGGAGCCCGAGGGCTGGGAGCTCTGCGGCGAATGGATGATGTACGGCTACTTCAAGCGCCCGAAGGCGGCGAGTGAGGGGCCCGCGGGCGAACTGGCCACCCGCCCGGCCCGCCCGCGCGAGTGGCTGTTCCTGAGCCGCCGGGGCAAGGTGGCGCTCGCCGTCTGGGCGGTCGCCGTGGTGGCGTGCCTGGCGGCGGCCGGCCTGGGGCTCGGGATGCCGGGGTACGCCCTGGCGCTCTTCGGTGTGGGCTGGGCGGTGTCGGCGACGTACACGGCGAAGCTGGAGACGGAGAAGGGGCGCGTCGGCGAAGGCCGTTGAGGGCGCGGGCGGACGCGGCACGGGCCGCGCCCTCCGCGGCTCACATCACGTCGCCGTCGCGCCAGTCGAAGACGAGCGGGGCGGCGGGGTCGGGCAGAAGACCGCCCCGGGCCGGACGCAGGTGGGTGGAGCCCTCCTCGTCCGGCAGCCGGACGATCCCATCCGGACTCAGGACCTCGATCCGCCCCTGCCACAGGGTCCAGCCACGGGCGCGGTAGAGCGCGGCCCCCTCGTCCGAGGCCGACAGCGCCCCGAAGGCGTACGCCCCGTCGATCACCCGTTCCAGCTCGGCCATGACGACACCGGCCAGCCCCTGCCGGCGCCGATCGGCGCGGACGCCGACGCCCTCGACGTAACCCACGCGCAGGGAACGCCCGCCGTGCAGCACCCGGCGCATGACCACACTGCCGTGGGCGGCGACTCCCCTCTCGTCCTCCACGCAGGCGTGCACACCGCCGAGGGCGTGGTCCCAGTCCTCGTCGGAGAAGTCACCACCGAAGGCGGCATCGAGCATCTCCCGGACGGCGAGGAGCCTCTCGGCCCCGAGAGCGTGGGTGGGCGCGGTCGTCAGAGTCATGCTCCGAGTCTCCCCCACACGCCACCTAACCGTTCATCACCCCTTGACCAGTTAGACATGCGGTGCTTGACTCCCACCTCAACCACTAAAAGCCGTTTGAGGGGTTAGGCATGGTCCTCGTACAGCAGGTACACCACCGCACCACCACGGTCAGGGGTCACGAGATCCACTACCGCGAGGCCGGGCCGGCCGGCGCCCCCGTCCTCCTGCTCCTGCACGGCTTTCCCACCAGCTCGCACATGTTCCGCGACCTGATCCCACTGCTCGCCGACCGCTACCGGCTGATCGCCCCCGACCACCTCGGCTTCGGCCGCAGCGCCGCGCCTCCGGCCGACGAGTTCGACTACAGCTTCGCCGAACTGGCCGCGCTCACCGCCGAGTTCGCCGACAACCTGGGCCTCGACCGGTTCGCGCTGTACATCCAGGACTACGGCGCCCCCATCGGTCTGCGCCTGGCTCTCGCCCACCCCGAGCGCATCACCGCGATCGTCACGCAGAACGGCAACGCCTACGAAGAGGGGCTGGGCGCGGACGCCTGGGCTCCGGTCCTCGCCCTGATCGCCGACCGCACCCCGCGGACCGAGGCACCGGTCCGCGCGATCCGCTCACTGGACGGCATCAGGTGGCAGTACGAGACGGGCGTCCCGCCCGAGTCCCGCGACCTCCTCAGCCCCGACGCCTGGCACCACGACGCCGCCCTGATGGCACGCGAGGGCCAGGACGCGATCCAGCTGGACCTGATCAGCGACTACGGCTCCAACTTCGCCCTCTATCCCGCCTTCCAGGAGTACTTCCGCACCTCCCGGGTCCCGCTGCTCGCGGTCTGGGGCGCCGGAGACGAGATCTTCGTCCCGGCGGGCGCCGAAGCCTTCCGCCGCGACCTCCCGCACGCGGAGGTCCACCTGCTCCCGACGGGCCACTTCGCCCTGGAGACGCACGCGCCCCGGATCGCCGCACTCATCGCCGATTTCCTGGAACGCGCTGTCGTTCGCGCTGCGTAGCGGCAGATCGACCGCGCGCGTCCGCCACACCGCCTGGTGGCCCCACCCGCACATGGAACCGCCCCCGTCCTCGGTTGGGGGACCGAGGACGGGGGCGGTGTCAGGGGGCCTCCGGGAGGCCTGGGGGCGTCAGCCCATGTGGGGGTAGGAGTAGTCGGTCGGCGGGACCAGGGTCTCCTTGATCGCGCGGGTCAGCGTCCAGCGCATCAGGTTCTGCGGGGCGCCGGCCTTGTCGTTCGTGCCGGAGGCGCGGCCGCCGCCGAAGGGCTGCTGGCCGACGACGGCGCCGGTCGACTTGTCGTTGATGTAGAAGTTGCCCGCGGCATAGCGGAGCTTGTCCATCGCGTGGGCCGCGGCGGCGCGGTCACCGGCGATGATCGAGCCGGTCAGCGCGTACGCCGACACCGACTCCATCTGCTCCAGCATCTGCTCGTACTTCTCGTCCTCGTAGACGTGGACGGCGAGGATCGGGCCGAAGTACTCGGTCGTGAAGACCTCGTTCTCGGGGTCGGAGCACTCGATGACGGTCGGACGGACGAACCAGCCCTCCGAGTCGTCGTACGTGCCGCCGGCGACGATCGTGCAGGTCGGGTCGGCCTTCGCCCGGTCGATCGCGGCCTTGTTCTTGGCGAAGGCACGCTCGTCGATCACGGCGCCGATGAAGTTCGTCAGATCGGTGACGTCACCCATCTTGATGCCGTCGACCTCGGCCGCGAACTCCTCCTTGAAGCCCGAGTTCCAGAGGGAGGCCGGGATGTACGCACGCGAGGACGCGGAGCACTTCTGGCCCTGGAACTCGAAGGAGCCGCGGGTCAGCGCGGTCTTCAGGATGGCGCGGTCGGCGCTCGGGTGGGCGACGACGAAGTCCTTGCCGCCGGTCTCGCCGACGATCCGGGGGTAGGAGCGGTACTTCTCGATGTTGTTGCCGACCGTCTTCCACAGGTGCTGGAAGGTCTTGGTCGAGCCGGTGAAGTGGATACCGGCCAGCTCCGGGTGGTTCAGGGCCACCTCGGAGACGGCGATGCCGTCGCCCGTCACCAGGTTGATGACGCCCTTGGGCAGACCGGCCTCCTCCAGCAGCTCCATGAGCAGCACCGCGGAGTGGGTCTGGGTCGGGGACGGCTTCCAGACCACCACGTTGCCCATGAGGGCGGGGGCGGTGGGCAGGTTGCCCGCGATGGCGGTGAAGTTGAACGGCGTGATCGCGTAGACGAAGCCCTCCAGCGGGCGGTGGTCCAGACGGTTCCACACACCCGGGGAGTTCGCCGGCGGCTGCTCCGCGAGGATCTGCCGGGCGTAGGAGACGTTGAAGCGCCAGAAGTCGACGAGCTCGCACGGGGTGTCGATCTCGGCCTGCTGGGCGGTCTTCGACTGGCCGAGCATGGTGGAGGCGGCCAGCGTCTCGCGCCAGGGGCCGGCCAGCAGCTCGGCGGCGCGCAGGATGATCGCGGCGCGGTCGTCGAAGGACATCGCGCGCCAGGCCGGAGCGGCGGCCAGGGCCGCGTCGACGGCGTCCTGGGCGTCCTGCCGGGTGGCGCCGGCGAAGGTGCCGATGACGGCCTTGTGGTTGTGCGGCTGTACGACGTCGACGCGCTCACCGCCGCCCATGCGCTTCACGCCGCCGATGGTCATCGGCAGCTCGCGCGGGTTCTCGGCCAGCTCCTTGAGCTTGGCCTCCAGGCGGGCGCGCTCGGGGGAACCGGGGGCGTAGCTGTGCACCGGCTCGTTGACCGGAGTGGGGACCTGGGTGACAGCGTCCATGAGTCTCTTAACTCCTTCTGAGGGGTGGGCTCAGCCCTTGGTGAGGATGGAACGTGCGAAGAAGAGCAGGTTGGCCGGCTTCTCCGCGAGGCGGCGCATGAAGTAGCCGTACCAGTCGGTGCCGTACGCGGTGTAGACGCGTACGCGGTGACCCTCGGCGGCGAGACGGTTCTGCTCCTCGCTGCGGATGCCGTACAGCATCTGGAACTCGTACTCGTCCAGTTTGCGCCCGGCGCGGCGCGCGAGCTCCTGGCCTATCGAGATCAGGCGCGGGTCGTGCGAGCCGATCATGGGGTAGCTCTCGCCGTCCATGAGGATCTTCATGATCCGGACGTACGCCTTGTCGATCTCGGGCCTGTCCTGGATGGCGACGGAGGCGGGCTCCTTGTAGGCGCCCTTCACGATCCGGACCCGGGAGCCGTCGGCGGCGAGGCGGCGGGCGTCCTCCTCGGTGCGGTGCAGGTACGCCTGGATGACGCAGCCGGTCTGCGGGAAGTCCTTCCGCAGCTCCTCGTGGATGGCGAACATCGAGTCGAGGGTGGTGTGGTCCTCGGCGTCCAGGGTGACCGTGGTGCCGATCTCGGCGGCGGCTTCGACGACCGGGCGGACGTTGGCGAGCGCCAGCTCGTGGCCGCCCGCCCGTCGCCCACCACCACCCTCGGCCGCGAGCCCCGCGGGCTCGCCTCCCTCGATCTCCAGCGACTGGCCGAACATCGACAGCTTGACCGACATCTCGGCGCGCTCGCCGAGGCCCAGCTCCTTGAGGCGGCCGATGAGCTCCAGGTAGGCGTCCCGGGCGGCGTAGGACTGCTCGACGGTGGTGATGTCCTCGCCCACGACGTCGAGGGTGACCTCCAGGCCCCGGCCGGTGAGGTCCTCGACGATCGGGATGACGTGCTCGACGGTCTCACCCGCGATGAACCGGTCGACGACCTGCTTGGTCCCCGGGGCGGCCGAGACGAAACGGCGCATCTTGTCGCTGCGGGACGCGGCGAGGATCACGGGACCCAGCACGGGGCACCTCCTGAGGGCGGGGTGTTGAAAAGGTGCCGTAGCCGAACATACGGAAGGTTTCGGAAACAGCACGGAGAACCACCGTGAAACCTAAGGATCGCTCCGATCCTCTGCCATCGACAGCTGTCACGCATCCACACACGGCATCTCAGACATCTGTATGAAGGAGCGGGCGGCGGGTGCGAGAATGGCCGCGTGAAGGGCGATTACCAGGAGCTGGTGGACGAGATCTCGGCACTGCTCGGCGCCCCGGCGACGCTGGAGAACCGCGATTTCGGTCTGATCGCCTTCGGGGCCCACGACAGCGACAGCTTCTTCGACGAGTCGGCGCTGGACCCGGTCCGCACCCGCTCGATCCTGACCAGGAAGTCGACACCGGCGGTACGGGCCTGGTTCGAGGGCTTCGGGATCACCCGGGCGACCGGGCCGGTGCGGATCCCGGCGGCCCCGGACGCGGGGGTGCTCCGGGACCGGATCTGTCTGCCCGTACGGCATCGGGGCGTCGTCCTCGGATACGTCTGGCTCCTCGACGCCGAGCCGGGCCCCTCGCCCGCCCGGCTGGCGGCGGCGATGGAGGTCGCGGCCCGGATCGGCGATCTCCTCGCCGACGAGGAGCGGGCGGGCACCGACCTCTCCCGAGAGCTCCGGGCGGCCCTGAGCGCGGAGCGCGGCTGGCAGTACGACATGGCTCTCGCGGCTCTGCGCACGGCTCTGGGCCCCGACGCGGACGGCCTGCACGCCCTGGTGTGCGTCGCCCCGTGGCCAGACGAGGAGGGCCCGTCCTTCCGTACGATCCCCGGCGCGGCGGCGCTGTGCACCCTCCCCTGGCGACGTCCGGCGGGCCCGGGCTCGGCCGGCCGGTCCCGGGACGGCGGCGGGTCCGACGCCGCCGGACCCCTCGCCGTCACGGGACCGGCCGGGCCGTACGAGGCCCGGCGGCCCGGTGCCGCGCACGCGCTGGCGGTCGTGGTGCGCCTGCGGTCGGCCGACAACCTGGCGCCCGCGACGACGGCGGCCACCCGGCTGCGGGACGCCGCCGGCGCGGGCGCCGTCGCGGGGATCGCCGGGCCCCGGCGCGGGCTCCAGGAGCTCGACGCGGCCTGGCGCGAGGCCACCGCCGCCGCCCGGGCCGCCGCCGCCCAGCCCCGGCTCGGGCCGCTGGCGCCCTGGTCCGCCATCGGCCCGTACCGGCTGCTCACCGCCCTCCCGGCCGGCGAACCCGACCCGGCGGTCCGCGCCCTGCTCACCCCGGCCCACGCCGAACTGGCCCGCACCGCCGAGACGTTCCTCGACCACGCGGGCCAGGCGGGCCGCACCGCGGCCGCTCTCGGCATCCACCGCCAGACCCTCTACTACCGCCTCTCCCGCGTCGAACAGCTCACCGGACTCGACCTCGACGCGGGCGAGGACCGCCTGCTCCTCCACATGGCGATCAAGGCGGCGCGACTCTGACGGCCTGCCGCGGTTTATATGATCGGGCTCATGCCAACGCAGACCTGGGCGCCGCCGACGTCCACCGAGCGGTCGCTGCACGAGGCGGTGGCGCGGGGCGACGAGGCCGGGACGCTCGACGTACTCGCCCGCGGGCGTCTGTACGTACTGACCGCTCGGCTGCACGCCGACGCCCCGGGTTACACCGCTCCCCTGCCGTCGCGGCGCGACAAGGCCGCCCGCCGTACCGTCGTCCCCGTCCTCACCGAGGGGATGCTGCCGCCGTGGCACCCGGAGTGGGTGTTCCGGCAGACGACGCTCGACGAGCTCGCACAGGCATGGCCGGACGGCAAGTGGTGGCTCGCGGTCAATCCGGACACCCCGTACGCCACCGTCCTGCAGGCCCGGCCCGCCCATCGGCAGGCGTGGCGGGAGGCGGCCGCGCGCGCGGCCGGATCGACGCGGATGCGGCTGATCACGCACGCCGGCGGCCATCTGCACGGACCGGTCGCGTCCGGTCTCGCGCTCGGCGCCCATCTCGCGATCGTCAACGGCCTCGCGTGGAACCTGCTCGGCGCCGTCTACGAGGACTACCCGAAGGACGTCGCGCGGCTGCGCCGCCCCTGGGGCGTCACCCAACGGGCCGGCTACCACCGGACGTTCGAGAGCCTGCTGGCCACCCGGCTCGTGGGGCGCGTCGCCGAACTCGTCCTGCGGACCCGGCGAGGGCTCGTGGCGCGGCTCGACCGGACGCCCTCCCCCGAGGAGTGGGCCGCCGGGGTCACCGCGGCCCTCGGCGGACGGTACGCGGACGACGACGACCTGCGCGAGGCCGCCGACTTCCAGCGCCGGATCGCGCACTACGAGGGCCGGTTCCGCGCCGACGGGCTGCTGCCGCCGGACGGCCGGGTCGACACCCTGGCCGCCTTCGACCACGGCCGTGCGGTGAACGTCGTACGCCTGGCGCTGGGCGCGCGGTACTGCGACCCGGCGGAGGCCGAGCAGGCCGTCCTGCGGATCGCCGGCCTCGCCCGGCAGGCGTACGGCTCCTGGGCGGACTTCTCCCTCGGCTACCTCCTCGCCCGGCTGATCCACTTCGACGAGGGCGATCCCGAGGGCATGTACCAGGAGTGCCTCGCCCTCCACCGCACCCTCATCCAGGACCCCGCGAGCCCGTACCGGAACATCCCATGGTCATGACTCCCCCGCCTGTCCCCCCGCACCTCCCCCACGGCGTCCCCTGGGCGCCGCCGACGGAGACCGAGCACCTGCTGTACGAGGCGGGCCTGCGCGGCGACGTGGAGGCGCAGCTGCGCGTGCTCGCCGGGACCCTCCTCTTCATCGGCGTGCCGAAGGCCGAGGTCGACGCGGAGCCCGAGACGGTCTACTGGCGCGCCCTTCCGCACGAGAGCGGGCGCACCGTCCGGCCGCTGCTCACCCGGGGGATGCTGCCGCCCTGGCACCCCGAGTGGGTGTTCCACAGCGTCACGCTCCGGTGGGCCGCCGAGTTCGAGGGGTGGCGCGACCCGTGGCAGCTGCTCGCGGTGAACGCCGGCACCCCCGCCCAGCTGCTGCTGCCCACCACACCCCAGCACCGCGCCTTCTGGCTCCGCTGCTACGCGGAGAACGACCGGCCGGCCGGCGACCGGCTCGTCGCCCTGCGGCACGGCGCCCTGTACGGACCGCTCGCCTACGGCCTGGCCTGCGGCGCGCACCTGGCGATCGGGAACGGTGTGCCGTGGAACGAGGTCGGCACGGTGTACTCCGGCTACACCGACGAGCTCGACACGCTGAGCGAGTCGTGGGGCATCACCGATCGCGCGGGCTGGCAGGGGGAGTTGAACGCGCTGCTGGACGCGCGCAACAGCCCGCCGGAGCCCGACTTCGCCCTGCGGGTGCGCGAGGAGCTGCGGTCCCGCCACGGCGAAGCGCCGTCGCCCGACCTGTGGCGCGAGACCGCCGCGGGCCACGCCCAGGACCTCGGCGCGGGCCAGGCGGCGGTCACGCACATCGAGGAGCTGGTGCGCCGCATCCTGCGGTACGAGGCCCGTTTCCGCGCCGACGGGCTGCTGGCGCCGGACGGCCGGGTGCGGACGACGGTCGCCTACGACTACGGCCGGGCGGTCAACCTGGCGCGCTGGGGCCTGTCGGCCAGGTATTGCGCACCGCCGGAGGCCGAGCAGGCGATCGTCTACGCCGGGGCGCTGAGCAAGTCGGCGTACACCTCGTGGCAGGAGTTCTCGGCCGGGTACGCCCTGGGGCGGGTGCTGCGCTTCGACGGGGAGGAGTACGGCCGGTTCTACGAGCAGAGCGTCATCGCGCACCGCGCCCTGTCGGAGCACGAGGGCAGCCCCTGGCGCCACATCCCGTGGCGGTGACGGGCCGACCGTGCCCGGCACCCGGACGACCGTCTGGGACGATGTCCGGATGCCGGGTACGGGAGCGTGCGAACGCCCCTCGGGTCAGATGAGGTTGACCGAACGGGCCGAGTTCGCGCCGATCTCCTCGGAGATCTCCGCGAGCACGTTCGCCGGCACCGTGTCGTCGACGGTGAGCACGACGAGCGCCTCGCCGCCCTCCTCCGTACGCGAGACCTGCATGCCCGCGATGTTGAGACCGGCCTCGCCGAGGATCCGGCCGACGGTGCCGACGACACCCGGACGGTCTTCGTAGCGCAGCACCACCATGTGGTCGGCGAGCGCCAGGTCCACGTCGTACTCGCCGATGGCGACGATCTTCTGGAGGTGCTTGGGGCCGGCCAGCGTGCCGGAGACCGCGACCTCCTCGCCGCTGGAGAGGGTGCCGCGCACGGTGACCATGTTGCGGTGGTCGGGCGACTCGGAGCTCGTCGTCAGACGGACCTCGACACCGCGCTCCTGCGCGAACAGCGGGGCGTTGACGTACGACACGGTCTCGTCGACCACGTCCTCGAACACGCCCTTGAGCGCGGAGAGTTCGAGCACCTTCACATCGTGCTGGGTGATCTCGCCGTACACCTCGACGTCGAGCCGCGCCGCGACCTCGCCGGCGAGGGCGGTGAAGATCCGGCCGAGCTTCTCGGCGAGCGGCAGGCCGGGCTTGACGTCCTCGGCGATGACACCGCCCTGGACGTTGACCGCGTCCGGCACCAGTTCGCCGGCGAGCGCGAGGCGCACCGAGCGGGCGACCGCGATACCGGCCTTCTCCTGGGCCTCGTCCGTGGACGCGCCGAGGTGCGGGGTGCAGACGACCTGGTCGAGCTCGAAGAGCGGGGAGTCCGTGCAGGGCTCCTTCGCGTACACGTCGAGGCCCGCGCCGGCGACCCGGCCCTCCTTGAGGGCGGAGAACAGCGCGGCCTCGTCGACGATCCCGCCGCGCGCGGCGTTGACGATGCGGACGCTCGGCTTGACCTTGTGCAGCGCCTCGTCGCCGATGAGACCGAGGGTCTCGGGGGTCTTCGGCAGGTGGACGGTGATGAAGTCGGCGACCTCCAGGAGCTCGTCCAGGGCCAGCAGCTTCACCCCCATCTGGGCGGCGCGGGCCGGCTGCACGTAGGGGTCGTACGCGACGATCTTCATGCCGAACGCGGACATGCGCTGGGCGACCAGGACGCCGATGCGGCCGAGGCCGACGACGCCGAGGGTCTTCTCGCTCAGCTCGACGCCCGTGTACTTCGACCGCTTCCACTCGCCGTTCTTCAGGGCGGTGTTGGCCTGCGGGATGTTGCGGGCGGTGGCGACGAGCAGACCGCACGCGAGCTCGGCGGCGGTGACGATGTTGGAGGTCGGCGCGTTGACGACCATCACGCCGGCCTTGGTGGCGGCGGAGACGTCGACGTTGTCCAGACCGACGCCGGCGCGGGCGACGACACGGAGCTTGTTCGCGGCGGCGATGGCCTCGGCGTCGACCTTGGTCGCGGAGCGGACCAGGATGGCGTCCACATCGGCGATGGCGGGGATCAGCTCGTCGCGGTCGGCGCCGTTGCAGTGCCGGATCTCGAAGTCCGGGCCCAGTGCGTCGACGGTGGCGGGCGACAGCTCTTCAGCGATGAGTACGACAGGTTTCGAGCTCACGTGGGTCCTCACAAGGGCTGGGGATCCCCCCGCGCGCGCAGCGCCTCGGGGGAGGACGGCCGTCCCGACGGCCGCAGGCGGTGGAGGGGGCTTGCCGCGTGAAAGCGCACGACGCTGTGGGCCAGACGCGATGTTGTGACGAAGTCTAGTGGTGCGTCGGCGCACTTCCTGCGCCTCGTTGGAAGGATCACCCGTCCGTGGTTGGACGGCCTGTCCAACGATGGGGCGCGGGGCCGGACACCCTGTCCGGCCCCGCGCCGAGGCGCTTACGCCTCCTCGTCGTTCACCCAGCTCATGAGCTTGCGCAGCTCCTTGCCGGTGGTCTCCAGGAGGTGCTGCTCGTCCTGGGTCTTGTACTCGTTGTACTTCTTCAGGCCGCCGTGGTACTCGTCCATCCAGTTCTTGGCGAACGTGCCGTCCTGGATCTCGGCGAGGACCTTCTTCATCTCGGCCTTGGTGGCGTCGGTGATGATGCGCGGGCCGGTGACGTAGTCGCCCCACTCGGCGGTCTCGGAGACCGACCAGCGCATCTTCTCCAGGCCGCCCTCGTACATGAGGTCGACGATGAGCTTCAGCTCGTGGAGGCACTCGAAGTAGGCGATCTCCGGCTGGTAGCCGGCCTCGACCAGGGTCTCGAAGCCCGCCTTCACCAGCGCCGAGGCGCCACCGCACAGGACGGCCTGCTCACCGAAGAGGTCGGTCTCGGTCTCCTCGGTGAAGGTCGTCTTGATGACGCCGGCGCGGGTGCCGCCGATGGCCTTGGCGTAGGAGAGCGCGAGGGCGAAGGCGTTGCCGGTCGCGTCCTGCTCGACGGCGGCGATCGCGGGGACGCCGCGGCCCTCCTCGTACTGGCGGCGGACCAGGTGGCCGGGGCCCTTCGGGGCGACCAGGGCGACGTCGACGTTGGCCGGGGGCTTGATGAAGCCGAAGCGGACGTTGAAGCCGTGGGCGAAGAACAGCGCGTCGCCGTCCTCCAGGTTGTCCTTGATGGACTCCTCGTAGACCTGGGCCTGGATCGGGTCCGGGATCAGGATCATGATGACGGAGGCCTCGGCGGCCGCCTCGGCGGGCGTCACCACGCGCAGGCCCTGCTCCTCGGCCTTGGCCTTGGACTTGGAGCCCTCGTGCAGACCGACGCGGACGTCGACACCCGAGTCACGGAGCGACAGCGCGTGGGCGTGGCCCTGGCTGCCGTAACCGATCACCGCGACCTTGCGGCCCTGGATGATGGACAGGTCGGCGTCGTCGTCGTAGAACAGCTCGGCCACTGGGAATCTCCTTGATGTGCTGGTGTTGCGTCCCACCGTACGGCGGGGAGCGGAAGGAAAGTTTTCGGGTCTCGCCAGGCGGACCGCCGGACGGACCGGCGGTCGACCGCCCGGCGATCGCGTGAGGGGTCAGGCGCTGCGGTCGAGGGAGCGCAGGGACCGGTCCGTGATGGACCGGGCACCACGCCCTATGGCGATCGTGCCGGACTGCACGAGCTCCTTGATGCCGAACTGCTCCAGCATCTTGAGCATCGCGTCGAGCTTGTCACTCGAACCGGTGGCCTCGATGGTGACCGCCTCGGGCGAGACGTCCACGGTCTTGGCGCGGAACAGCTGGACGATCTCGACGATCTGGGAGCGGGTCTCGTTGTCGGCGCGGACCTTCACCAGGACGAGCTCGCGCTGGATCGCGGCGCTGGGCTCGAGTTCGACGATCTTCAGGACGTTGACCAGCTTGTTGAGCTGCTTGGTCACCTGCTCCAGGGGCAGGTCCTCGACATTGACCACGATGGTGATGCGGGAGATGTCGGGGTGTTCGGTGACACCGACGGCGAGCGAGTCGATGTTGAAGCCGCGGCGGGAGAACAGGGCGGCGATCCGGGCCAGGATGCCGGGGGTGTTCTCCACCAGGACGGAGAGCGTGTGCCTAGTCATGTGCGTCGATCCCTTTTTCCTCAGGTCCTTACGGCTCTGCGTCTCAGTCGTCTTCGTTGTCGCCGAAGTCGGGGCGGACACCCCGGGCGGCCATGACCTCGTCGTTGGAGGTGCCGGCGGCGACCATGGGCCAGACCTGGGCGTCCTCGTGGACGATGAAGTCGATCACGACGGGGCGGTCGTTGATGGCGTTGGCCTCGGCGATGACCTTGTCCAGGTCCGCCGGGTCCTCGCAGCGCAGCGCGACACAGCCCATGGCCTCGGACAGCTTGACGAAGTCAGGGACGCGGGTGCCCTTGGAGGGCTCCAGGCCGGTGGCCTCCGGGCCGGAGTGCAGCACCGTGTTGGAGTACCGCTGGTTGTAGAAGAGGGTCTGCCACTGGCGGACCATCCCCAGGGCGCCGTTGTTGATGATGGCGACCTTGATCGGGATGTTGTTGAGCGCGCAGGTCACGAGCTCCTGGTTGGTCATCTGGAAGCAGCCGTCGCCGTCGATCGCCCAGACCGGGCGGTCCGGCATGCCGGCCTTGGCGCCCATGGCGGCCGGGACGGCGTAGCCCATCGTGCCCGCGCCGCCGGAGTTCAGCCAGGTGGCCGGCTTCTCGTAGTCGATGAAGTGGGCGGCCCACATCTGGTGCTGGCCGACGCCCGCGGCGTAGATGGTGTCGGCGGGGGCGAGCTGGCCGATGCGCTGGATGACCTGCTGCGGCGAGAGGCTGCCGTCCTCCGGCAGGTCGTAGCCGAGGGGGTAGGTCTCGCGCCAGCGGTTGAGGTCGCTCCACCAGGCGGTGTAGTCGCCCTTGTTGCCCTCGCTGTACTCGGCCTGGACCGCCTGGACCAGGTCGGCGATGACCTCGCGGGCGTCACCGACGATCGGGACGTCGGCGGTGCGGTTCTTGCCGATCTCGGCCGGGTCGATGTCGGCGTGGACGATCTTGGCGAAGGGGGCGAAGCTGTCCAGCTTGCCGGTGACGCGGTCGTCGAAGCGGGCTCCGAGGGCGACGATCAGGTCGGCCTTCTGCAGCGCGGTGACGGCGGTGACCGCACCGTGCATGCCCGGCATTCCCACGTGCAGCGGGTGGCTGTCGGGGAACGCGCCCAGCGCCATCAGGGTGGTGGTGACGGGGGCGCCGGTGAGCTCGGCGAGGACCTTCAGCTCGGTGGTGGCGCCGGCCTTGAGGACGCCGCCGCCGACGTACAGGACGGGTCGCTTCGCGGCGGTGATGAGCTTGGCGGCCTCGCGGATCTGCTTGGCGTGCGGCTTGGTCACCGGGCGGTAGCCGGGCAGGTCGGTCTGCGGCGGCCAGCTGAAGACGGTCTTCGCCTGGAGGGCGTCCTTGGCGATGTCGACCAGGACCGGCCCGGGGCGGCCGGTGGAGGCGATGTGGAACGCCTCGGCGATCGTCCTCGGGATGTCCTCGGCCTTGGTGACCAGGAAGTTGTGCTTGGTGATCGGCATCGTGATGCCGCAGATGTCCGCCTCCTGGAAGGCGTCCGTGCCGATGGCCTTGGAGGCGACCTGGCCGGTGATCGCGACCAGCGGGACGGAGTCCATGTGGGCGTCGGCGATGGGCGTGACCAGGTTGGTGGCGCCGGGCCCGGAGGTCGCCATGCAGACGCCGACCTTGCCGGTGGCCTGGGCGTAGCCGGTGGCGGCGTGGCCCGCCCCCTGCTCGTGGCGGACCAGGATGTGGCGGACCTTCTTGGAGTCCATCATCGGGTCGTACGCGGGGAGGATGGCACCGCCCGGAATACCGAAGACGGTGTCGGCCCCCACTTCCTCGAGAGAACGGATGAGGGACTGCGCACCCGTGACGTGCTCGACGATGGTGGCGGACTGTCCGCCGCTACGGGCCCGCGGCTGCGGATGGTGCCCGGTGGCCTGCTCGGTCATCAGCATTCTCTTCTCGAAGCAGAGGGTTTTTGCGAGGGTTTTGCGAGGGTTTGGCGGGGGCCGGTGCAACAAAAAACCCCTCGTGCCGGGAGGCAAGCGAGGGGAGCGCGTCGGGAGCGTTCAAGCCGGGCCGTGGAGGGCCCCGCTTCAGCCGACGCGCTTTCCAAGTACGAGAATTCGGGTGCGCATGGCACTGACCCTCCCCCCGACGCACTACCAGTGTCAAGTGGGTGGGACGGGCGTCTCAGTATGTGAGCGGAACGGGGGATGGTTTCCGACCGGGACCGGAACCGCTTCGAGGTCCCGCCCGGGAAGCGGATAGCCGTCCCGTACGAGCGCGCGGCGCAGCCGGTACTCGTCGAGCGGCCCCGCGAAGGCCATGCCCTGGCCGTGTGTGCAGCCCATGGCGCGCAGGGCGAGCACCTGCTCGGGCGTGTCCACGCCGTCGGCGACGGACCGCAGGCCGAGGTCGCGCGCGATACGGAGGAGCCCGCCGGTGATCTTGCGGAGGCGGGCGGACTCGGCCACGCCCTCCACCAGGCCTCTGTCCAGTTTCAGTACGTCGACCGGGAGGCGGCGCAGGGCGTTGATGGCCGCGTATCCGCTGCCGAAACCGTCCAGCGCGATCCGTACGCCGAGACGGCGCAGGGCGACGAGACGCTGCTCCAGCTCGTCGAAGGAGACCCGCGGGTCGCTCTCGGCGAGTTCGATCATCAGGGAGCCGGACGCCAGGCCGTGGCGGGTCAGCAGGGCCTCGATCGAGTCGAGCGGGAGCGAGCGGTCGAGCAGAACGCGGGCGGAGAGCCGGACGGAGACGGGCGTGCGATGGCCGAGTCTGGCCCGTTCGGCGGCCTGCTCGACGGCCTCTTCGAGGAGCCAGCGGCCGAGCTCGGTGGTGCGCTCGCCGGCGTCGGCGGCGCGCAGGAACTCGGCGGGGGTGAAGAGGATGCCCTGGGCGGAGCGCCAGCGGGCCTGGGCGGAGACGGCCATGATGCGGCCGGTGGCGAGGTCGACGACCGGCTGGTGGAGCAGGGCGAACTCGCCGTCGTGGAGGGCGGTGCGCAGCCGGGTGGCCAGCTCGGACCTGCGGTCGACCTCGGCCTGCATCTGCGGGGCGTAGAGCTCGACGCGGTCCTTGCCGCCGGCCTTGGCCCGGTACATGGCGAGGTCGGCGTTGCGCAGCAGGTCCCCGGCGCTGATGCCGGGCTCGGCGAAGGCGACGCCGATGGAGGCGGCGACGCGGACGTCGTCGCCGCCCTCCAGGCGGTACGGCTGGGAGAGCGTGAGGCGCAGCCGGTCGGCGATCTCGTGGACCTGGAACTCGCGCGCCGACGGGTCCCGTGCGCCGTCGCCGAGGATGAGGGCGGCGAACTCGTCGCCGCCGAGCCGGGCGGCGGTGTCCCCGGCCCGTACGGAGTCCTGGAGGCGGCGGGCGGCCTGGACCAGCAGTTCGTCGCCGGCCTGGTGGCCCAGCCGGTCGTTGACCGCCTTGAAGCCGTCGAGGTCGATGAAGAGGACGGCGGTGCCGGGGTCGGAGGCGCGCCGGCCGCTGAGGGCTTGGCGGACCCGCCGGGTGAACAGGGCCCGGTTGGGCAGGTCGGTGAGGGGGTCGTGCTCGGCGTTGTGCTGCAACTGTGCCTGGAGGCGGACCCGTTCGGTGACGTCCCGGCTGTTGAAGATGAGGCCGCCCTGGTGGCGGTTGACGGTGGACTCGACGTGCAGCCAGTCGCCCCGGCCGGAGCGGAAGCGGCATTCGATCCGGGTGGTGGGCTCCTCGGCGGGAGAGGCGGCGAGGAACCGGCGCACCTCGTGAACCACGCCGCCCAGGTCCTCGGGGTGGATGAGGGAGGCCAGCTCCGAGCCGATCAGCTCCTCGGCGTCGCGGCCGTAGACCCCCGAGGCGGCGGGGCTCACATAGCGGAGTATGCCGCTGGGGGCGGCGATCATGATGACGTCGCTGGAACCCTGCACCAGGGACCTGAAGTGGTTCTCCTTCTGCGCCAGTTCGTGGGTGAGGGCGATGTTGTCGAGGAGCATGATGCCCTGTCGTACGACCAGGGCGAGCACGACCGTGCAGCCCGTGAAGACGACCACCCGGTCCACTCGGCGGCCCTCGACGACGTTGTACAGGATGCCGAGGGTGCAGACGGCCGCGGCGAGGTACGGGGTGAGGGCGGCGAGCGAGCCGGCCACGGGGCGGCTCGGGAGGCGCGGGCCGCGCGCCTCGGAGACGGTGTCCGGGGTCCGGCGCGCACCCCAGGGCGCGTACGCGAGGAGCAGCGAGCCGGTGAACCAGCCGGCGTCGAGCAGCTGGCCCGAGGTGTAGTTCTCGCGCAGCAGCGGCGAGGTGAACAGGGCGTCGCACAGCACGGTCAGGGCGAGGGCGGCGATGGCGGTGTTGGTGGCCGAGCGGTTGACGTTGGAGCGGCGGAAGTGCAGGGCGAGGACCATGCTGACGAGCACGATGTCGAGGAGCGGGTAGGCCAGTGACAGCGCGGCCCGGGCGACGCTCTCGCCCTCGAAGTGCGCGGTGTGCGCGAGGGCGAGGCTCCACGAGAGGGTCAGCAGGGAGCCGCCGATGAGCCAGGCGTCGAGTGCCAGGCAGACCCAGCCGGCCCGGGTGACGGGCTTCTTGGCGAGGACGAGCAGTCCGACGATGGCGGGCGGGGCGAAGAGCAGGAAGAAGAGGTCGGCGACGGAGGGGCTGGGCACCTCCCGCTGGAGGACGACCTCGTACCACCCCCAGACGGCGTTCCCGGCGGCGGCCATGGCGGAGGAGAAGCCGAAGAGCAGCCAGGCGGGGCAGAAGCGGCTCTCCCGGACGCGGGCGTACAGGAGGCAGGAGACGGCGGCCGCGAGCGCGGCCGCGCTGAGGCCGAAGTCGCCCATGATCAACGCCATCTGGCGCGATCCCCAGCCGAGCGCGGCGCCGGTGGCGTAGCCCCCGCAGATCAGCCCGAGGGCGATCTGCGCGAGGACCGGGCCGCGTCCGGGCGGCGGGGGGCCGGGGCGCACGGGGCCGGGCGGGTGCGGTGCGGGAGCGGGCGGGGGCCCGGAGACGGGTGCGGTGGCGGCTTCGCCCGCGTGGTGGCGCTCGACGAGCGCACCGGGCGTCCTCATCGGTGCTCCCCGGTCCTCGGCCGTGCCGTCGCGCCCGCCCGCGGTGAGGTCGGCGGCACCCTTTCCGCCGCGTGGCAGGGGGAGGGGACGGGCGGGCCCGTCGGTGTCCGCCTCGGTGGTGCGCCGGTCGGCCTGGGCGGGCAGGGCGGTCGTGCCGCACACCTCGCCCGGGCGGGCGTCCGCCGTGTCTGTCCCCGTGTCGTCGTCGCGCGCGAGGGTCGTCGACGGCGGTCCCGCCGCGTCGGATCGTCGGTCCATCGGCCGTACTTCACCCGTCGCCCCCCTCGGAATCTGATGACCCGTCACGTCGCTCCCCAGCGTCAGCTCGTACTCGACGCAGCCCCCCGCATCGGGACGATACACCAGGATGGTCACTCAGGGACAGGGGTGCAGTACTCTCCGTGACGATCACGGGGAGGTGACGGGCCGGTGGCCGAGGCGCCCGGACGCGGACGCTCGGCGGGCGTCGGCTCAGGTGGTCAGGACCACGTTCGCCAGCCGCTCACCCGACGTGAACCGGGCCAGCTGGGAGGCGATCAGCCGCTTGGCGCGCGGCAGGAACGCCGAGGTGGAACCGCCGACATGAGGACTCACCAGGACACCGCGAGCGTGCCACAGCGGGTGCCCGGCCGGGAGCGGTTCGGGGTCGGTGACATCGAGTGCCGCGGTGATCCGGCCGCTCTCGACCTCCTTGAGCAGCGCGGCTGTGTCCACGACCGGTCCCCGCGCCACGTTCACCAGCAGGGCGCCGTCCTTCATCCGGCCGAGAAAGCCCGCGTCGGCGAGGTGCCGCGTCTCGGGCGTGAGCGGCGTGGAGAGCACGACCACATCCGCCCCCGGCAGCAGGGCGGGCAACTCGGAGAGCGGATGCACCGGTCCGCGCTCCGTGGTGCGTGCGGAGCGCGCGACGCGCACCACCCGCGCGCACTCGAACGGCGCGAGCCGGTCCTCGATGGCGGCGCCGATCGACCCGTACCCCACGATCAGCACGGACTTGTCCGCGAGCGCCGGATAGAAGCCGGCGCGCCACTCCTCGGCGTCCTGCCCGCGCACGAAGCCGGGAATTCCGCGCAGCGAGGCGAGGATCAGCGCGAGGGTGAGCTCGGCGGTGCTGGCCTCGTGCACTCCCTTGGCGTTGCACAGCTCCACACCGGGGTGCAGGGCCGGAAGGCCGGGGGTCACATGGTCGATACCGGCGGAGAGGGTCTGCACGGCCCTGAGCGACCTCATACCGGCGAGCGGCCGGACGGCGATCTCCGAACCCTTCATGTAGGGGACCACGTAGAAGACACAGAGCGCCGGATCGGCGGGGAAGTCCGGTCCGCCGTCCCAGAAGCGGTAGCTCAGCCCCGACGTGCCCGGTTCGGGAAGTCCTTCGATCTCCTCCGCCGGTATCGGGAGCCACACGTCGGAGGTCGTGTCATCGAGTGTCATGACCGCGAGGCTAATCGAGTGCCATGACCGGGAGGCCGTGCGGGGATCCCCGGGCGCCATTGGTTACGTTGGGGGACGGCACAGGGAGGGGTACCGGCAGGTGGAGCGCAGGACTATCGGGGCGGCGGCGCTCGACGTGGGGGCGGTGGGCCTGGGCTGCATGCCGATGAACTGGGCCTACAGCCGCTCCCAGCAGCGGGGCGACCGGTCGCTGCGGACGGTGCACGCCGCGCTGGACGCCGGGGTGAGCCTGCTCGACACCGCCGACATGTACGGGCCCTTCACCAACGAGCTGCTGGTGGGGCGGGTGTTGAAGGAGCGCCGGGCCGAGGCGTTCGTCTCCACGAAGTGCGGCCTCCTCGTCGGCGACCAGCATGTGGTGGCCAACGGCCGTCCCGGGTACGTACGGCGGGCCTGCGACGCGTCGCTCAGGCGGCTGCAGACGGATGTGATCGACCTGTACCAGCTGCACCGCGCGGACCCGGAGGTGCCGGTCGAGGAGACCTGGGGTGCGATGGCCGAGCTGGTGTCGGCGGGCAAGGTGCGCGCGCTCGGGCTGTGCGCGGTGGGCGCGCGGGCGGCCCGGCGCGGCGGAGCGTCCCACATGTACGAGGGAACGATCCGGCAGCTGGAGCGGGTCCAGCAGGTCTTCCCGGTGGCCGCGGTGGAGGCCGAGCTGTCGGTGTGGTCACCGGAGGCGCTGGAGCGGCTGCTGCCGTGGTGCGAGGCACGGGGTGTGGGGTTCCTCGCCGCGATGCCGCTGGGGAACGGTTTCCTCACCGGGACGCTCACGCCCGGCGGCGGCTTCGAGCCGGACGACCCGCGGGCCCGGCACCCCCGGTTCACGGCCGAGATGATGGCGGCGAACCAGCCCCTGGTCGTGGGGCTGCGGCGGGTGGCGGCCCGGCACGGCGAGGAGGTCACCCCGGCGCAGGTGGCGCTGGCGTGGGTGCTGCGGCAGGGGCGGCACGTGGTCCCGATCCCGGGGACGAAGCGGGAGCGCTGGGCGGTGGAGAACGCGCGGGCGGCCGGGCTCGTCCTGACGGCGGCGGACCTGTCGGAGATCGCCGCGCTGCCGCCGCCACGGGGGTCGTGGGACTGAGAGCGGGACCGCGATCGGGTGGGGCGGTGTATCAAGGGTGGAGGGGATGCCGCTCCGAGAGGGGACCGAACCGTGAGCCGACCTGTTGTGAAGGCCCTGTGGGCCGCCGCCGCGCTCCTTCTGGTGGCGGGATGCGCCCCCGGCGAGGGCGCGGACGGGGAGCGGTCCACACCCTCACCGCCCGCCGCCTCCTCACCGGCCGCCTCCTCGCCGGCCGTCTCTCCGCAGCGGGCGCGGGTGACCGTCACCGGCACGCTCACCGAGGATCTGAGGTCGCCGTGGGGTGTGGCGGCGCTCGCCGACGGGGATCTGCTGGTCTCCTCGCGCGACGAGCGGACGGTCACCCGGGTCGACGCCGGAACCGGAAGGAAGACGCCGGCCGGAGAGGTGCCGGGGGTGGTGCCCGGAGGTGAGGGCGGACTCCTCGGCCTGGCCGTGCGGGGCGGCTTCGTGTACGCGTACTTCACGGCGGACTCGGACAACCGCATCGTCCGGATGCGGTACGGCGGCGGGGAGGCGGACCGGCTGGGCGCGCCCGAGGTGGTCCTCTCCGGCATCCCCAAGGGGAACGTCCACAACGGCGGCCGGATCGCGTTCGGTCCGGACGGGATGCTGTACGCCGGCACGGGCGAGCGGGGTGAGCCGGACCTCGCGCAGAGCGTGGAGTCACTGGGCGGGAAGATCCTGCGGATGACGCCCGAGGGCGACCCCGCGCCCGGCAATCCCTTCCCCGGCTCGGTGGTCTATTCGTACGGGCACCGCAATGTGCAGGGCCTCGCCTGGGACACCGGCGGGCGGCTGTGGGCGGCCGAGTTCGGCCAGACCACCTGGGACGAGCTGAACCTCGTGGAGCCGGGGAAGAACTACGGCTGGCCGGAGGTGGAGGGCCGTGGGAACGCCTCCGGCTTCGTGAACCCGGTGGCCCAGTGGAGGACGTCGGAGGCCTCGCCGAGCGGGATCGCCTACGCCCGGGGCGCGATCTGGATGGCCGGGCTCAGGGGCGAGCGGCTGTGGCGCGTCCCGGTCTCGGGGGCCGGAAGCGCCGGGGAGCCCGAGGCGTTCCTGACCGAGGAGTACGGCCGGCTGCGCACGGTGGTGGCGGTGGGCGACGGCCGGCTCCTGCTGACGACCAGCGAGACCGACACACGCGGGACCCCCGGTCGCGGTGACGACAGGATCCTCCGGCTGGACGTGCGGTGAGAGGGCGGACCCGAGGGGGTGGACCTCCGGTGGACGGGGAACGACTCCCTCGGTCGACGAAGGAGTGGGGATGACCGATACGGACAGTGCGGGTCGGGGCAGATGGCCGTTCCGCCGGCGCGGGCGGGGCGAGCGCTCGGAGACGGGGAGCCCGGCCGCGCGGACCGGGCCGTCCTCGGCCGCCGTGCCCGGGCCGTCGCCGGCACCGGACGGGGCGGCCGACCAGGGTGAGCTGGAGGGCCTGGGCTCGTACCGGATCACCCATCGCGAGGGCGAGGACGGCGTCCCGGTGATGAATGTGGAGCTCTCCCTGACGCCGTCGGGGATGACGCGCATGAAGCTGAGTCATCTCGCGCGCGAAAACGGCCCGCACCATCCGGAGGTCGTACGGCTCTCGTTCGAGCTGGCCGAGCAGCTCCGCCAGGAGGGAGAGTTCGACGAGGCGGAGGAGGTCTTCCGCTGGGTCGTGGCGGAGCGCAGGGCGGACCTGGGCCCCGCCCACCCGGACACCCTCGCTGCGGAGACCGCGCTCGCCTCCCTGTTACGGGCTCGCGGGCGGCCGGAGGACGCGGAGCGGCTGCGCCGTTCCGTCTTCGCCCAGCGCGAGGCGACGTTGGGCCCGGACCACCCGGACACGCTCACCGCCCTGGGGGCTCTGGCCCTCGTCGTGCTCGCCCTGGGGCGGCACGAGGAGGCGGAGCGACTGGCGCGCACCGCGCTCGACCGCCGGACGCGGGTGCTGGGGTCCGAGCACGAGGACACGCTCGGCAGCCGGAACACGCTGGCCGGGGTGTTGCGGGCCCGGGGCGCGCTGGAGGAGGCCGGGGCGCTCTACCTCTCGGTGCTGCGCGATGCCGAGCGGCTGCTGGGCCGGAAGTCGGAGCTGGCCCTGACGGCGCGGATCAACCACGCGGCCGTCCAGTACCACCTGGGGCATGTCGCCCAGGCCGCGCGGTCGATGCGCGGCGCGGTGCGGCAGTCGGTGAAGGTCAAGGGCGCCGGACATCCGGACACGCTCTCCGCCCACGCCACCCTGGGCGCCATGCTCCAGGCGCTCGGCAAGGTCGAGGAGGCCGCGTCGGAGCTGCGGGCGGCCGTCGTGGGCATGGAGCGGTTGCACGGCGCCGACCATCCGAACGTCCTGGAGTACCGCACCAGCCTGGCCGCCACCTTCTTCAACGCGGGCCGGCACGCCCAGGCCGAGGAGGAGTGCCGCCTGGTCGTCGCCGGCTACGAACGGCTCTACGGCACGACCGACCCTCGCACGGCGCAGGCCCGGGAGAACCTGCGGATGGTCCGGGCCGCCCGCGGCTAGGGTCTTTCGTCTGGATCAGGCCGGATCAGGCACCAGGGCACGCGAGCCCGGCGTGATCCGGACGAGAGGCCCTGGGACACGCCCTGGCGCGGGCAGGCGCTCACGGGCCGATGTGGAGGTGCGCTCCCCACAGCGACGGGAGCAGCGGATGCTCCGTGTGCGCCTGCCGGACGGCCGCGTGCAGCGCGTGCGCGGCGCCGTGCGGGAGCCGGCCGTAGAAGGACTGGGCGATGCGCGGGGCCATCTGGTCCGTCACGGGCCACAGCGTGCCCACGACATGGCGGTATCCGGCGAGTTGGAAGGCGCTGGTGATGTGGATCGCCTCGTCCGCGAGCTCGGGGCGGGTCCCGGAGGTGGAGCAGCTGGAGAGGTACGCCAGACCGGCTCCCGTCGGCCGCAGCGCGGAGATGTCGGCGACGGTGAGCGCCCCTTCGAGGTGGTCGTGGGTGAGGATGCGCGAGGCGGAGGGGTCGTGCGGGTCGGTGACGGCATGGCAGACGAGATGGACGTACGGGCTGGAGCGCAGGGCCTCCAGGACCCGGTCGCGGGTGGCCTCGGCACCGGTCAGCAGGGGTGCCGGGCTGGTTCCGGGGAGCAGGGTCCGTACCGCTTCCGCTTCGCGCAGGGCGTTCGGCAGGGGCGCTGCCCCCGGCGTGTCGCGGATGGCCACGACCAGGGGCGGCCGCGCGCCCGCCGGGGCGGGTTCGGGACGTCGGCGCGCGTGGTGAAGGGCGCCGATGGTCGGGGTGTAGGAGGAGACGGCGAGGTCGAGTGCGCAGCGCGGCCGGTCCGGGTCGGCCCGGGCGCCGTGGTAGCCGGCGGCGTGCAGCGGCAGGAAGGCCAGCGTGCCCTGCGGGCACCACCAGACCCGCCGGGGCGACTCCCCGGGGGCGGGGGGTTCGGTGTGGCCGAGGCGCTGGAGCACGGGTCCGGTGACGGTGTCCCACAGCCATTCCAGTACGCCGGAGAGGGTCTCCTGAGCGGACCAGATCTCCTCCAGGGAGGCTCCGGGCCGGGAGGCGGCGCGGGTGGCGTCGAGGAAGACGGCGACCTGCTCGGCCACGATGCCGGAGCGCACCTTCAGCGGCAGGACGTCGATCGTGCCGTCGGCCACGATGACGGCGTCGCAGCGGATGCTGATGTTGAGGAGCACCACGGGTCCGTCTCCCGCCTGGCGGAGGATCTCCTCGGCCGGGGGCGGGCGCAGGAAGCCGTCGAACCCCGGCAGTGCCCGGATCCGGCCCAGCAGGTGCTGCCATGCGGCGGCGTGCGCGCGACGCCGTTCGGCGGCCTGTTCGGTCGTGGCCGTCGGTACGGAGGGACCGGCCGGCCCGCCGGTCTCCTCCTCGCGCAGCCGCAGGAACTCGTCGGCCAGGGCGGGTGCCTGCCGGCGCAGCCGGTCGAGGTCGAGGTCGCGGGTGCGCAGCAGCCGGCCGAGGAGCACTCCCCTGCCGTGTTCGAGGACTTCCAGGGCTTCCTCGGGCCGTCCGGCCTGGAGGGCGTAGGCGGCGGCCTCCGCCGCGATGCCCGGCAGGCGGGCCAGAGCGTACTGCTGGTCGCTGCGGGTGAGGCTGCGCGTCGCCAGCTCGGGCAGCAGCGACGTGGCCGTCCGCAGGGCGCGCCAGGCCGTCTCCCAGTCCTCCAGTACGCCGGACACCTGGCCCCAGGTGACGTGGGCGGCGAGCCGTTCGCGCACCGGGGCGGAGGTGACCGCGGTGATGTCGCGGGCGACGGTGAGGGCCTCGGTGAGCAGGTCGCGGTCCCCGGTCCGCAGGTGCAGGCTGTACAGGCCCTCGGCGAGGGCCGTGCCGGGCTTGGTCCGGTCGGGGTCGTCCCGGGGGCGGTCCCGTACGACGGTACGGAGGAGGGCGACGGCCTCCTCGAGGTCGGTGAGGTCGTGGTTGATCTCGTAGCGGCTGCGCAGGGACTGGGCGAGGTTGTATCCGGTCACCTCCCGCTGGGTGGCGAGCAGGCTCATGGCGTGGCGTTGCAGGCCGATCGCCTCGTCCAGGTCGGCCGGTGTGCCGCCGGCGTGGTCGAAGCGGGCGAGCAGGGCGCGGGCGAGGTTGCTCATCGCGGCCGCCCGCAGCTTGGGGTCGGCGGCGTCGAGGGCCTGCCGGAAGGCGCCGAGCGCCGGGCCCAGCGCCTCCGGCCGGGCGGTGTGGAAGAACCGGGCGAGGTGGGCGTCGCCGAGCAGCACGAGGACGACCGGGCGGTTCGCGTCCCCCTCGGGCAGTACCAGCAGGGCCTGGCGGCACAGTTCGGCGCACCGGTCGAGATCCGTGATGTCGCCGTGGACGCCGAAGCGCTGGTTCAGGCCCGCGGCGAGGCCCGCCTGGTGGAGCGCCCGGTATGCCGCGTCCAGGTCGGCCCCGGTGGCCAGGGCCTCGCCGTGCACGGCGATCGCCTCTTCGAGGTCGGCGAGGTCTCCGCGCGCCGAGTGCCGGCTCCGCAGGGCGGCGGAGAGTTTGGTGCGCAGGCCGCAGGCGTTGTGGTGCCCGATGCCGGGCGTGTCCACGGCCGCTCGGAGCAGGGCGACGGCCTCGTCCAGGAAGTCGCCCTCCCCGGTCAGGTCGTATCGGGTGTCGTACGCCGATCCGAGTATGCCGGTCAGCACGGCGCGTTCGGCGCTGCCGGGCGGTCGGCCGGCGGCGGCGCGCCGGAGTACGGCGATCGCCTGGTCGGCGAAGTGGGGCCGGCCGGTCGTGACGGCCCGGTCGAGGAGCGCGTCCGCGGCTTGCAGTGCGGCCTCGCCGTGGTCGGTGGTGCCGGGGTCGGTGTTCGCGACGGCGCGCAGGCGCAGGGCGATCACCGTGTCGAGGTCCTCCAGCCGGCCGGTGGTGTCGTAGCGGTCCTGTACTGCCTGTGCGAGGGCGTCGAGAAGGGCCTGCCGCTGCTGCGGGCGGTCGGCGGGCAGCAGGGCGAGGGCCCGGGAGTGGGCGTCGATGGACTCGTCGCGGTGGCCGGGGTCACGGGTCAGCTTGTGGAGGACGCCGAGCGCGGAGCCGAAGTTGACCAGCCGGATCGCGAGGTCCTCCTGTTCGGCCTCGGGCGTGAGCCGTACGGCGTGGCGGTACAGCGCGACGCACTCCTCCAGGTCGCCCCGGTCGCCGGTCAGGCGGTTGCGGTCGAAGAGCGTCTCGGCGAGGCCGGCCAGCTGGGCGGCGGGCTCCAGCCGGGCGCCCGGTTCGCCGGACAGGGCCCGCCGCTGCCACTCGACGGACTCGTCGAGATGGGCGGGGTCGCCGGTCGCTCCGTGCAGCCGGCGCAGGGCGCGTCCGAGCCCGTAGGCGTAGGCGCGCCGGTAGGGGTGGTCGGCGGGAGCCTCCGTGAGCGCCTGACGGTAGGAGGCGACGGCGTCCTGGAGCGGGCCGAGGGCGCCGGTCTCCTCGTAGGTCAGTTCCTCGCTGTAGGCGAGGTTCCGGAAATGGACGTGCCGGTCGGGGGTGTGCCGGCCGAGGGAGGCCACGGTCGTGTGGAACACGATCCGGGCCCGTTCGAGGGCGGCGGGGTCGCGGGAGCGGATGTAGGCGTCGAGTTCCCGCAGTCCGCGCTCGTGCAGAGCCTGGACACGGTCGTTGCGGCGGCGGTCCCCCATGGCTGACATGGGGTCACGGTATTGCGCTTCGGCGCGGACCGGGGCCTCAACGGGTCAGACGGCGGGGGGTACTTCGGGATGCTCGTACGTGTCAGGCGGCGGCAGCCCCTGTCGCCAGGACGCGCACAGGGCCGAGGCCCGGGCCCGCTCCTCGTCGAGGCCGGCCGGCAGCGGAAGGTGCAGAGCCCGCAGCAGGTCGAAGCGGTGCAGGTCGAACGCGGTGTGTACGGCGTCCGCGTAGGCGACGGCCGCCTGGACGGCTCCGTGGTAGGCGAGGCAGGCGACGGCCAGCGGGATCAGGGCGAGGGCGAGCCACCACCCGCTGGACCACAGCAGTACGGCGGCGGTGAGCGCGGTGGCTCCCCCGGTGACGGCGAGCCGCACGGCGCCGTCGAGCGAGTCGCGGGAGTCGTCGACGAGGGCGCGCGACCGGTCGCCGAGGACCAGGTAGAGCCGGGGCCAGGCCACCGCCGCGTCCCAGCCGTGGTCGCGGCCGGCGGTGTCGAAGGCGGCGGTCAGGACGTTGCCCAGGGCGGTGGGCCGGACGAGGTGGTCGGGCAGCGGATACCGGCGGCGCAGTCGCGCGGCGGCCGCACCGGCTCGCTGCACGGCCGCCGCCGTCACCTCCGCCGGCGCCCCGTCGCCCGTGGCCGGGGGCAGGACCGTACGGCGTTCGAGCCGGGCCTTGCGGCGGCGCTGCCGGGCACGGCACAGCCCCGCGCCGAGGGCGTCGGGCCAGCCGCCCTGGAGCAGCCGCACCATGGCCAGTTGCAGGGGCTGGAAGACGACGGCGACCACGGTGATGCCGGCGGCGATCAGCACGATCTCGCCGACGCCGAGGCCGGCGGCGGTGCGCCAGGCGCGGCGCATCGACAGGGCGCCGCCGGGGGCGCCCGCCCAGAGCAGCCACAGGATGCCCAACGCCCCCGCGTAGGTGGGCAGGTAGGAGACGAGGAAGAACCGTCCGGAGCTGCCCGAGGCGAGGCCCGGGGGTGCCGTGGCGACGGTGGCGAGGCCGGCCTGGCTCATCGGCGGCTCACCGCAGTTCCATCGGCCCGTGGCCGTCCGTCTCGCACGACGGCCGGTACCGCTCGTCGTAGAAGGCGGTCCAGGCCGTCCGCTCGCAGGACGGGCAGCGGAAGGTGAGCAGGGTGTACTGGGTGGATTCGACCGGCTGGCGGCCACGGTCCTCCTCGCCCGCGCCCCGTACGACCCCGAGCGCGCGCACGGTGCTCAGGTGGGCCCGGGTGGTGACCCCGACGACCGTGCCGCCGACGACGAGGACCACGCCGTCCGCCACCGGCCGGGTCGCGAGCAGGAGGTCGAGCGCGCCGGCGGTGTCGTCCAGGGTGGCGCCGTCCGGCACCTCGAGCCGTGCCGCGCCGTCCGGCGCCGCCCCCGGTCCCACCAGCATCGCGTACTTCATTCCAGCTCCCCCAACGGCTTCCGCTCGGCTCCTCGGTCGGCTGCCAGTCTGCCCGTTCGGTGCGGTCGTTCAGACGGTTTCCCGGAGAAGGTGGAGGCGGTGGGCCATGGCGGCGGCCTCGCCTCGGCCGGAGACGCCGAGCTTGGCGAGGATGTTGGAGACGTGGACGCTCGCCGTCTTCGGGGAGATGAAGAGCTCCTCGGCGATCTGGCGGTTGGTGCGGCCGGCGGCGACGAGGCGCAGCACGTCCTGTTCCCGGGGGGTCAGGCCGAAGGCGTCGCCGCCGTGGCGCGGCGGGGGCGCGCTGTCGGGTGCGGTCAGCGGGAGGCGGGCGCGGGCGGCCAGGAGCTCCACGTCCTCGCGCAGCGGATGCGCTCCCAGGTGTACGGCCGTGGCGTGCGCCCCGCGCAGCAGGGCCGCGGCCTCCTCGCGCCGGCCGCCTTCGACGAGGAGGACGTCGGCGAGGCGGTGCCGGGCGAGGGCCAGCTGGTAGGGGCGCTCCATCCGCTCGTACGCGGCGACGCACTCGGCCCAGCGCTCGACGGATCCGCGGCCCTCGGCGCGGTCGAGCTCGGCGGAGACGTGCAGGGAGTAGGCCTGCCAGACGGGCGCCGGGGTCGTCATCCGCCGCGCGCACCGGCGGATCAGGGCCAGCGCCTCGTCGCGTCCCGGTGCGGCGGCGGGCAGGCCGAGGCCGTCGGCCTCGGCGGTGGCGGCGGCGAGGAGCAGCGGCCAGCCTTCGCGGTGGGTGCCGGGCGGGAAGCCGCTCCCGGCGGCCCGGGCGAGGACGGTCCGTACGTCCTGGATCCGTCCGGCCGCGGCGGCGATGCTCAGCTCGACCAGCTCCACCGGAACCGTGTACTGCGGCATCGGGTCGGCCGTGCCGTAGTGGCCGCGGGCGGCGGCGAGCAGGGTGGCGGCCGTGTCCAGCTCCCCTCGGGCGACGGCGAGTTGGGCCAGGCGTACGGCGGCGCTCCCACGCGGCTTGGAGCTCGTGCCGGCCCGCTCCAGCCACTCGCAGTTGCGCTGGGCCTCCTCCCACAGCCCGAGGGGGAGCTGCGACTCGGCCTGGTTGGCGCGGATCCAGCCCTGGCTGTCGAGCAGTCCGTGCTCGCGGGCGAAGCGGATGCCGTCGTCGGCGACCTCGACGGCCTCGCGGGAGCGGCCGAGGTTCTCCAGGGCGTGCGAGAGGTTGATGTGGGCGCGCGCGGACTCGTGGTAGAGCCCGAGGGCGAGGGTACGGTCGCGCACCTCGTAGAGGGCGGCGATCCCCGCGTCGCGGTCGCCGGCGGAGACCTGGAGGGTGCCGAGGGTGAGCCGGGCGTGGAGCTCGATCGCCTCGTTCTTGACCAGGCGCGCGTACTCGTAGGCCCGTTCGGCGGCGGCGAGGCTTTCGGGGCCGGGCTTGTGGAGCATGCCCCAGCCGGCGGCCACGGCGAGGACGACGGCGTGGACGGGCGACGGGGGCAGGCCGCGGACGAGTTCCTGCGCGGTGGCGATCTCGGCCCAGCCGTCGGAGCGGCCGAGGCCGGACATGACGCGGGAGCGTTCGGTCCAGAACCAGGCGGCGCGCAGCGGGTCGCGCTCCTCGCCGTCGTCCCCTTCGAGCAGCCGCAGCGCCATCTTGCCTATCTTCAGGGCGCGTTCGCGTTCGCCGCAGACGCGGGCGGCGACGGCGGCCTCGGCGAGCAGGTCGAGGTAGCGCAGCGGGGTGGTCTCCGGGTCGCAGCCGCAGGCGGGGTAGGCCTCGGCGTGGTCCAGCGGCCGCAGGGAGCCGCGCACCTCGGCGGGGACCTCGTCCCACAGCTCCAAGGCGCGTTCCAGAAGACGGAGTTGTTCCGCGTACGCCGCGCGCTTGCGGGTGTCGACGGAGGCGCGGAGCACGGCCGGGAGCGCCTTGACGGGGTCGTGCGCGTGGTACCAGTAGGTGGCGAGGCGGGTGGCGCGTTCGTCGGCCCGTACCAGCGAGGGGTCGGCCTCCAGGGCTTCGGCGTAGCGCCGGTTGAGGCGGGAGCGTTCGCCGGGCAGCAGGTCGTCGCTGACGGCTTCGCGGACCAGGGAGTGGCGGAAGCGGTAGCCGTCGCCGTCCGGGACGGCGAGCAGGATGTTGGCTCCGACGGCGGCGCGCAGGGCCTCGATGAGGTCGTCCTCGGAGAGCCGGGCGACGGCGGCGAGCAGCGCGTACTCGACGGTGGAGCCGCCCTCGGCGACGGTTCTGGCGACCCGTTGGGCGTCCTCGGGCAGCGCTTCGACCCGTACGAGCAGCAGATCGCGCAGGGAGTCGGTGAGGGAGCCGGGGGCGCGGCCGGATCCGTGGGAGGCGACGAGCTCCTCGACGAAGAAGGCGTTGCCGTCGGAGCGCTCGAAGATCTCGTCGACGAGGGCCGGGGCGGGCTCGGCGGCGAGGATGCCGGTGAGCTGGCGGCGCACCTCGGCCCGGGTGAAGCGGGGGAGTTCGATACGCCGGACGGTCCGGAGCCGGTCCAGTTCGGCGAGGAGGGGGCGCAGCGGGTGGCGGCGGTGGAGGTCGTCGGCGCGGTAGCTGGCGACGACCACGATCCGGCCGCGGAGCAGGGTGCGGAAGAGGTACGCGAGCAGGTGCCGGGTGGAGGCGTCGGCCCAGTGCAGGTCTTCCAGGACGAGCACGATCGTGTGGTCGGCGGCGAGCCGCTCCAGGAGCCGTACGGTCAGTTCGAAGAGGCGGGCGGTGGCGTCCTCGTTGGACGGCTCGTGGCTGCCGACGTCGCCGAGTTCGGGCAGCAGGCGGGCCAGTTCGCCCTCCTGTCCCGCCGCGGCGGCCGCGAGCTCCTCGGGGAGCCGGCGGCTCAGGGAGCGCAGGGCGGTGGAGAAGGGCGCGAACGGCAGCCCGTCCGCGCCCACCTCCACGCAGCCTCCGAGGGCGACGATCGCGCCCCGGGCGCGGGCGGCGTCGACGAACTCCTCGATGAGCCGCGTCTTT
Organism: Streptomyces sp. NPDC003027; assembly: GCF_053591435.1. Lineage (NCBI taxonomy): Bacteria > Bacillati > Actinomycetota > Actinomycetes > Kitasatosporales > Streptomycetaceae > Streptomyces > Streptomyces sp. NPDC003027. Next base: position 125,897 of record NZ_JBSFTU010000003.1, read on the forward strand.
CCGACACCGGCCTCGCCGCCGATGAGGAGCGCCTGGGGCTCGCCGTCCGCGTGGGCCCGGGCGAGCGCGTCGGTGAGGGCGGTGAGTTCGCCGGCCCGGCCGACGAACACGGGGCTGACTGAGCTGGTCTCCACGGCGCCGAGCATCGCACAGCCGTCCGGGGCCGTGCTCATACGGGGGTCACGCCGCCCTGGCGAAGCGGCTCCGCTCGGCTCCCACCCGCCCTTCCCCGTCATGGTCGCCGGACCGGCGGGCGGCGGCCTTCGCGGCCCGCCGCGCCTTGGCGGCCTGCCGGGACAGCCGCTGGGCGGTGGCCTCACGGACGAGGTCGGCGTGGTGGGCGCGGTGCAGTTCGTACGCGAACATCTCGTTCTCCCTGGGGTGTCGGTGTCGCTTCTCGCGATGCCTCCACTGTCGTCGCCCAGGGGGTGCGGCCGCATCGGGCGAGTGCCGCATGTTCGGGGTGAGGGGGGCCTTAGGGGGCGTCCGGGAGTGCCTTAGGGGGTGCCCGGCCCTGGTCCGCCGGGCGCGGGCCCTAGGGTCTTTCGTTTGGATCAGGCCGGATCAGGGAGCGGGGTCTGGTGCATGGGGTCTCCCCAGGCCCGCCAGGGCCGAGGGGACGGATCGCAAGGCGGAGGAGGGAGCCAACGCGGTGGGGGCACCACCCGTGCCCGAAGGGCTACGGGGGAGTTGGCGACCGACGACAACGCGGCGAGGCGCGGTGCCAGGGCACGCGAGCCCGGCATGATCCAAACGAAAGACCCTAGGTGGGGCCGAAGCCCTAGTGGGCGGCGTACCCGTACGGGTAGGGCTGGTCCGTGGGGACGATCTCCTTGCCGAGGGGCAGCAGGGAGACGGGGACCAGCTTGAAGTTCGCGAGGCCCAGCGGGATGCCGATGATCGTGACGCAGAGCGCGATGCCGGTGACGATGTGGCCGAGCGCCAGCCACCAGCCGGCGAGGACCAGCCAGAGCACGTTGCCGACGCAGGAGGGCGCGCCGGCGTCGCGCCGGTCCACGACCGTGTGGCCGAAGGGCCACAGGGCGTAGACGCCGATGCGGAAGGCGGCGACCCCGAACGGGATGCCGATGATCGTGACGCACAGCAGGGCGCCGGCGAGGAGGTAGCCGAGGAACATCCAGAGGCCGCAGAGGATCAGCCAGATGACGTTGAGGATCGTCTTCACGGGCGGCGACCTGCCATCTGCTCGAGTCGGGAGATGCGCTCCGCCATCGGCGGGTGCGTCGAGAACATCCTGGACAGTCCCTGTCCTGGCCGGAACGGGTTGGCGATCATCATGTGGCTCGCGGTCTCGATCCTCGGTTCGGGCGGCAGCGGGAGCTGCTTCGTGCCGGCTTCGAGCTTGCGCAGGGCGCTGGCCAGGGCCAGCGGGTCGCCGGTGAGCTGAGCGCCGGAGGCGTCGGCCTCGTACTCGCGGGAGCGGCTGATGGCGAGCTGGATGACGGAGGCGGCGACGGGGCCGAGGATCATGATCAGCAGCATGCCGAGGAGTCCGGGGCCGTCGTCGTCGCTGGAGCGGCCGACGGGGATCAGCCAGGCGAAGTTGACCAGGAACATGATCACGGACGCGAGGGCGCCGGCGACCGAGGAGATCAGGATGTCCCGGTTGTAGACGTGGCTCAGTTCGTGGCCGATGACGCCGCGCAGCTCGCGCTCGTCGAGGAGCCGCAGGATGCCCTCCGTGCAGCAGACGGCGGCGTTGCGCGGGTTGCGGCCGGTGGCGAAGGCGTTGGGGGCCTGCGTGGGCGAGATGTAGAGCCGGGGCATCGGCTGGCGGGCCTGGGTCGAGAGCTCGCGCACCATCCGGTAGAGGGCAGGGGCCTCGAACTCGCTGACCGGCCGGGCCCGCATGGCGCGCAGGGCCAGCTTGTCGCTGTTCCAGTAGGCGTACGCGTTGGTGCCGAGCGCCACGAGGAGCGCGACGATCAGCCCCGTACGTCCGAAGAAGCTGCCGATGACGATGATGAGGGCCGAGAGCCCTCCGAGGAGTACGGCGGTCCTCAGCCCGTTGTGCCGGCGGTGCACGGTACGCCCTCCAAGTCGTGCGGCAGGGGAACCCTTGCTCGGTGCTGGTCCACTGGTCCAGTGGACCCTCCCGTACTGGTCAACGCCAGGCGGGAGGCACGGGTTCCCCTGGGGGCACGGAGGGCGGTGTGGGCCGTCCGGGTGACGGGGGCCGGTCGGTCAGCGCGCGGCGGGGACCGCGGTCTTCTCCAGGGGGCTGTCCAGGGAGCTGTCGAGGGCGTTCCCCAGCGCCGTGGCCACCGGCTCGACGTGGCTGGTGCAGTGCGCGCAGCGGGTGGCGACGGCCGGGATCTCGGTGAAGCAGTCGGGGCAGTCGCGCTTCTCGGACTTGATGTCCGTCTCCTGGCGGGCGAACCGCTCCTGGATCTTCGTCATGGGGACGACGACCAGGAAGTAGAGCACCGCGGCGGTGATGACGAAGGCGATCGTGGCGGCGATGAGCAGGCCGTACGGGAAGACGGCGCCGCGGATGGTGAAGCTGGCCTCGCTGAAGTCGCCGACCGAGCCGGTGGCCAGGCCGATGAGCGGGGTGATGAACGCCTTGCTGAAGCCGCTGACGACAGCCGTGAACGCCGATCCGACGGCCAGACCGATGGCCAGGGAAATGACGTTTCCGCGGAGGATGAAGTCCTTGAAGCCGTTCAGCACGGGTGATGCTCCTTGGTGCTTCTCTGTCGGGCGCGACAGGGTCAGAAGAGGCTGTTCGCCGCGAAACGGAGGGCGAACTGCGGGTAGCCCGACAGTACGACGCCCGCGACGGCGGTCAGCGCGATCGCCGCGGTCAGCGGGGCGGGGACGCGGTGGCTGACCGGCTCCCCCTTCGGGGCGCGGAAGAGGAGCGCTGTCCACCGAAGGTAGTAGTAGAGCGCGATCACGACGTTGACGCCCATGACGACGGCCAACCAGCCGAGTCCGGCGTCGACCGCCACCGAGAAGACGGTGACCTTGGCGAAGAGGCCGATGATGCCGGGCGGCAGGCCGGCCAGGTTGAGCAGGAAGAAACCCATGGTGAGGGCGGTGAGCGGCCGGGTGGCGTACAAGCCGCGGTAGTCGGCGATCCGGTTCTCCGGCCGGCTCCGGGCGACCAGTGCCGCCACGGCGAAGGCGCCGAGGTTCACGACGGCGTACATCAGCGCGTACGCGACGGTGGCGCCGATCTGGTCGTCGCTGGAGTACGCGGCGGCGGCGATCGGCACCAGGAGGTAGCCGGCCTGGGCGACGGAGGACCAGGCGAGCAGCCGGACCGCGCTCCACGCGCGCGTGGAGACCTGCCGCAGGGCGGCCACGTTGCCGACGGTCATGGTGAGCGCGGCGAGGACGGCGAGCGCCGGGCCCCAGACGTGCGCGTACGAGGGGAAGGCGACGACGGTCACGAGGATGAGGCCGGTGAAGCCGACGGCCTTGCCGACCACGGAGAGGTAGCCGGCGACGGGCAGCGGGGCGCCGACGTACGTGTCGGGGACCCAGAAGTGGAAGGGGACGGCGGCGGTCTTGAAGGCGAAGCCGATCAGGGTCAGGACCACGCCCGCCTCGGCGAGGGTCCGCAGCTGGGCGGGGACGTCGTCGAGCCGCTGGGCGATCTCCGGGAGATGGAGGGTGCCGGTGGCGGCGTACACGAAGCTGACGCCGAGCAGGGTCACGGCGGTGGCGGTGACCGAGGAGAGGAAGAACTTCAGCGCGGCCTCGCTGGACATCCGGTCGCCGCGGCGCAGGCCCACGAGGGCGAAGGCGGGCAGCGAGGCCACTTCGAGGGCGACGACGAGGGTGGCGAGGTCACGTGAGGCGGGCAGCAGCGCGGCGCCCGCGGCCGAGGAGAGCAGCAGGAACCAGTACTCCCCCGCCGGCAGCTTCTCCTCGGTGTCGGAGAGCGAGAGCAGGGCGGTGAGGAGCGCCCCGCCGAGCACCAGGAACTGGATGACCAGCGTGAAGTGGTCGGCGGTGTAGCTGCAACCGGCGGCCCCGGAGGCGGCCCGCGCCATCGAGGCGGCCTCGGCCGCCTCGGGGGTGAGGCAGAAGGTCGAGCGGTCGCCAGCACGCAGCGGGATCAGCAGGGCGATCGAGGCGACGAGTCCGGCGATCGCGGCCCAGCCGAGGAGCCGCTTGCGCTGGGCGGGGACGAAGAGGTCGGCGACGAGTACGGCGAGGCCGGCCACCGCGGTGAGGGTGGGCGGCGCGATCGTGAGCCAGTCGACGGACTGGACGAGGCTCGCGGCTGTAGGGGTCACTGCTTGCCTCCGGCGAGGAGCTGCTGCACGGCCGGGTCGGTGAGGCCGAGGAGGACCGCGGGCCACAGGCCGGCGAGGACGGTGAGGGCGACGAGCGGGGTCCAGGCGGCGAACTCGTAGCCCTGGACGTCGGCGATGGCCGTCTCGCCGGAGGGGCGGGGGCCGCCCATGCAGACACGGCGGACGACGAGGAGGAGGTAGGCGGCGGTGAGCAGGGTGCCGAAGGCGCCGATCGCCATGAAGGTGAGGAAGGCGGGGCGGCTGAGACCTTCCGCCGGGTCGAAGGCGCCGAACAGGGCCAGCATCTCGCCCCAGAACCCGGCGAGCCCGGGTAGGCCGAGGGAGGCGACGGCGGCGAACGCGAGCAGTCCGCCCAGGCGGGGGGCGCGGCCGTAGAGGGCGGCGCCGGTGGCGCCGGCGAGGGTGTCGAGGTCGGCGGTGCCGTACCGGTCCTTGAGGGCGCCGACGAGGAAGAACAGCAGGCCGGTGATGAGGCCGTGGGCGATGTTGGCGAAGAGCGCGCCGTTGACTCCGGTGGGGGTCATGGTCGCGATGCCGAGGAGCACGAAGCCCATGTGGCCGACGGAGGAGTACGCGATCAGACGCTTGAGGTCGCCCTTGCGGCCGGGCCTTGCGAGGGCGAGGCAGGCGAGGGATCCGTAGATGACGCCGGCGACGGCGAAGGCGGCGAGGTAGGGGGCGAAGACCCGCATGCCGTCGGGGGCGATCGGCAGGACGATCCGTACGAAGCCGTACGTGCCCATCTTCAGCAGGACGCCGGCGAGGAGGACGGAGCCGACGGTCGGGGCGGCGGTGTGGGCGTCCGGGAGCCAGCTGTGCAGGGGCCACATCGGGGTCTTCACGGCGAGCCCGATCCCGATCGCCAGAACGGCGATGACCTGCACGGATGTGGTCAGTCCGCGGCCGTTGTCAGTGGCCAGTGCCACCATGTCGAACGTGCCCGCCTTCAGGCCGATGAGGAGCAGGCCGAGCAGCATGACGACGGAGCCGAGGAGGGTGAAGAGGATGAACTTCCAGGCGGCGGCCTGCCTGCCCTCGCCGCCCCAGCGGGCGATGAGGAAGTACATCGGGATGAGGACCATCTCGAAGGCGAGGAAGAACAGCACGAGGTCGAGGACCGCGAAGGTCGCCAGGGTGCCGGACTCGAGGACGAGCAGCAGGGCGACGAAGGCCTTGGGGGAGGGCCCGCTCGGCATCTTGAAGTAGCTGTAGAGCGCGCAGAGGAAGGTCAGCAGCGCGGTCATGACCAGGAGGGGGAGGGAAATGCCGTCGACGCCGAGGTGGATGCGCACGTCGAGTGCGTGGATCCAGGTGATGTCCGTGCTCGCCTGCATCTTCGACGGCCGGCCGTGGTCGAAGCCGAGGGTGAGGACGATCGTGGCGGCGAGGATCGCGCCGGTGACGATCACGCCGTGGCGGAGCACGGCCTGGTCGGGTGAGCTGCCCTTGAGGCCGGGCGGGGCCGGGAGGAGGGCGGCGGCGGCGCCGAGGAGCGGCCCGGCGACGATCAACGCGAGAAGGAACTGCATCACGGATTCGCTGATATCGATCACGGCTCACGCTCCGGCGGCGACGAGGACGGCGGCGATCGCCAGGACGACGGAGCCGGCGAGCAGGGCGCTGAGGTAGGTCTGCACGTTGCCGGTCTGGGCGCGGCGGACGAGCCATCCCAGCCAGTTGGTGCCGGTGCCCGCGCCGCTGACGTAGGTGTCGACGACCTCGCGGTCCAGGAAGCGGACCAGGGAGGCGGCGGCCAGGACGGGGCGGACGAAGAGGGTCCGGTAGAGGGCGTCCAGGTGGAAGCCGGTGACCGCGTGGCGGTGCAGCGGGCCGAGGAGGACGCGGCCGGGGTCGGCGGGGTCGGGGGCGGAGGCCACATCGCCGTAGGCGGGGGCGTGGGCGGCGATCGCCTCGGCCTCGACGAGGCCGGCGTCGCCCTCGGGGTGGGCGGCGACGGCACCGAGCGGGGTGCCGGCGGCGAGGGCGCGGGTGCGCTGCCAGACGGCGTAGGTGACGGCGCCGCCGATGACGGCGATGCCCGTGCCGAGGACGGCGGTGGTGGCGGTCGGGGTGAGGGCCTGGCCGTCGAACCAGTCGTCGAGGTGGGTGACGGCGAGACCGAAGCCGAGGGAGGGGACGGCGAGCACCCAGAGGACCGTGGTCATGGCGATCGGCTGGCGGCCGTGGTCGGGGACCTCGGCGCCACGGCCGCGGAAGGCGAGAAGCCAGAGGCGGGTCGCGTAGGCGGCGGTGAGCAGGGCGGTGACCAGGCCCGCGACGAGGACGGTCCAGCCGGCCCCGGCGGGGGCGACGGTCCGGTCTCCGAGGGCGGTGTGCTCGGCGGCCACGAGGACGGCTTCCTTGGAGAAGAAGCCGGCGAACGGCGGGAGGGCGGCCAGCGCGAGCAGGGCGACGGTCATCGTCCAGTACGCGTCGGGGATCCGCTTGGTCAGGCCGCTCATCCGGGACATCGCGGAGAGCGAGTTGGTGCCGGCGGCGTGGATGATCGCCCCGGCGGCGAGGAAGAGCAGCGCCTTGAAGGCGCCGTGGGACAGGAGGTGGAAGACGGCGGCCCCGCGGTCGCCGACGGCCAGGGCGCCCGCCATGTAGCCGAGCTGGCCGATGGTCGAGTAGGCGAGGACCCGCTTGATGTCGTCCTGGGCGAGGGCGGCGAGCGCCGAGCCGACCATCGTGACCGCGGCCATCACGGCGAGCACGGTCAGCGCCGCGGCGGAGGCGGCGAAGACGGGGAGGAGCCGGGCGATGAAGTAGATGCCGGCGGCGACCATCGTCGCCGCGTGGATCAGCGCCGAGACGGGGGTGGGGCCGGCCATCGCGTCGGGGAGCCAGGTGTGCAGCGGGAACTGCGCGGACTTGCCCGCCACGCCGGCGAGGAGCAGAAGCGCGATCAGCGTGGGGTGGTCGAGGCCGCCCGCGGCGACGGCGCCGAGGATCCCGCCGATCCGGAAGGTGCCCGCGTCGGCGGCGAGCGCGAACAGACCGATCAGGAACGGCACGTCGCCGAGCTTGGTGACCAGGAAGGCCTTCAGGGAGGCGGCGCGCGCCTCGGGGGTCTCCCAGTAGTGCCCGACGAGGAAGTAGGAGCAGATGCCCATGATCTCCCAGCCGACCAGCAGCACCATCAGGTCGCCGGAGTAGACGACGAGCAGCATCGCGGAGGTGAAGAGGGAGACGAGCGAGGCGTACGAGGGGTAGCGCGGGTCGTCGCGGAGGTACCCGGTGGAGTAGATCTGCACACAGCCGGCGACGACGCAGACCAGGACGGCGGTGAGGGCGGCGAAGCCGTCGAGGCGCAGGGCCAGGTCGATGGGGACCGAGCCGGTGGGGGTGAGCTGGGTGGCGGCTTCGACGGTCCTGCCGCCGCCCTGGCGGATGGCGACGAGGACGGCGAGGACGGCCGCGGCGAGGGTCGGCAGGACGGCCAGCGGGCGCACGAAGCCGGGCGCGGTGCGGCCCAGGAGGAGACCGGCGGCGGCGCCGAGGAAGGGCAGGAGGGGGACGAGGACGGCGAGGGTCGTGGTGGTCACGCGGTGGCCTCGGCCTTCTCGTCGCCGGACGTGGAGGTCTCGTCGGACGCGGAGGCCCCGTCGGCCTCCGCGGTGTCGCGAAGCCGGTCGACGTCCGAGGTGCCGCCGTTGCGGTACACCATCAGGACGATCGCGAGGCCGATGCCGATCTCGGCGGCGGCGATGGCGATGACGAAGAGGGTGAGTGCCTGGCCGGCGTGGAGGGTGTCGCGGAGCCAGACGTCGAAGGCGACGAGGTTGAGGTTGACGGCGTTGAGCATCAGCTCGACGGACATCAGGACCAGGATCGCGTTGCGGCGGGCGAGGACGCCGTAGAGGCCGACGCAGAAGAGGAGGGCGGCGAGGACGGCGGGATAGGCGAGGTGCATCAGCGCGGTCCTTCCTCGGGGCGGTCCTTGCGGGAGAGGACGATCGCGCCGACCAGGGCGGCTAGGAGGAGGACGGACAGGGCCTCGAAGGGCAGCACCCAGTGCCGGAAGAGGATCTCGCCGGACACCTTGGTGGAGCCCTGGGCCGGTCCGTCCAGGTCGATCCAGGTCGTACGGAACGCGTCGACGACCACCCAGACGAGCGCGGCGGCCGCGGCCAGGGCTACGGCGAGGGCGACCGGGCGGTTGCCGGAGTCGGCGTCCGGGGAGCGGCCGATGGGGGCCTTGGTGAGCATGAGACCGAAGAGGAGGAGGACGACGACGGAGCCGACGTAGATCAGCACCTGGACCCAGGCGATGAACTCGGCGGTGAGGAGGAGGTACTCGACGGCGATGCCGCCGAGCGTCACGACCAGCCAGAGGGCGGCGTGGACGAGCTGCCGGGTGGTGACGGTGACGAGGGCCGCGCCGAGGGTGACGAGGCCGACGAGGAGGAAGGCGATCTCGACGCCGGAGGGCGAGAGGAAGCCGGGATGGGCGGCGGCGAGGCTCACGCGGGACCTCCCTCGGAAGAACGGGGGGCGCGGGGGGACTCGGGGCCTCCGGGCGTGTCCGAGGCGCCGGGCGTCTGGGGCTCGGGGGTGGCGGGACCGCCGGGGGTGCCGGGACCGCCGGGGGTTCCCGGTGCGGACCCGGGCTGGGGCTGCGCCTCCGCCTGGGCCTGGGCCCGGGCGGCGGCTTCGGCGGCGGCCTGCTTCTCGACCGCCTTGCGGGCCGCGGCCATCTCCTTCGGCTCCTCCGCCGCCGGGTCGAGCGCGGGCGGCTCGGGGACCGTCCACATCCACTCACGGAGCTTGTCGCGCTCGTGCGTGAGGTCGTGGATGTCCGTCTCGGCGTACTCGAACTCGGGCGACCAGAAGAGCGCGTCGAAGGGGCACACCTCGATGCAGATACCGCAGTACATGCAGAGGGAGAAGTCGATGGCGAAGCGGTCGAGGACGTTGCGGCTGCGCTCGCGGCCGCCGGGGGCGGCGGCCGGGACCGTCTCCTTGTGGGAGTCGATGTAGATGCACCAGTCGGGGCACTCGCGGGCGCAGAGCATGCAGACCGTGCAGTTCTCCTCGAACAGTCCGATGACCCCGCGGCTGCGCGGCGGGAGCTCGGGCTGGACGTCGGGGTACTGGGCGGTGTGCGCGCGCTTGGTCATCGTGCGCAGGGTGACGGCGAGGCCTTTCGCCAGGCCGCTGCCGGGGATGGGGGCCATTAGTCGATCGCCACCTTCACGATGCCGGTGAGCGCGATCTGCGCGAGGGCGAGGGGGACGAGCGTCGTCCAGGCGAGCTTCTGGAGCTGGTCCTCGCGCAGGCGGGGGTAGCTCACGCGCAGCCAGATGACGACGAAGGCGAGGACCGCGGTCTTGAGCAGGGTCCACACCCAGCCGAGGCCGTCGGCGCCGAAGGGGCCGTGCCAGCCGCCGAGGAAGAGGACGGTGGTCAGACCGCAGAGGACGACGATGCCGGCGTACTCGGCGAGGAGGAACAGCGCGAAGCGGAGGCCGGTGTACTCGGTGTACGCGCCGAAGATGATCTCCGAGTCGGCGACGGGCATGTCGAACGGCGGGCGCTGGAGCTCGGCGAGGCCGGCGACGAAGAAGACGAGCGCGCCGACGATCTGCCAGGGCAGCCACCACCACTCGAAGGCGTTCAGGATGCCGGGGAGGGAGACGGTGCCGGCGGCCATCGCGACGGAGGCGGCGGCGAGGAGCATCGGCAGCTCGTAGGAGAGGAGCTGGGCGGCGGTGCGGAGTCCTCCCAGGAGGGAGAACTTGTTGGCGGAGGCCCAGCCGGCCATGAGACTGCCGAGGACGCCGACGCCCATCACGGCGAGCACGAAGAAGATGCCCGCGTCGACGAGTACGCCGACGGCTCCTTCGCTCGGGCCGATGGGGATGGCGACGAGGACGAGGAGGTACGGGAGGAGGGCGACGGCGGGGGCGAGCTGGAAGACGCGGCGGTCGGCGTTGGCCGGGACCACGTCCTCCTTCTGCGCGAACTTCACCCCGTCGGCGACGAGCTGGGCCCAGCCGTGGAAGCCGCCGGCGTACATGGGGCCGAGGCGGCCCTGCATGTGGGCCATGACCTTGTGCTCGGTCTGCCCGATGACGAGGGGCAGCACCAGGAACACGCCGAAGACGACGAGCAGCCGGAGGGCGACGTCGAGTGCGTCGTTCACGCGGGATCGCCTCCGGCGGGGTGGTGGGTGGACGGGTCCTCCGGCGAACCGCCCTCGGGGTCGGGAGCGGGGTCGGGCTGGGGGCCGGGGTTCGGCTCGGCGGCCGGGCTCTCGGGGGCCGGGTTCTCGGCGGCCGGGCTCTTAGGGGCCGGGCTCTCGGGGGCCGGTTCCGTAGCGGGGGCCGGTTCCGTAGCGGAGGCCGGGTTCTCGGCGGCCGGGCTCTTCGGGGCCGGGCTCCCGGGGGCCGGTTCGGCCGACGGCTTGGGCGCCTGTGCCGGTTCTCCGGCAGCCGGGGGCTCGTCCTCGAAGGCCGGGCGGGCGTGGTGCCAGGGGGCGTCCGCGCTGCGGGTGCGGCGCGGCGGGCGGGCCTGGGGAGTCGCCTCCGTACCGCCGTCCGTACCGCCGTCCGTACCGCCGTCCGTACCGCTGACGGCCGGTGTCTCGGCGCGCTGCGTCGCCGAGCCCTCGCTCACGGAGCGCGCCCGGCGCGCCGGGCGCGCGGGGCCCGCTTCAGGGCGTGCTTCCGTAGCTGCTTCGGGGGCTGCCGCCGGGGTCTCGGCCGCCTGGCTCGCCGAGCCCTCCGCCGTCGTACGCGCGCGGCGCGGGGTGGCCGCGGCCGGTGCCGCGCCCTCCGTCGTCGTGCGGGTGCGCGCCGTGCGGGCGGGGCGGGCCGGGGCAGGGGGGAGCTGGCCCTTGAGGGGGCCCCAGTCGTTGGGGTCGGGGACGCCCGGCGGGAGCATCTGGCGGCGCTTGGGTCCGCCGTGCTCGGATTCCCCCGGCTCCTTCGCGCCCGGCCAGGCCTTGGCGACCCGTGCCGCCAGGACGAAGTCCTTGCGGAGCGGGTGGCCCTCGAAGTTCTCCGGGAGGAGGAGCGGGGCCAGGTTCGGGTGGTCGGTGAAGGTGACGCCGAACATCTCGTGCGTCTCGCGCTCGTGCCAGGCCGCACCCGCGTAGACCCCCACCGCCGTCGGCAGGGTCGCCGCCTCGTGCGGGACGGTCGTGCGCACCAGGAGGCGGCGGACCGTGCCGCCCTCCAGCGCGACCACGTGCGCGCAGACGCGGAAGCCCGTGCCCGGCTCGTCGACGGCGCTCAGCCAGTCGAAGTACGTGCAGCCCAGCGTGGACCGGGCGGTCTCCAGTGCCGCGATCCACGAGTCCGCCGGCACGTCGACCGTGAGCAGGTCGTACGCCCGCTCCGCCGTCGCCTCCTCGCCGAAGACCTGGGTCACGGCGTCCGGCAGGGTGTCGTACGCGTTCACTTCTCACCGCCCGGCGGGGAGACAAGGCCGCTGGTCAGCTGGCCCACGGAGGGGGCCGAGTACCGCTCGCCCAGGGACTCCCGGGCGATCTTCTCCTGGAGCTTCAGGATTCCCTGGAGCAGCGCCTCCGGGCGCGGCGGGCAGCCGGGGACGTAGACGTCGACGGGGATGATCTGGTCGACGCCCTTCGTCACCGCATACGAGTCCCAGTAGGGGCCGCCGCAGTTCGAGCAGGCGCCGAAGGAGATGACGTACTTCGGCTCCGGCATCTGTTCGTAGAGACGCTTCACCGCCGGTGCCATCTTGTCCGTCACCGTGCCGGAGACGATCATCAGGTCGGCCTGGCGCGGTCCGGGCGCGAAGGGGATGACACCGAGCCGGATGAAGTCGTGCCGGGCCATCGACGCGGCGATGAACTCGATCGCGCAGCAGGCGAGGCCGAAGTTGAAGACCCAGAGGCTGTAGCGGCGGCCCCAGTTCAGGACCACCTTCATCGGCTCGGGAGCGAGTCGGGCGAGGGGACCGAGCGTGGGGGCCGGCAGCGGCGTCGGCTGCGACGACCGCCCGGCCGCCGGGACCTGCCCGGTCCGGGACATCTGCGGGGTCTGCGGGGTCACGTCCATGTCAGGACGCCCTTCTTGTACGCGTAGAGCAGTCCCACGGCCAGGAAGCCGAGGAAGATGAACATCTCGACCAGCGTCGTCGCGCCGTAGCCAGGCGCCGCGAAGACCGTCGCCCAGGGGAAGAGGAAAATCGAGTCCACGGCGAAGATGACGTACAGAAAAGCGTAGACGTAGTAGCGGACCTGCGTGTGGGCCCAGCCCTCGCCGACCGGGTCGACGCCGCACTCGTACGTCAGCAGCTTCTCCGGCGTCGGCGCGACGGGCCGCAGCAGCCGGCCCGCTCCGAAGGCGATGGCGACGAAGAGCACGCCGAGGGCGGCGAGCAGCCCGACGACGGAGTACGTCTGGAAGTAGTCCGCCGCGAGTCCCGCCCGTACGGTCGGATCCGGCACGTCCACCCCTCGCTCCCTGCCCGTATCGACGATCTGTACGCACGGGAGTCTAGGCCCTCGTAAAGAGCCGGTAAGCGGTCGTGTCGAGGAGTGGGCGGCGCGGCGCGCGAGGAGGGCCGCCGCGGACGCGGAGGGAGGCACCGGCGGGGTCACAGCCGGCGGCACGGTGGGGATATCCCTACTCCGGCCCACCCACGGACCCCATGGCGTCGCCGGACTCCCGACCGGCAGGCTTGGGCCCATGAGCGTCGACTCCGAAAGCCCTGACAGCGACAGACTGCCGCCCGCGCGCCTCGCCTACGGCCGGCACACCTGGCAGGAGGTCTCCTTCCTCCTCGCCAATCTGCCGTTCGCGCTGGTCGGTTTCGTGTACGCGGTGGTCTCGGTCCTCGTCGGGGTGGGCCTGTCCGTCACCGTGATCGGTCTGCCGCTCCTCGCGCTCGGTCTGGCCGGGGCGCGCGGGATGGGCCGGGCCGAGCGGGCGAGGGCCCGGGCGCTCCTCGGGGTACGGGTGGAGGAACCCAGTCCGCTCCCCCGCCGGCACGGCTTGCTGCCCTGGCTGTGGACGGCGTTGAAGGATCCGGTCGCGTGGCGGGCGATGCTGTACGGGTTCATCCGGCTGCCCTGGGGGGTCGTGACGTTCACGGTGGCCCTCGTCGGGCTGATCGTGCTCTGGCCCGTACTGCCGTTCATCGCACGCGGTCTGGCCAACGCCGACCGGGCGATGGTCCGCGGTCTGCTGTCGCCCTCCGACGAGCTGGAGCGGCGGGTCGCCGAACTGGAGTCGGACCGGGGCGTGGTCGTGGACACGGCCGCCGCCGACCTCCGCCGTATCGAGCGCGATCTCCACGACGGCGCGCAGGCCCGGCTCGTGGCGCTGGCGATGGGGCTCGGTCTGGCGAAGGAGAAGCTCCTGGAGGACCCGGAGGCGGCGGCCGCGATGGTCGACGAGGCGCACGGCGAGGTGAAGCTGGCACTGCGGGAGCTGCGCGATCTGGCCCGCGGCATCCATCCGGCGGTCCTCACCGACCGCGGTCTGGACGCGGCCCTGTCCGCCGTCGCCGCCCGGTGCACGGTGCCGGTGCGGGTGAGCGTCGATCTGGACCGGCGTCCGGCCGAGGCCATCGAGGGCATCGCGTACTTCACCGTCTCCGAGCTGCTCCAGAACGTCTCCAAGCACGCGCGGGCGCGCTCCGCCTCGGTGCAGGTGTGGCGCCGGGACGACCGGCTGCTGCTCCAGGTACGGGACGACGGCCGCGGCGGGGCGCGGCTGGACGGCGGCACGGGGATGGCGGGGCTCGCGGACCGGCTGGGGGCGGTGGACGGGGTCTTCGTCCTCGACTCGCCGCAGGGCGGTCCGACGACGGTCACGGCCGAGCTGCCGTGGCGGGAGCGGGCGGGCGCGTGAGCCCCGGCGTGTGAGCCGGGCGCGCCAGCTGGGGGCGCGTGAGCCCGGCGGCGTGAGGCCGAGCGCGTGAGCCCGGGCGCGTGGGCTGCGCACCGATGGCGCCGCCCCGCCCCCGTCCCCGTAACCGTCCCGGGTGGTAGGGAAATCCCCCGCCCAGGACGCCGACCCTCCTCATGGTCCGGCGGGCGCCGGACCGGAAGTCTTGAGGCATGCACCGCATGGACCTCTTCGAGCAGAAACGGACACCAGCGATGGCCCTCCACCGCCTTCCCGCAGCGATCCGCGCGCCGTTCGAGGCCCGCACCTGGCGGGAGTTCGGCCACCTGTTGCTCGGGCTGCCGCTCGCCTGCCTGTACTTCGGTCTCTCCGTCGCCATGGTGTCGGCGGGCGCGGGTCTGCTGATCACCTTCCTGGGGATTCCGGTCCTGGCCGCGGGGCTGGCGATGTGCCGCGGCTTCGGCGCGGTGGAGCGGGCCCGGGCGCGCGTTCTGCTGCGGCTGGACGTGGGGGCGCCCGAGCCGGCGCGGGGCCGTCCCGGCGGCGGGCCGATGGCGTGGATGGGCGCGATGCTGAAGAGCGGGGCGTCCTGGCGCCATCTGCTGTACGCGGTCCTCCACTTCCCGTGGGCGGTGTTCGCCTTCTCGGTCTCGGTGGCCTTCATGGGCTGGGGCTGGTCCCTCTTCACGTATCCGCTGTGGCAGTGGGTGTTCCCGCTGTACGGGGGACAGGACGGCCTTCAGCTGTACGGCGACAGGACGCACGCCTTCTATCTCGACTCGCCCTTCGAGATCGCGGTCACCAGCGCCGTGGGGCTGCTCTTCGTGCTGGTGGGGCCGTGGCTGATCCGCGGGCTGGCCGCCGTGGACCGGCTGATGCTGTCGGGGCTGCTCGGTCCGTCGCGGCTGGCGACGCGGGTGACGGAGCTGGAGTCGGACCGGGGCGTGGTCGTGGACACGGCCGCCGCCGACCTGCGCCGTATCGAACGCGATCTCCACGACGGCGCGCAGGCCCGGCTCGTGGCGCTGGCCATGGATCTGGGTCTGGCGAAGGAGAAGCTCCTGGAGGACCCGGAGGCGGCGGCGCGGATGGTGGAGGAGGCGCACGGCGAGGTCAAGATCGCGCTGCGGGAGCTGCGCGATCTGGCCCGGGGCATCCATCCGGCGGTCCTCACCGACCGCGGTCTGGACGCGGCGCTGTCGGCGGTGGCCTCCCGGTGCACGGTCCCGGTGTCGGTGCAGGTGGATCTGGCGACCCGGCCGGCCCCGGCGATCGAGGGCATCGCCTACTTCACCGTGTCGGAGCTGCTGCAGAACGTCTCCAAGCACGCGCGGGCACGGCGCGCGTCGGTGGAGGTGTGGCGCACGGGCGACCGGCTGATGCTCCAGGTCAGGGACGACGGCCGGGGCGGCGCGGACATCGCCGGCGGCAGCGGTCTGGCCGGTCTCACGGAGCGGCTCGACGCGGTCGACGGCATCCTTGCGGTCGACTCGCCGGCCGGCGGCCCGACGACGGTCACGGCGGAGCTGCCCTGGCGCGCGTGACCGGCCGCTCCCTCCCCCTGCACCCGTCCGGGGGAACGGCGTTGCTGCGATGCTGGGGGCTCATCGGAACATCGACATGGGGGCTGCGGGATCGTGGGCGTGGAAGACGTGGCGGACAGGGTGCGGGTGGTCATCGCCGAGGATTCGGTGCTGCTCCGGGAGGGGCTGACCCGGCTGCTGACCGACCGGGGGCACGAGGTCGTCGCCGGTGTCGGTGACGGCGAGGCGCTGGTGAAGACCGTGGCCGAGCTGGCCGGGGAGGACGCGCTGCCGGACGTGGTGGTGGCCGACGTGCGGATGCCGCCCACCCATACGGACGAGGGCGTGCGAGCGGCGGTACGGCTGCGCAAGGAGTACCCCGGCGTCGGGGTCCTGGTCCTTTCGCAGTACGTGGAGGAGCGGTACGCCACCGAGCTCCTCGCCGGCTCCAGCCGGGGCGTGGGCTATCTGCTGAAGGACCGGGTGGCGGAGGTCCGGGAGTTCGTGGACGCGGTGGTCCGGGTGGCCAGGGGCGGTACGGCGCTGGACCCTGAGGTCGTGCAGCAGCTCCTCGGCCGCAGCCGCAAGCAGGACGTGCTGGCCAACCTCACCCCCCGTGAGCGGGAGGTTCTCGGCCTGATGGCGGAGGGCCGGACCAACTCGGCGGTCGCGAGGCAGCTCGTGGTGAGCGACGGCGCCGTGGAGAAGCACGTCAGCAACATCTTCCTGAAGCTGGGACTGGCGCCGAGTGACGGGGATCACCGTCGGGTACTCGCGGTGTTGACCTACCTGAACTCGTGACGACCTGACACCCTGCCGGACGAGGAAGCGACCGGAACGGTCGTAGGACCGAAGTACGAGCGGAGCGTCACGCTCCGTTCACGGTAAGGGCACGACATAACGTAATAATCCAGGGCAAGAGGGCGTCTCAAAAAGAGGTCCGCTCTGCGAGAAGTCCCGGGAAGGCCGCCCTTACCGTCGTAGGGTGGGCCACGGGACGACCGGTCCGCCGGCCGTCGCCCGAGCCTTCTCCCGCCACGGGCGGAGGAGACCCTTGCCGCGAGGGAGGTCCAGTTCAGTGACCAGCCAGGTCAGCAACGAGGCCGGTGAGGCCCTGCTCGGGGAGCAGCGCAGCGCTCCGGCGGCGCCCCACCACGGCGCAGAGAAGGAAGTCCGGCGTCTCGACCGGGTGGTCATCCGCTTCGCGGGGGACTCCGGCGACGGTATGCAGCTCACGGGTGACCGGTTCACCTCCGAGACGGCGTCCTTCGGGAACGACCTCTCGACGCTGCCGAACTTCCCCGCCGAGATCCGGGCGCCCGCCGGCACCCTGCCGGGTGTCTCCTCGTTCCAGCTGCACTTCGCCGACCACGACATCCTGACCCCGGGCGACGCCCCGAACGTGCTGGTCGCGATGAACCCGGCCGCGCTGAAGGCCAACATCGGGGACGTGCCCCGCGGCGGCGAGATCATCGTCAACACGGACGAGTTCGCCAAGCGCGCCATGGCCAAGGTCGGCTACGAGACCTCCCCGCTGGAGGACGGCTCGCTGGCCGGGTACCGGGTCCACCCGGTGCCGCTGACCACGCTCACGATCGAGGCGCTCAAGGAGTTCGGCCTGTCCCGGAAGGAGGCCGAGCGCTCCAAGAACATGTTCGCGCTCGGGCTGCTCTCCTGGATGTACCACCGGCCGACCGAGGCCACGGAGACCTTCCTGCGGCAGAAGTTCGCGAAGAAGCCGCAGATCGCCGAGGCGAACGTGGCCGCGTTCCGGGCCGGGTGGAACTTCGGCGAGACGACCGAGGACTTCGCCGTCTCCTACGAGGTCGCCCCCGCCACCGCGGCCTTCCCCGCCGGCACGTACCGGAACATCTCCGGGAACCTGGCCCTCTCCTACGGTCTGATCGCCGCGTCCCGGCAGGCGGATCTCCCGCTCTACCTGGGCTCGTACCCGATCACCCCGGCGTCGGACATCCTGCACGAGCTGAGCCGGCACAAGAACTTCGGTGTCCGCACCTTCCAGGCCGAGGACGAGATCGCCGGCATCGGCGCCGCGCTCGGTGCGGCGTTCGGCGGCTCGCTGGCCGTCACCACCACCTCCGGTCCCGGGGTGGCGCTGAAGTCGGAGACGATCGGCCTCGCGGTCTCCCTGGAGCTGCCGCTGCTGATCGTCGACATCCAGCGCGGCGGCCCGTCGACCGGTCTGCCGACCAAGACCGAGCAGGCCGACCTCCTCCAGGCCATGTACGGCCGCAACGGCGAGGCGCCGGTGCCGGTCGTGGCGCCGAGGACGCCCGCCGACTGCTTCGACGCGGCTCTCGACGCGGCCCGGATCGCGCTCGCGTACCGCACTCCGGTCTTCCTGCTCTCCGACGGCTACCTCGCCAACGGCTCCGAGCCCTGGCGTATCCCGGACCTCGACGAGCTGCCGGATCTGCGCGTGCAGTTCGCCTCCGGCCCCAACCACGAGCTGGCGGACGGCACCGAGGTCTTCTGGCCGTACAAGCGCGATCCGCGGACCCTCGCCCGGCCGTGGGCCGTCCCGGGCACCCCCGGTCTGGAACACCGCATCGGCGGTATCGAGAAGCAGGACGGCACCGGCAACATCAGTTACGACCCCGCCAACCACGACTTCATGGTCCGCACCCGCCAGGCCAAGATCGACGGCATCGAGGTCCCGGACCTCGACGTCGACGACCCGGACGGCGCGACGACGCTGGTCCTCGGCTGGGGCTCCACCTACGGCCCGATCACGGCGGCCGTCCGCCGGCTACGCCGGGAGAAGGCGCACATCGCCCAGGCGCACCTGCGCCATCTGAACCCCTTCCCGAAGAACCTCGGGGAGGTGCTGGGGCGGTACGAGAAGGTGGTCGTCCCCGAGATGAACCTGGGCCAGCTCGCCACCCTCGTCCGGGCGAAGTACCTCGTCGACGCCCAGTCGTACACCCAGGTCAACGGCATGCCGTTCAAGGCGGAGCAGCTCGCCACGGCACTCAAGGAGGCCATCGATGCCTGAGTCACTCCTGAACCTCGTGCCCAAGGCCGAAGCCGCCCAGTCGATGAAGGACTTCAAGTCCGACCAGGAGGTGCGCTGGTGCCCGGGGTGCGGCG
The DNA here is from genome assembly GCF_053591435.1 of Streptomyces sp. NPDC003027. Lineage (NCBI taxonomy): Bacteria > Bacillati > Actinomycetota > Actinomycetes > Kitasatosporales > Streptomycetaceae > Streptomyces > Streptomyces sp. NPDC003027. The sequence continues at coordinate 144,650 of NZ_JBSFTU010000003.1, forward strand.
ACTACGCCGTCCTCGCCGCCGTGCAGGGCTTCATGCCGGAGCTGGGTCTGGCGAAGGAGAACATCGTCTTCGTCTCCGGCATCGGCTGCTCCTCCAGATTCCCGTACTACATGAACACGTACGGGATGCACTCCATCCACGGCCGCGCCCCCGCCATCGCCACCGGCCTGGCCACCTCGCGCCGCGACCTGTCGGTCTGGGTCGTCACGGGCGACGGCGACGCGCTCTCCATCGGCGGCAACCACCTCATCCACGCCCTGCGCCGCAACGTCAACCTCAAGATCCTGCTGTTCAACAACCGGATCTACGGCCTGACCAAGGGGCAGTACTCCCCGACCAGCGAGGTCGGCAAGATCACCAAGTCGACCCCGATGGGCTCGCTCGACGCGCCCTTCAACCCGGTGTCGCTGGCGATCGGCGCGGAGGCGTCGTTCGTGGCGCGGACCGTCGACTCCGACCGCAAGCACCTCACCGAGGTGCTGCGGCAGGCCGCCGACCACCCGGGCACGGCGCTGGTGGAGATCTACCAGAACTGCAACATCTTCAACGACGGCGCCTTCGATGCCCTGAAGGACAAGGAGCAGGCGCAGGAGGCCGTGATCCGGCTGGAGCACGGGCAGCCGATCCGCTTCGGCACCGACCTGGCCAAGGGCGTCGTCCGGGACCCGGCGACCGGCGATCTGAGGGTCGTCACGGTCACCCCCGAGAACGAGAGCGCCGTCCTGGTGCACGACGCGCACGCCGCCTCCCCGACCACCGCGTTCGCGCTGTCCCGCCTCGCGGACCCGGACACCCTGCACCAGACACCGATCGGGGTGTTCCGGTCGGTGCGCCGGCCGGTCTACGACACGCTGATGGCCGACCAGCTGGACACGGCGATCGAGCAGCACGGCAAGGGAGACCTGGGCCAGCTCCTGACGGGCAAGGACACCTGGACCGTGGTCGGCTAGGACAGGCGCCGTACGGCGTGAGGGGCGCGGCAGCCGGGCTGCCGCGCCCCTCACGTGTGTCCCGTCGGCGGCGGGATCAGTCGGCGGCGGGATCAGCCGGCGCTCTCGCGCCGGGCTTCGTCGTACCGCGCGCGGGCCTCCTGCACCGCCGGGACCCGGCGCTCCGTCCAGCGACCCAGCTCCGCGACCTGCCGGGCGGCCTCCGCGCCCAGCTCGGTGAGGCTGTAGTCGACCCGGGGCGGGATCACCGGCTTGGCGTCGCGGTGGACGAAGCCGTCGCGCTCCAGGGTCTGGAGGGTCTGGGTCAGCATCTTCTCGCTGACGCCGCCGATCTCGCGGCGCAGCTCGCCGAAGCGGTACGAACGCTCCAGGAGGACGATCAGGATCAGGACGCCCCAGCGGCTGGTGACGTGCTCCAGAACGAGCCGCGACGGGCAGGACGGGTCCCTGACGTCGGGCCGCCACGCGCCGCCCTGCCCGCTTCCGTCGACTCCCTCCACACTTACTCCCATGCCGGTACCTTACTTCAAAGTGGGTACTTTCGAATAGTTGGCGCCCCCCATACGGTGAGTGGGACAAGAACGAACCCCCTCTCCAGGAGTGAGAACGCCATGAGCATCGTCGTCACCGGAGCCACCGGACAGCTCGGCCGTCTCGTCATCGACGAGCTGCTGACCCGCGTCCCCGCCGAGTCCGTCGTCGCCGTCGTGCGCGACAAGGCGAAGGCGGCCGACCTCGCCGAGCGCGGCGTCGAGCTGCGGATCGCCGACTACAGCCGGCCGGAGACGCTGGCGGACGCCTTCGAGGCCGGCGACCGGGTGCTGCTGATCTCCGGCAGCGAGGTCGGGCAGCGCGTACAGCAGCACTCCGCGGTGATCGACGCGGCCAAGGCCGCGGGCGTGACGCAGCTCGCGTACACGAGTGTTCTCGGGGGCCCGGAGGCCGACTTCGACCTGGCCGCCGAGCACAGGGAGACGGAGCGGCTGATCCTCGCCTCCGGTCTGCCGTACACCTTCCTCCGCAACGGCTGGTACAGCGAGAACTACACCGCCAACCTCGCCCCGGTCCTGGCGCACGGCGCCGTCGTGGCCAACGCGGGCGAGGGCCGCGTCGCCTCGGCCTCCCGCGCCGACTACGCGGCCGCGGCCGCCGCCGCCCTGACCGGTGAGGGGCACCTCGGGCAGGCGTACGAGCTGAGCGGCGACGTCGCCTGGTCCTTCGCCGAGTACGCGGCCGAGGTCGCCCGCCTGAGCGGCAAGGAGATCGTCTACAACGCCGTCCCCGCCGAGACGCACCTGACGATCCTCACCGGCGCGGGGGTCCCGCGGCCCTTCGCGGAGATCCTGGTCGACGTCGACAGGGCCATCGAGCGCGGCGCCCTCGCGCGCGGCGACGGCGACCTCGCGCGGCTGATCGGGCGCCCGACCACACCGATCGCCGAGACGATCACCGAGGCGCTCGCCGCGGCCGCCTGAGCCCTCGCCTTGAACCTCCTGTTGAACCGTCACCGAAAGGTCATGACCGTATCGCGGTACGGACATGACATCGCCCCCTGTGCGGCGTTACCGTCTTCGGAACGGCGCGGCACAGGGCAGGAGGTTCGGTGAAGACGGACGACGAGGGGCGAGCGGGACTCCTGTACGGGATCGGCGCCTACGGAATCTGGGGGCTGTTCCCGCTCTTCTGGCCGCTCCTTGAGCCGGCCGGAGCGGTCGAGATCCTCGCCCACCGGATGGTCTGGTCGCTGGTCGTCGTCAGCGTCGCGCTGGCGGTGCTGCGCCGCTGGGGCTGGATCCGCGAGCTGCTCCGCAGCCCGCGCAAGCTGGGCCTGATCGCCCTGGCCGCGGCCGTGATCAGCGTCAACTGGGGCGGCTACATCTGGGCCGTGAACTCCGGCCAGGTCGTCGAGGCCTCCCTCGGGTACTTCATCAACCCGCTCGTCACCATCGCCATGGGCGTCCTGCTCCTCAAGGAACGGCTGCGGCCCGTGCAGTGGGCGGCGGTCGGCATCGGCTTCGCGGCCGTGCTCGTCCTCGCGGTCGGTTACGGGCGGCCGCCGTGGCTCTCGTTGATGCTGGCGTTCTCCTTCGCCGTCTACGGCCTGGTGAAGAAGAAGGTCAACATCGGCGGCCTGGAGTCGCTGGCGGCCGAGACGGCGATCCAGTTCCTGCCGGCCCTGGGCTATCTGCTCTGGCTCGGCTCGACCGGCGAGGCCGCCTTCGGCGCGGAGGGGGCGGGCCACGCAGCCCTGCTCGCGGCGACCGGCGTCGTGACGGCGGCACCGCTGGTCTGCTTCGGCGCCGCGGCGATCCGGGTGCCGCTGTCGACGCTGGGACTGCTCCAGTACCTGGCGCCGGTCTTCCAGTTCCTGCTGGGGGTCGTCTACTTCCACGAGGCGATGCCGCCGGAGCGCTGGGCGGGCTTCTCGCTGGTGTGGCTGGCCCTGACGCTGCTGACCTGGGACGCCCTGCGGACGGCCCACCGGAACCGGGCGGCCGTCGAGGCGGCGGCGCGGGCCGCGCTCCAGGTGACCGGAGTCTCGGCGGCCACGGGCCCCGCCGAAGACCCGGGCGGTAAGGCCGACGACCCGGACGGTACGCCGGTTTCCACTCCATCGGCCCAGCCGGGACGCTGACCGGAGGCACGGCCGAGGGGGGCGGTGTTACGTCGGGAGTCCAAGGCCGGACCAGGGACGCGACATGGGCGGCCGGGAGACGGGCCGGGGCGGCCGCGACATGGGGCAGGGCCCGGAGCCGGTGGACCCGATGTAGCCGATGGGCCCCGTACTGCCGCTGGTGGCCGCCGGTGCTACGAGCCCAGCAGGTCGTGCTCGCGGATCAGCCAGCAGACGGCCGTCAGCCGCAGCGTCGCGAAGTCGTACCCACCGGCTCCACCCAGTCCGCCTCCGACAGCCAGTTGGTGAAGCCGAGGACGTAGTCCGACAGGTCCTCCCGGCGGACGGTCCCGCCCTCCGGGCTCCGCTGAGCCGGGACGGCCGGGCCAGGGCGTCCCGGACCGCCGCGGCGTGCTGGTCCACGGCGGCCACAAGCCCCGGCTCGAAGGAGAACTCCGCGAGCCGGGGCATGTACGTGGCGGCGACGCCCACCAGCGGACAGCTGGGCGAATCGTTCATTCCCCCACACTGAGAGCGCGTCCCGGCTACGGGACCGTGACCTTGGTCGCAGCCGCCGAGGCCTCGGACACGGACCTGTCCGGCCGCAGTCCGGTCGCGGTGACCACCGCGCCGAGCGCCACCATCGCCACCGGCACCGCCAACGCCGCCCGGAAGCCGCCGAGTCCGCCGCCGACGATCCCGTACACCGCCGTCACCGCCGAGATGCCGACCGCGGAGCCGAACTGCGTCGCCGTGGTGAGCAGTCCGCTCGCGAGCCCCTGCTCCTCCTCGGCGACGCCGTCGGTCGCGGCGATCGTCAGCGGTCCGTAGGCGAGGGCGAAGGCCAGGCCGGTCAGGAGCAGGGTCGGGAACATCGCCGCGTACGACCAGTCGGGGCCCACCGGCAGGAACAGCGCGTACGAGACGACCGCGAGGACGAAGCCGCCGAGGATCACCTTGCCGTTGCCGAACCGCGCGACCAGCCTCGGCGTCAGCGTCGGCGCGAGGACGGCGTCGATGCCCATCACGACCAGGGCGAGCGCGGTCTCCAGGGAGGACCAGCCGCGCAGCTCCTGGAGGTAGAGCGTGGCCACGAACTGGAAGCCGAAGAACGAGCCGACGAAGAGGAGCGCTCCGAGGTCGGCGCGGACCATGGAGGCCTTGCGGAGCAGACCGAGCCGTACGAGCGGGGCCGCGGCGCGCCGCTCCACGGCGACGAACACCCCGGTGAGGGCGAGTCCGGCGGCGAGGACGAGCGTCGTCGGCGCCCAGCCGTCGAGCCCGTGCTCCAGCCGTACGATCGCGAACGCCAGCAGCAGCATCGCCCCGGCCGCCGTGAGCGCGCCGCGCAGGTCGAAGCCGCCCGCCGCCTTCTCGGGCCGCGGCTCCTTCGGGATCAGACGCAGCGCGGCCAGCAGCACCGCCCCGGCGAGGAGCACGGGCGCGAAGAAGACCCAGCGCCAGCCGAGCTGGGTGAGCAGTCCGCCGATGACGAGGCCGAGCGAGAAGCCGCCGGCGGCGGTGCCGGCGAAGACCAGCAGGGCCTGGTTGCGCTGCGGACCCTCGTCGTAGGAGGTGGTGATGATCGACATCGCGGCGGGGGTCATGAAGGCGGCGGCGACACCGGTCACGAAGCGGGCGACGATCAGCATCCAGCCCTCGGTCGCGAAGCCGCCGAGGCCGGAGAAGAGCAGGAAGACGGTGAGCCAGCCGAGGAACATCCGGCGGCGGCCGAGGAGGTCGGCGGCGCGGCCGCCGAGGAGGGTGAAGCCGGCGTAGCCGAGGACGTAGGCGGACATCACCCAGGCCGCGGTGGAGGTGGACAGCTCCAGGTCGGATCTGATCGAGGGAACCGCGACGGCGAGCATGGCGACGTCGATGCCTTCGAGGAAGATCGTGCCGCAGAGGACGAGAAGAAGGCTCCAGGCGCGTACGGACACAGCTGTCTCCAGGGCGGGAGGGGGCAGGGGCGGTTACCGGCCAGAGGGTCGGTTCCCTCTTGTAACCACCTGCATCCTGGTGCAGCATCAGGTGCCATGGAAGAAGGCACTTCGAAGTCACCGAGTCACTGCGGAGTGACCTACGGCGCCGGGGACGGCGGAGACACCGATCCCTTTCAGTGGGACACCCGGGAGGACTGCGAGGTACGGCAGATCCTCGACCGGGTTGCCGACAAGTGGTCGCTGCTGGTCATCGCCCTGCTGGACCGGCGCAAGCTGCGCTTCACGGAGCTGCGGCGGGAGATCGACGGGATCAGCCAGCGGATGCTGACGGTCACGCTGCGGCAGCTGGAGCGGGACGGCCTGGTGAAGCGGACGGTCCATCCGGTGGTGCCCCCGCGCGTGGAGTACGAACTGACGCCGCTGGGCGGGACGTTGCACACGACGATCCGCTCGCTGGTGACGTGGACGGAGCGGCACCAGAACGAGATCGCGGCGGCGCGCCAGGCGTACGACGCGCGGGAGGCGGCGGAGCGGCAAGCGGTCACGGCCTGAGCGGAGGCACAGCCTTCGGGGCCGTCGCCCTCAGGTCTCCCCCTCGCCGTCGTCGGCGGTACGGGCCCGGTGCGCCCGCACCTTGTGCCGGTTGCCGCACCGCTCCATCGCGCACCAGCGGCGGCGGCCGGGGCGCGAGGTGTCCACGAACAGCAGGGCGCAGTCGTCGGAGCCGCAGACGCGGATCCGGTCGGCGTGGGGGCCGGTGAACAGCTCGATCGCGTCGCGGGCGACGGTCGAGAGCAGAGCGGATCCGGTCGCCCCCGGGGCCCAGGCGTGCGCGCCGGCCGGGGTGAACCGGGCGACGAGCGGCGGATGGGCGGCCGCCGCGTTGACGGTGTCGACGTCGTCCGGGGCGAGGGGCCGGCCGTGCGCCCGGGCACCGGCCAGCCGCCACAGCGCGTCCCGCACCTCCCGTACCCGCGCGAGCTCGTCCGCCGTGACCGTCAGGTCGAGTCCGGGCGCGAGCCGGCACCGGCGAACCCAGTCGAGCAGCCCGTCAGTCCGGTCGAGGACTTCGAACCGCGAGGCCACCGGGCCCGGCCCGCCCGTCACCAGCAGTTCCAGGCAGAGGGAGCCCGCGTCGAACGGGAAGGTCTGGCCGTCCGGGTGGTGCAGTGCCATCGCTGTTGTGGTCCGCGTCACGAAACCAGTATAAGTAGTTACATGACTCCGATCCACTGGAAGCTCGTGATCGACGCCGCCGATCCGCACGCCCAGGCCGCCTTCTGGGCGGCCGCTCTCGGCTACACGGACGAGGACCACAGCGCCCAGATCACCCGGCTCCTCACCCTGGGCGTCGTGACGCCCGAGATGACGCTCTCGGTCTCCGGCCGCCTCGCATGGCGAGATCTGGCCGCCGTCCGCCATCCGGACGACCCGTACGACGAGCAGTCCGGCGCCGGGCTCGGCCGCCGTCTGCTCTTCCAGCGCGTCCCGGAGAAGAAGACCGCCAAGAACCGCCTCCACATGGACCTCCACCCCGGCCCTGACGCCCGCGACGCGGAGGTCGACCGCCTGGCGGCACAGGGGGCGTCGATCCTGCGCCGCGTATCGGAGCCCGGGGGCACGTGGGTGGTGATGGCGGACCCGGAGGGGAACGAGTTCTGCGTGCAGTGACCCACGCGCCCCGGGGGCGGCCTGGGGTGACTCACCGTCAGTCGGCCTGCGGCTCCTCCTCCGCCTCCCAGCGGAGGAGGTCTCCCGGCTGGCACTCCAGCACCTCGCAGAGCGCCGCGAGTGTCGCGAAGCGCACCGCCTTGGCGCGGCCGTTCTTGAGTACCGCGAGGTTGGCGGGGGTGATCCCGACGCGCTCGGCGAGTTCGCCCACGGACATCTTCCGCCTGGCGAGCATCACGTCGATGTCGACGGCGATCGGCATCAGATCACCTCGTCCAGCTCGGCCTTCATCTTCGCCGCCTCGGCGTCGCGGGCGACGGCCTGGGCGAGCAGCATCCGCAGCACCAGCACGATGAGCGCGACCCCGAGGACGGCCACGCCGGCCCCGCCGATCAGGAGGACGACGCCCGGGGCGACCGCCTCGCCCGGGGCAAGGACGACGCCGAAGGCGAAGACCAGCAGCGCGGCCGCCACGATCGCGCCGATCACGATGTGCACGTACCGGAAGGCCGCGTGGGAGAAGACGGTGCCGCGCCGCACCATCGTCACCAGGCGCCATACGGAGACGAGGACGACCTGGGCGGCCACGATGCCCAGCACCGTGATCACGAGGACCGGGGTGCGCAGATGGGCGACGTCGGCGTCGAGCCCCTCCATGTCGCGCGCCAGCAGGGGCACCATCACCGCCTGCACGAACACCGAGCCGGCGAGCAACGCCACGATCACGGCGCGCAGCGCGAGCACTGTCAGCTTTCCCATCGCTTCCCCTTCGATCGATTTACGATGGGAATCTATCGAGAAACGATAGGCGCTACAAGTCCCGGCGAACCTCGTAGTGGAAGCAGCCGTACTCGACCGCCCGGACATGGACGAGCGCCACCTCCGGATCGGCGAAAGCCTCCGCGAAGGCCGCGTCGAACGCCTCCGTCGCGGCATCCGGGATCCGCAGGAACCGGCCGCCGACGATGCGGCCGTCGGCCCCGTACCGGCGCAGCGTGCGCAGGGTGCCGGGGCGGGAGAAGGGGTACGCCTCGGTGTCGCCCGGCCCCCGGCACTCCTCGGCGTGGATGAAGACGGGGCCCTGCTCGTCGTACGCCCCCGGCTCCGCACCGGTCCCCACCGCCCAGCGGCGCAGCGGCGCGTACGAGACGAGCGCGACGCGCTCCCCGGCGCGCGCGGGCCGCAGACAGCAGCGCAGCGGATCACCGCCCTCCTCGTGGACGAACGGGACACAGGGCCGCCCCGCGTCGTCCACGACGCGGAGCTCCGCGAGGACGGCGGGTTCGATGGCGCGTGCGGTGTAGGCGGTCATGGGCCCAGCCTCGCGCCCGATCGCCCCGCACCACCGGCGGAATCCGGACGTCGCGTTACGGGCGATCTGTCCGGTCAGCGAACGGGGCTGACCGGTTTCCGCTCTTGACGGAGAGTCAAAGTCTCGCTGAACATTCAGCACGCACATCCGTACGACGCACAGACGCGCAGCCGCATCACGCACAGCTCCAGCGCCTCGTGGCACCCACGCCGCGGGGCGTCTCGCACGTTCCGTCCCATCCCCGTTCGGAATCCGGAGCCCCCACATGAAACTCTCCGTTCCCAGACGTACCGCCGCACTCGCCGCCGTGGCGGCGATGGCCCTCGGCGGGCTCGCCGGGACCACGGCGTCCGCGGCCCCCGCCGCACCCGCCGGCGCGCTCGCCGCGCCCGACATCCCGTTGGCCAACGTCAAGCAGCACTTGACCGACTTCCAGTCGATCGCCAACGCCAACGGCGGCAACCGCGCCCACGGCCGTCCCGGCTACAAGGCGTCCGTCGACTTCGTGAAGGCCAAGCTGGACGCGGCCGGGTACACCACGTCCGTCCAGCAGTTCAGCTACAACGGCACCACCGGCTACAACCTCATAGCCGACTGGCCCGGCGGCGACCCGGGCCAGGTCCTCATGGCGGGGGCCCACCTCGACTCGGTGTCCTCCGGCGCCGGGATCAACGACAACGGCTCGGGTTCCGCCGCCGTCCTGGAGACCGCGCTCGCCGTCTCCCGGGCCGGCCTCAAACCCACGAAGCATCTGCGCTTCGGCTGGTGGGGCGCCGAGGAGCTCGGGCTCGTCGGGTCGAAGTACTACGTCAACAACCTTCCCAGCACCGAGCGTTCGAAGTTCAGCGGCTATCTGAACTTCGACATGGTCGGCTCGCCGAACCCCGGCTACTTCGTCTACGACGACGACCCGACGATCGAGCAGACCTTCAAGTCCTACTTCGCCGGCCTCGGTGTCCCCACCGAGATCGAGACCGAGGGCGACGGCCGCTCCGACCACGCCTCGTTCAAGAACGTCGGCATCCCCGTCGGAGGTCTGTTCACCGGTGCCAGCCGGGTCAAGACCAGTGCGCAGGTCCAGAAGTGGGGCGGCACGACCACGGCCTTCGACCGCTGCTACCACTCCTCCTGCGACACCACGTCGAACATCAACGACACCGCCCTGGACCGCAACAGCGACGCCGTCGCCCACGCGATCTGGACGCTGTCGGCCGGTTCGACCACCCCGCCGGGACCGGTCTTCGAGAACACCGCCGACGTGTCGATCCCGGACAACGGCGCCGCGGTGACCTCCTCGGTCGACGTCACCGGCGTCACCGGCAACGCGCCCTCCACCCTCAAGGTGGACGTGAACATCGTCCACACCTGGCGCGGTGACCTGGTCGTCGACCTCGTCGCCCCGGACGGCTCGGTCTACAACCTCAAGCCGTTCTCGTCCTCCGACTCGGCCGACAACGTGATCGCCACCTACACCGTCAACGCCTCCAGCGAGGTCGCCAACGGCGCCTGGAAGCTCCGCGTCCAGGACAAGGCGTCCCAGGACACCGGCTACATCAGCGGCTTCAAGCTGACGTTCTGAGAACGGCTTCGCGCTCGCGTTCCGAGCACGGCTTCGCGCTCACGTCCTGAGCCGAGGCCCCGCACGAACTCCCGGGTGGGTCGGTGACCTCAGCCCCCGACCCACCCGGGGTCCCACTCACTTCGCCGCGTTCGCCGCGTCCACGAGCGCGTCCTGGGTGACCGCGCCGACGTAGACCTTGCCGTCGTCCGTCATCAGCGCGTTGACGAGCTTGGTCTTGAAGACGGTGCCCGAGCCGAACTTCCCGCTGACCTTGTCGCCCAGCGCGTCCAGGAAGCCCTTGACCTCCGCCGGGGCCTCGTCGGTCTTCGGCGCGGGAGCTCCGGTGTCCAGCGTCGCGATCGTCGTCCAGCCCTCGCCGATGACGTTCATACCGCTGAAGTCCGCGAGGCCCTTCTCCAGCCCCTCGGCGGGCTTGCCGTGCTCGGCGGAGGAGTCCTCGCCCTGCGACACCTCGCCCTCGGTCACCTTGGCGCCCTTCGGCGCCTTGAAGTCGAACGTCGACGCGGCCGGCCTGCCGAAGTCGACCTTGGTGAAGCCGGCGTCCACGACGGGCTTCCCGCCGGCCGTCGAGGCGAGCGTGAACTTCAGCGGCACGCCGTTCTCCGCGTCCACCGCCACCTTCACCGACTCCACCGTGGAGCCGCTCTGCTTCGGCTTGATCACCAGCTGGTACGCGTCCCGGCCGGCCACCTTCGCCGTGCCGCCCACCGTGATCGAGGTCGTACCGTCCGCGGCCTTCAGGATCTCGTCCGCCATCTCCTTCGGGGTGCTCGGAAGCTCCTTCTCCTTCGCCCCGCCGGTCTCCGCCTTCTCGTGGAGCACCTCGTTCGACTTGCTGTCGTACGCCCAGACGTCCTCGCCGTTGTGGATCAGGCTGTACTCGTCCGAGCCGTCGAGGACGGTCAGCTTCTGGCGGTCCGGGCCGTCCGCCGCCACGCGCAGCGTGTGGGTGCCCGAGACCAGCTCGGCCAGCTTGTCCTGCGGGTCCGCCGAGGAGGACCCCGCCCCGCCGCCGGCCAGGCCGTCCGCGAGGCCCGCGATCGACGGCAGCCCCAGGTCGGTGCTGATCTTGAACGTGCCGGACACCGTCTGGGTGTCCGACGCGGCGATCTTCTCGACGAGCTCCTGGGCCGTGATCTCCGGCAGCTTCGGGTCTCCGGACGCCGCCAGGGCCGGCACGAGTCCGATGGTCGCCGCGGCCACTCCGGCCACCGCGACCGGGACGACGTAACGGCTCATCTTCCGGCTCGCGCGTCCGCTCGTGCGCTCGGTGGTCTCAGTGCTGTCGTTCGGTGCCATGGTCTGCCCTACCTCCGTGGTCGATGGCATCCATCTGACCAAAACGGCGGTGAGGAATCGTCAGTCTCCGGGCGCAACCTCGCCTACTGCTACGGGATGACGGAACCCTGAGACGTACTAACCCGCGCGGTGGACCACCGCGTCGCACAGCTCCTCCAGAGCCGCCTTCGCGTACCCCGCGGGCAGCGGCGCCAGCATGGCCCGCGCCTCCTCGGCGTAGCGGACGGTGTCCCGGCGGGCCTGCTCCAGGGCCGGGTGGGCACGCAGCCGGCGCAGGGCCTCCGCGTGCCGCGCGTCGTCGGTGAGGTCGCTGTCCACGAGCTCGACCAGTTCGACGTCCTCGGGGCGCCCGTGCGCCGCCGCGGCGGCCCGCAGACGCAGCACGGGCAGGGTCGGGATGCCCTCGCGCAGGTCGGTGCCGGGGGTCTTGCCGGACTCGTGGGAGTCCGAGGCGATGTCCAGGACGTCGTCGGCGAGCTGGAAGGCGACGCCGAGCCGCTCGCCGTACTGGGTGAGGATGGCGACGACGCTCTCGTCCGCGCCGGACATCATGGCGCCGAAGCGGCAGGAGACCGCGACCAGCGAGCCGGTCTTGCCGCCGAGGACGTCGAGGTAGTGGTCGACCGGGTCCCGGTCGGCCTGCGGCCCCGCGGTCTCCAGGATCTGGCCCGTGACCAGACGCTCGAACGCCTCCGACTGGATGCGCACGGCCTCCGGTCCGAGGTCCGCCAGGATGTGCGAGGCGCGGGCGAAGAGGAAGTCACCCGTCAGGACGGCGATCGAGTTGCTCCAGCGGGCGTTCGCGCTCGGGACACCGCGCCGTACGTCGGCCTCGTCCATGACGTCGTCGTGGTAGAGCGTGGCCAGGTGGGTGAGCTCGACCACGACGGCCGAGGGCACGACACCCGGCGCGTGCGGGTCGCCGAACTGGGCGGCGAGCATCACCAGGAGCGGCCGGAAACGCTTCCCGCCCGCCAGGACGAGATGCTGGGCGGCCTCCGTGATGAACGGGATCTCGCTCTTGGTGGCGTCGAGGAGACCCGCCTCCACAGCCGCCAATCCGGCCTGGACATCGGCCTCAAGAGCCTGGTCCCGCACGCTAAGACCGAACGGCCCGACGACGGTCACGAGGGGGTCTCCTGTCTGCTGACGCCTGCTGACGATCACACGGATTGTCGATGTGTCGCTCGATTCGCTCAAGTCAGCGTATCCGGTCGCGTTTCGATCACCATGGGCGCCTTCCCGCCACCCCCGGTATGTTCGTGATCAGGCGATACGACCAGGAGTAGGACGTTTTGCACCGAAGAGTGACCGACCGCGACACCGGCGGAGAGCGGCCTGCGCCGGAGGACGATCACGCGCCGCACCACGTATCCCGTCCACCGAGGCCCTGACATGCGCATCCGCACCGCGTTCCCGTACGAGACCACCCGCACCGACCTCCGCATCCCGCTGCCGGACGGCACCAGGCTGTACGCACGCGTCTGGCGGCCGGTCGCGGACGAGCCGGTCCCGGCCCTGTTCGAATACCTGCCGCACCGCCTCACCGACGGGACGGCCGCCCGCGACCGGCAGCGCCACCCCTGGTACGCGGGCCACGGCTACGCCTCCGTACGCGTCGACGTCCGCGGCCACGGCAACAGCGAGGGCCTGCCCGGCGACGCGCACGACGCGACCGAGCTCGCCGACGGGGTGGCGGTGATCGACTGGCTCGCCGAGCAGCCCTGGTGCAACGGCCGGGTCGGCATGTTCGGCATCTCCTGGGGCGGCTTCGACGCGCTCCGGATCGCCGCGCTCGCCCCCGAACCGCTCAGGGCTGTCGTCACCGTCTGCTCCACCGACGACCGCTACGACAACGACGTCCACTACCTCGGCGGCTCCGTCCTCGCCGCCGGTATGCACGCCTCGGCCGCCACCCTGCTCGCCTCCGTCTCCCGCCCGCCCGACCCGCTGTACGTGGGCGAGGAGTGGCGCGAGATGTGGCTGCGCCGCCTGGAGGCCGTGGACCCCTTCATCCACACCTGGCTCGCCCACCAGACCCGCGACGACTACTGGAGGCACGGCAGCGTCCGGGAGGACTACGGCGCCGTACGGGCGGCCGTCCTGGCCGTGGGCGGCTGGCACGACCCGTGCCGGGACACCGTGCTGCGGCTCGTCGAGCAGCTGCCCCCGGACCGGGTCCGCGGGATCATCGGGCCCTGGTCGCACCAGTACCCCGACCGCGGCCTGCCGCCGGGCCCGGCGATCGGCTTCCTCCAGGAGACCCTGCGCTGGTGGGACCACCATCTCAAGGGCGCGAAGAACAGCATCATGGCCGAGCCGCTGCTCCGCTCCTGGATCAGCGAGTCCCATCCGCCCGCCACGGTGTACGAGGAGCTGCCGGGCCGCTGGGTCGCGGATCCCGCCTGGCCCTCGCCGCACGTCACCCCCGTGACGTACGCCTTCCAGGGCGATCCGGTGCTGGTCCGCTCCCCCCAGCGGACCGGCCTGGACGCGGGGCGCTTCCGCCCCCTCGGCAACGACGCCGACCTGCCGCCCGACCAGCGCGCCGAGGACGCCCACTCGGCCTGCTTCGACTTCGCCGTACCGCAGGACGGCGGGCCCGTCGAGATTCTGGGCCGGCCCCGGGTGAGCCTCTCGCTGCGCCCCGGGGCGGCGACCGGGCAGGTGATCGCGCGCCTCTGCGACGTCGCGCCCGACGGCTCCTCGACCCTGGTCACCCGGGGCGCGCTCAACTTCTCCGCCCGCCACGGCGACGACCGGGCGGTCCCGGCGCGCGCCGGCGTGAGCGAGGAGCACGTCTTCGAGCTGAACGGCATCGGCCACGCCTTCCCGCCCGGTCACCGCGTCCGGCTGGCGGTCTCCTCCACGTACTGGCCGTGGATCTGGCCCCGGCCGGACGCGGCGGGCTTCACGCTCGACCCGGCCGCCTCGCACCTGATCCTCCCGGTCCGCCGTCCCACGTCGGACGCGGTGAGGTGGGACGAGCCGGAGCAGTCCGCGCCGCTGGGCGTCAGCGTCCCGGCGACGCTGGAGGAGCCCCGCCCGGAGCGGCTCCTGGTGCGCGACGTCGCCAAGGGCGAGTGGCGGCTCGAGGTCGACCCCCGGTACGGAGGTACGCGGCTCTATCCCGACGGCCTGGAGTGCGGCGAGGACGTCCTGGAGACGTACACGATCGAGGAGAGCGGCCCGCTGAGCGCCCGTACGCGCTCGGACTGGTCGATCCGGCTGCACCGTCCGGATCTGGCGTGGGACGTCACGGTCGACACGCGTTCGGAGATCTCCTGCGACGCGGAGGTATTCCGCACGTCGGACGAAGTGGTGTGCAAGGAGGGCGGCGAAGTCCTCTTCCACCGCACCTGGGAGAAGCGGATTCCGCGAACAGCGGGGTGAAGTCCCGGTGACGGGAAAGGGAACGGGCCCGCATTCCGTCAGGAATGCGGGCCCATTCTCATACCGCGTGTCAGGCGTTCGAACCGGCCTTACGGCGGCGGACGACGAACATCGCGCCGGCACCGAGGACGAGGGCCGCGCCACCCGCGAGGGCGATCTGCGGAACGACGTCGCTGGAGCCGGTCTTGGCGAGCGAACCGTTGGTGGCGGTGTTGCCGTTGCCGCCGCCGGTCACCGGGGTGGTGGAGGTGCCGCCCTGCTCGGTGGTGTTGCCGTTGCCGCCACCGGTGCCACCGGTGCCGGTGCCCGGCTTCGACTTGGCGACGATGTCGAACTCGGCCGAGCCGGCGTCCTTCGACCAGCCGCAGGAGCCGTCCTTGTTCTCGTAGCCGCCCGCGGCGAACAGGATGCCGTCGCCGGCCGGGGACTTCGCGTCCACCGTGAGGCGCAGCTTGATGTCGG
The DNA here is from genome assembly GCF_053591435.1 of Streptomyces sp. NPDC003027. Taxonomy (NCBI): domain Bacteria; kingdom Bacillati; phylum Actinomycetota; class Actinomycetes; order Kitasatosporales; family Streptomycetaceae; genus Streptomyces; species Streptomyces sp. NPDC003027. Next base: position 159,876 of record NZ_JBSFTU010000003.1, read on the forward strand.
CGTGGCCGCCGGGCTTGACGGCGCCGGCGAGGGCGCCGGTCTCGTCGTCGAAGTGCTGCCACTTCGGGTTGGCGGCGGTGGACCAGGTCAGGTCGAGGTACTTGTCGAAGTCCTTGTCCTCCGTCGAGTCCATGCTGAAGACCTCGGCGTAGGCGCCGACCTCGTCCAGCACCTTGGCCGTGCCGTTGCTGATCTTCAGCGTGAAGACGGCGCTGGTACCGGCGACGACCTTCTTCGGGCCGGTCAGGCCGACCTTGAGCTTGGACTCCTCGACGCAGTCGTCGCCGGGCTCCTCGCCCTCGGCGGCCTCGGCGTCGGCGAGGGCCTTCTCGGCGGCCTTGAGCGCCTTGAGGGCCTTCTTCTGCTCGTTCTGGGCAACCCCGATCGCCCGGACGGCGGCGACGCGCGCGTCGTCGAGGTCCTCGGACGCCTCGGACGCCTTGGTGTCCGCGGCGGTCTTGGCGGTCGCGGCCTCCTCGGCGGTCTTCTTCGCCTCGTCGAGGGCCGTCTGGGCGGCGGCCTTGTCCTCGTCGGTGGTGGCGGCGTCCAGCTTGGCCTGGGCCTCGACGACCGCGGCGTCGGCGGCGGTCTTCTTGGCGGCGGCCTCGTCGGCGGCCTTCTTGGCGGCGGCCTTGGCGACCACCAGCGGGTGCTCGGCGTTCTCCAGCGCCTTGAGCGCCTTCTCGGCGTCGGCGACGGCGACGACAGCGGCGTCGTAGGTCTTCTGCGCGGCGGCGACCTCGAGCTTCAGCTGCTCGATCGACGGCTTCTGGTTCTGCGTCTGGGCCCCGGCCGGCTTCGTGTCCGCGAAAGCGGGAGCGGCGGAGAGGAACACGACGGGCGTGGTCACAGCGGCGGCCACGGCGGTCGCGAGAATGCGGCGGATCTTCAAGATGGACCTTTTCTGGTCGAGAAGATGAAAAGAGTGGTGGGAGTCGCGCCTGCGGATACCTCACGCGGCAGGACGCCGACGCGATCGTATGGCCCGCATAAGGCCGCGGAACAGGGAGAATTCAGAGCCCTCCCGGGCACAGGAGCTTCACAGGCTGAGCAAAGGCCGCCAACACGGACAGTTGTGCACGGAGGCCTCAGTTTTTGTGTGATGCATGTCATCCCCCTCCGGAGCCGGGGCGCGTACCTGTACGGCTACGCGTCGGCGCCGGTCCTGCGGCGGCGGGCGACGACCATCGCTCCGGCGCCGAGCGCGACGGCCGCCGCACCCGCGAGCGCGATCCGCGGTACGGCGTCGCTGGATCCGGTCTTCGCGAGCGTGCCCCCGGTGGTGGTGCGGTTGCCCGTCACCGGGGTGGTGGAGGTGCCGCCCTGCTGCGTGGTGCCGGTGTTGCCGCCGGTGCCGTTCCCGTTGCCGCTGCCGCTGCCGCCGGTCGAGCCCTTGGGGGCCTTCGCGAGCGAGAACGCGTAGACGTTCATGCCGGTGGTGGTGCCGCAGCCGCCGTCGTTGTTCTCGACGTGGTGACCGGAGGCCTGGACGGTGCCCTGGCCGGCGGGGGACTTGGCGTCGATCTTCAGTCGCAGCCTGACGTCGACGGAGGTCTTCGCCTTCATCGAACCGAGCGCGAGCGAGCGGTAGCGGTCGACGTCCTGCCACTTCGGGCTGGCGTCGGTGGACCACTCCAGGTCCAGGTACGTGTCGAGCGTGCCCTTGGAGTGGTTGGCCCAGATGTCGACCTCCGGGAACACGTTGTCCAGGGTCTCGTCGCCGCCGTTGGTCACGCGGAGCGTGAAGGGGACGGTGGTGCCGGCGACGAGCTTCCCGGGCAGCCCGCGGACGACGGTGGTGAACTTCTCGTCCACGACGCAGGGGTCGGTCGGAGGCAGCTCGTCGTACTCCTCGAGCGCCTTCTCGGCCTTGTCGAGGGCCTTGAGGGCCGCATCCTCCGCCGCCTGCAGACGGTGGATCTCCTGCGACGCGGCGACCCGCGCGTCCTGGTACTTTCCGGACGCCTCGGACGCCTTGGTGTCGGCGGCGGTCTTGGCGGCCGCGGCCTCCTCGGCCGTCTTCCTCGCCTCGTCGAGGGCCGTCCGGGCGGCGGTCTTCTCCTCGTCGGTGGCGGCGGCGTCCAGCTTGGCCTGCGCCTCGACGACCGCGGCGTCGGCGGCGGTCTTGGCGGCCGCGGCCTCGTCGGCGGCCTTCTCCGCCGCGTCGGCGGCGGCCTTCAGCGGGGACGTCTTGTCCATGTCCCTGAATGCCTGGACCGCCGCGTCGACCTTGGCCGCGGCCTCGTCGTAGGTCTTCTGCGCGGCGGCGACCGCCGCCTTGAGCTCATCGTGCGTCGGCGTCTTCTGCGTTCCGGCGGCCGGCGCCGGCTTCGTGTCCGCGAAGGCGGGTGCCGCGGAGAGGAGGAGGACCGGGGTGGTCACGGCGGTGGCCACGACGACCGCGAGAGTACGGCGAATGTTCACAACGAACCCGTCTCTGATGGGGAAGAAGAGGAAACGACGGTGGGGGGCGAGCGCCTGCGGGTACCTCACGCGGCGCTTCGTCCCGGCGATCGTATGACCTGAACGACGCTGCCGACGAGGAAAGTTGCCGGCCGGCTCGACCCACAGGACCCTCACAGGAGGTACGAATCCCCCGAACAGGGACAGTTGCCCAAGGAGGGCACACTTTCTGTGTGACCCATGTCATCCGCGCCGCGCGGCCCGCCCCGTAACGTGTCCCCCACACCCGTGGAAAGCGAGGCAAGCACCGATGCCCGAGCAGTCCCCGCTCGACCTGGCCGAGGGCGATCCCTTCGGCCCGCACAACCTTCCGTACGGCGTCTTCTCCACCGCCGACGAGCCCGACCGGCGGAGGGTCGGCGTCCGCATCGGCGGGCATGTCCTCGACGCGGGTGCCGCCGCGCACGCGCTCGGTTCGCCCTATGCCGCCCTGCTCGCGCAGCCCAGCCTCAACCCGCTGCTCGCCGCCGGGCGCACCGCCTGGCGTGACGTGCGCCGGGCGCTGACCGCCTGGGTGACGGTGCCCGCCCACCGGCCCGACATAGAGCCGCTGCTGCACCCGCTGGACTCGGTCACGCTGCACCTGCCGTACGAGGTCGCGGACTACGTCGACTTCTACGCGAGCGAGCACCACGCCACCAACGTGGGCCGGATCTTCCGCCCCGACGGCGACGCGCTCACCCCGAACTGGAAGCACCTGCCGATCGGTTACCACGGCCGCGCGGGCACGGTCGTCGTCTCCGGCACCGATGTCGTACGCCCCGCCGGGCAGCGCAAGGCGCCCACCGACCCCGCGCCGGTCTTCGGCCCCTCGGTGAAGCTGGACATCGAGGCGGAGGTCGGCTTCGTCGTCGGCACCCCCTCCACCCTCGGCACCCCGGTCGCGCTCGGCGACTTCCGCGAGCACGTCTTCGGTCTGACGCTGCTCAACGACTGGTCGGCGCGGGACATCCAGGCGTGGGAGTACGTACCGCTCGGCCCGTTCCTCGGGAAGTCGTTCACGACGTCCGTCTCGGCCTGGGTGACCCCGCTGGAGGCGCTGGACGCGGCGCGCGTCCGCCCGCCCGCCCGGACCCACGACCTGCTGCCGTACCTCGACGACTCCGCCGAGGAGGAGCCCGGCGGCTTCGATCTGCGGATCACGGTCCGGATCAACGGCGAGGTGGTCTCCGAGCCGCCGTTCTCGACGATGTACTGGACCGCCGCCCAGCAGCTCGCCCATATGACGGTCAACGGCGCCTCGCTGCGGACCGGCGACCTGTACGGCTCCGGTACGGTCTCGGGCCCCGAGACGCATCAGCGCGGCTCGCTCCTCGAACTGACGTGGAACGGCCGCGATCCGCTCGAACTGCCCTCGGGGAAGCGGACGTTCCTGGAGGACGGCGACGACGTCACCCTGACCGCCTGGGCGCCGGGACCGGACGGAACCCAGGTCGCGCTCGGCGAGGTGACGGGCCGGATCGTGGCCGCGCCGGGCGTCTGAGCGGGGCCGTCCCGAATGGGTCACCCGGCGTGCGGTGACCCGGCCGGGCGGCCCATGCTGCTCTGTGGGAACAGGGGAGAGCCCGCTCGAATCCGGCGCCCCCGAGGGGCGCGCGTCCCTTCCAAGGAGCAACGCAATGCCCGTACGACCCCGCAGCCGCACCGCCATGGCCGCCGTCGGCCTGGCCGCCCTCACCTCGATAGCCCTGGGGGCCGTCCCCGCGTCGGCCACCGACCCCGCACCCGATGGCGCACACGGCGGCAACCCCTTCGAAGGGGACCTGGCGAGGGCCTACGACGCCACGGTGAAGTACAAGTCGGAACAGGCCGCCCTGGACGACGGCTACATCCGGACGGACGAGTGCGTGGCCTCGGACAAGGGCGGCATGGGCTACCACTACGTGAAGCCCGCGCACGTCGGCTCGACCGACCCGACGAGGCCCGCGGCCCTGCTGTACGCGGACGACCACAAGGGTCACGAGAACGGCAAGCCGAACGGCCGGAGCAACGCCCAGGACAAGGGTCACGACAAGGGCCACGGCAAGGGCGAGCGGAAGCTGGTCGCGCTCGAGTGGGTCGTTCCCAACACCGGCCAGCCCCGGCCGGAGATCTTCGGCCGAGGCTTCGACGGCCCTGACGTCATCCCCGACGTGGGCAACGTGTACACGCTGCACGCCTGGCTCTTCAAGAAGAACCCGAAGGGGGTCCTCACCCCGTACAACCCGCGGGTGGAGTGCTGCCCGCCGGAGCAGGCGAAGCCGTAGGCACGCCGCAGGGCCCGGCCCCGCCTTCGCGGGGACCGGGCCCTGAGCTGTGCCGTACGGGCTACCGGACGAACACGCTCGCCTGGTTCGCCAGGTCCAGGAAGTACTGCGGCGCGACGCCGAGCACCAGCGTCACCGCCACACCGGCCGTGATCGCGACCGTCGTGAAGCCCGACGGCACGGCGACCGTGGGGCCGTCGGCCTTCGGCTCGCTGAAGAACATCAGCACGATCACCCGGATGTAGAAGAACGCGGCGACCGCCGACGAGACCACGCCGACCACGACCAGCGCGCCCGCGCCGCCCTCCGCCGCCGCCTTGAAGACCGCGAACTTCCCGGCGAACCCGGAGGTCAGCGGGATCCCGGCGAAGGCGAGCAGGAAGACCGCGAAGACGGCCGCCACCAGCGGCGAACGGCGCCCCAGACCCGCCCACTTGGACAGGTGCGTCGCCTCGCCGCCCGCGTCGCGGACCAGGGTGACCACGGCGAAGGCGCCGATCGTCACGAAGGAGTAGGCGCCGAGGTAGAACAGGACGGACGAGACGCCGGTGGGCGTGGCCGCGATGACACCGGCCAGGATGAACCCGGCGTGGGCGATCGAGGAGTACGCGAGGAGCCGCTTGATGTCGGTCTGGGTGATCGCGACGATCGCGCCGCCCAGCATGGTGACGATGGCGACGCCCCACATGACCGGCCGCCAGTCCCAGGTGAGGCCGGGCAGCACCACGTACAGCAGGCGCAGCATCGCGCCGAACGCGGCGACCTTCGTCGCGGCGGCCATGAAGCCGGTGACGGGGGTCGGCGCGCCCTGGTAGACGTCCGGGGTCCACATGTGGAACGGCACGGCGCCGACCTTGAACAGCAGCCCCATGAGGACCATGGCGAAGCCGATGAGCAGCAGGATGTCGTTGCCCATGGTGGCGGCGAGCGCCGGGTCGACGGCGGCGACCGTGCCGTCGACGACGTTCGCGATGGTGGCGTACGAGACGGAGCCCGCGTAGCCGTAGAGCAGGGCGATGCCGAAGAGCAGGAACGCCGAGGAGAAGGCGCCCAGGAGGAAGTACTTGACCGCGGCCTCCTGCGACATCAGCCGCTTGCGGCGAGCGATGGCGCAGAGGAGGTAGAGCGGGAGGGAGAAGACCTCCAGGGCGATGAAGAGCGTCAGCAGGTCGTTGGCGGCCGGGAAGACCAGCATGCCCGCGACCGCGAACAGGGCCAGCGGGAACACCTCGGTGGTGGTGAACCCGGCCTTGACCGCCGCCCGTTCCTGGTCGCTGCCGGGGACGGCGGCGGCCTCGGCCGCGAAGGAGTCGACCTTGTGGCCGTGGTCGGCCGGGTCGAGCCTGCGCTCGGCGAAGGTGAAGACCGCGACGATCGAGGCGAGGAGAATGGTGCCCTGCAGGAAGAGCGCCGGGCCGTCGACGGCGATGGCCCCCATGGCGGCGATGTGCGCCTTGGTGGAGCCGTATCCGCCGGCCGCCAGGCCGACGATGGCGGCGAAGGCGATGGCCAGGGCCAGGACGCTGAGGAACACCTGGCTGTAGTAGCGGGCCTTGCGGGGCACGAAGGCCTCGACGAGGACGCTGAGGACGGCGGCGCCGACCACGATGAGTACGGGCGAGAGCTGGACGTACTCGATGTGGGGGGCCGGGATCTTGTTCAACGGCTCGGCGGCCGTCGTCCACAGGCTGTGGACAGCTGGCGCGACGGCAGATGCGCTCACTTGGCCGCCTCCACTTCGGGTGCAGGGTCCTTCTGCTGGACGTCGGACATGGTGTGGGTGACGGCCGGGTTGACGATGTCGGTCAGCGGCTTCGGGAACACCCCGAGGAAGATCAGCAGGGCGATCAGCGGGGCCACGACGGCCAGTTCGCGCACCCGCAGGTCCGGCATGGTCCGGACCTCCTCCTTGACCGGGCCCGTCATCGTCCGCTGGTAGAGGACGAGGGTGTAGAGCGCGGCGAGGACGATGCCGGTGGTGGCGATGACGCCGGCGACCGGGTAGCGGGCGAACGTGCCGACGAGGACCAGGAATTCACTGACGAAGGGCGCGAGGCCCGGCAGCGAGAGGGTGGCCAGACCGCCGATCAGGAAGGTGCCGGCGAGGACCGGGGCGACCTTCTGCACACCGCCGTAGTCGGCGATGAGCCGCGAACCGCGCCGGGAGATCAGGAAGCCGGCGACCAGCATCAGCGCGGCCGTCGAGAGCCCGTGGTTGACCATGTAGAGCGTGGCACCGCTCTGGCCCTGGCTGGTCATCGCGAAGATGCCCATGATGATGAAGCCGAAGTGGGAGATCGAGGCGTACGCGACCAGGCGCTTGATGTCCCGCTGGCCGACGGCGAGCAGCGCGCCGTACACGATGCTGATCAGCGCGAGCGAGATGATCACCGGGGTCGCCCACTTCGACGCCTCGGGGAAGAGCCCGAGGCAGAAGCGGAGCATCGCGAAGGTGCCGACCTTGTCCACCACGGCGGTGATGAGGACGGCGACCGGGGCGGTCGCCTCCCCCATCGCGTTCGGCAGCCAGGTGTGCAGCGGCCACAGCGGCGCCTTCACCGCGAAGGCGAAGAAGAAGCCGAGGAAGAGCAGCCGCTCGGTGTTGGTCGCCATCTCCAGCTGCCCGCTCGCCCGTGCCTCGGCGATCTCCGTGAGGGAGAAGTTCCCCGCCACCACGTAGAGCCCGATGACGGCGGCGAGCATGATCAGCCCGCCGGCCAGGTTGTACAGCAGGAACTTGACCGCCGCGTAGGAGCGCTGGGCGGCCGCGTGCTCGTCGGAGCCCGCGTGCGCCCGGTCGCCGAAGCCGCCGATGAGGAAGTACATCGGGATGAGCATGGCTTCGAAGAGGATGTAGAAGAGGAAGACGTCGGTGGCCTCGAAGGAGAGGATCACCATCGCCTCGACCATGAGGATCAGGGCGAAGAAGCCCTGCGTCGGCCGCCAGCGGCTGCTCTTCGTCTCCAGGGGGTCGGCGTCGTGCCAGCCGGCCAGGATGACGAAGGGGATCAGCAGCGCGGTGAGCGCGATCAGCGCCACCCCGATGCCGTCCACGCCCAGTTCGTAGCGGACCCCGAAGTCCTTGATCCAGGAGTGCGATTCGACGAGCTGGTAGCGGTCGCCACCGGGCTCGAAGCGGATCATGACGAGCGCGGCGAGCACGAGCGTGACCAGCGAGACCAGCAGCGCCAGCCACTTGGCCGCCGTGCGGCGGGTCGCGGGCACGGCGGCGGTGAGGATCGCACCGACCGCCGGTACCGCCGCCGTCACTGTCAGAAGAGGGAAGGACATGAGAGTTACACCGCCCTCATCAGCAGGGTCGCGGCGATCAGCACCGCCGTACCTCCGAACATGGAGACCGCGTAGGAGCGGGCGTAGCCGTTCTGCAGCCTGCGCAGCCGGCCGGACAGGCCGCCGACGGAGGCCGCGGTGCCGTTGACCACGCCGTCGACCAGGCTGTGGTCGACGTAGACGAGCGAGCGGGTGAGGTGCTCGCCACCGCGGACGAGGACGACGTGGTTGAAGTCGTCCTGGAGCAGGTCGCGGCGGGCGGCCCGGGTGAGCAGCGAGCCGCGCGGGGCGACCACCGGGACGGGCCGGCGCCCGTACTGGAGGTAGGCGATCGCGACACCGATCACCATGACGGCGACCGTGGCGGAGGTGATGGCTCCGGCGCTGATCGGCGGGTGTCCGTGCTCGAACTTCGTCACGGGCTCCAGCCACTTCACGAAGCGGTCGCCGATCCCGAACAGGGCGCCCGCGCCGACCGATCCGACGGCCAGCAGGATCATCGGGATCGTCATCGACTTCGGGGACTCGTGCGGGTGCGGCATCTCGCCGGGCTTCGCCTCGACGCCGGGCTCGACGCCCGGGGCCGTCGCCGGGTCGGGGGCGGGCTGCCAACGCTTCTCACCGAAGAAGGTCATGATCATCACGCGGGTCATGTAGTACGCGGTGATGGCCGCGCCGAGCAGCGCCACCCCGCCGAGGATCCAGCCCTCGGTGCCGCCCTTGGCGAAGGCGGCCTCGATGATCTTGTCCTTGGAGAAGAAGCCGGACAGGCCCGGGAAGCCGATGATCGCGAGATAGCCCAGACCGAAGGTGGCGAAGGTGACAGGCATGTACTTCCGCAGCCCGCCGTACTTGCGCATGTCCACCTCGTCGTTCATGCCGTGCATGACCGAACCGGCGCCGAGGAAGAGCCCGGCCTTGAAGAAGCCGTGCGTCACCAGGTGCATGATCGCGAAGGCGTAGCCGATGGGGCCGAGGCCGGCCGCCAGGATCATGTAGCCGATCTGCGACATCGTCGAGCCGGCCAGCGCCTTCTTGATGTCGTCCTTGGCGCAACCGACGATCGCACCGAAGAGGAGCGTGACCGCGCCGACCACGGTGACGGCGAGCTGCGCGTCGGGCGCGGCGTTGAAGATGTCGGCGGAGCGGACGATGAGATAGACACCGGCGGTGACCATCGTGGCCGCGTGGATGAGGGCCGAGACCGGGGTCGGGCCCTCCATCGCGTCCCCGAGCCAGGACTGGAGCGGCACCTGGGCCGACTTGCCGCAGGCGGCGAGGAGGAGCATCAGCCCGATCGCGGTCAGCGTGCCCTCGGACGTCTCGCCCACCGAGGAGAGCACCGGCCCGAAGGCGAAGGTCCCGAAGGTGGTGAACATCAGCATGATGGCGATCGACAGGCCGATGTCACCGACCCGGTTGACCAGGAACGCCTTCTTCGCGGCGGTCGCCGCGGAGGGCTTGTGCTGCCAGAAGCCGATCAGGAGGTACGAGGCGAGGCCGACGCCCTCCCAGCCGAAGTACAGCAGCAGGTAGTTGTCGGCGAGGACGAGCAGCAGCATCGCCGCGAGGAAGAGGTTCAGGTAGCCGAAGAAGCGGCGGCGGCGCTCGTCGTGCTCCATGTAGCCGATGGAGTACACGTGGATGAGCGAGCCGACGCCGGTGATCAGCAGCACGAAGGTCATCGACAGCTGGTCGAGCTGGAAGGCGACGTCCGCCTGGAATCCCTCGACGGGGACCCAGCTGAACAGCCGCTGGTGCAGGGCCCGGTCCTCGGCGCCCTTGCCCAGCATGTCGGTGAACAGGACGGCGCCGATGACGAAGGAGGCGGCCGCGAGGAGCGTGCCGAGCCAGTGCCCGGCCTTGTCCAGGCGCCGGCCGCCGCACAGCAGGACGACCGCTCCCAGCAGGGGCGCCGCGACCAGCAGCGCAATCAGATTCTGCACGTTTCAGCCCCTCACAGCTTCATCAGGCTGGCGTCGTCGACCGAGGCCGAGTGGCGGGAACGGAAGAGCGACACGATGATCGCGAGCCCGACCACGACCTCCGCGGCGGCGACGACCATCGTGAAGAAGGCGATGATCTGGCCGTCGAGATTGCCGTGCATACGGGAGAAGGCGACGAACGCGAGGTTGCAGGCGTTGAGCATCAGCTCGACGCACATGAAGACCACGATCGCGTTGCGCCGGATCAGTACTCCGGCCGCGCCGATGGTGAACAACAGGGCGGCGAGGTACAGGTAGTTGACGGGGTTCACCGCGTGGCCTCCTCATCGTCCCGGTCCCGGCCCAGCCGCTCCTCGGCGCGCTGCTCGAGCGCCTTGAGGTCGGCCAGCGCCTCGGTGGACACGTCGCGGATCTGGCCGCGCTTGCGCAGGGTCTGCATCACGGTCAGTTCGGCGGGGGTGCCGTCCGGCAGGAGACCGGGGATGTCCACGGCGTTGTGCCGGGCGTAGACACCGGGCGCCGGCAGCGGCGGTACGTGCTTGCCCTCGCGCACCCGCTGTTCGGCGAGCTCCCGCTGGGTGCGGGCCTTCTCGGTGCGCTCGCGGTGGGTGAGGACCATCGCGCCGACGGCCGCGGTGATGAGCAGCGCGCCGGTGATCTCGAAGGCGAAGACGTACTTGGTGAAGATGAGGGCGGCGATGCCCTCGACGTTTCCGCCGTGGGCGCTGTTGGCCGGGCCGAGTCCGTTGAACTCGGTCAGCGAGGCACGGCCGATCCCGGCGATCAGCAGGACGCCGAAGCCGAGCCCGCAGCCGACGGCCCACCAGCGCTGCCCCTTGATGGTCTCCTTCAGTGAGTCGGCGGCCGTGACACCGACCAGCATGACGACGAAGAGGAACAGCATCATGATCGCGCCGGTGTAGACGACGATCTGGACGATGCCGAGGAAGTACGCGCCGTTGGCGAGGTAGAAGACCGCCAGGACGATCATCGTGCCGGCCAGGCAGAGGGCGCTGTGCACGGCCTTCTTCATCAGGATCGTGCACAGGGCGCCGATGACGGCGACGGTGCCGAGGACCCAGAACTGGAAGGCCTCGCCGCCGGAGGTGGTGTACGCCGCCAGGGTCGTGGCCGCGAGGTCGGCGCTCATACGTCCACCTCTTCCGGCTCGCCCTTCTCCCCCTTGGACGTGGCGACCTGCCGGACCGTGCCGGGCGCGGCCTCGGTCACCAGACCCCGGTAGTAGTCCTGTTCGTCCATGCCGGGGTAGATGGCGTGCGGCGTGTCGACCATGTTCTCGTCCAGGCCCGCGAGGAGCTGCTCCTTGGTGTAGATGAGGTTCTCGCGGGAGGAGTCGGCCAGTTCGAACTCGTTGGTCATCGTCAGCGCCCGGGTGGGGCAGGCCTCGATGCACAGGCCGCACAGGATGCAGCGGGCGTAGTTGATCTGGTAGACCGCGCCGTACCGCTCGCCCGGGGAGTAGCGCTCCTCGTCGGTGTTGTCGGCGCCCTCCACATAGATGGCGTCGGCGGGGCAGGCCCAGGCGCACAGCTCGCAGCCCACGCACTTCTCAAGCCCGTCCGGATGACGGTTGAGCTGGTGCCGGCCGTGGAAGCGCGGCGCCGTCGTCTTCTGCTGCTCCGGGTACTGCTCGGTCAGCCGCTTCTTGAACATGGCCTTGAAGGTCACGCCGAAGCCGGCCACCGGATTCTGGAAATCAGACACCGTCCGTCTCCTTTCCATCACTCGCAGTAGCAGTATCGGGGGTGCCACTGACAACCAGCTCCGCCTCGTGGCGGGGCCGGCGCCGGGGCACCGGCGGCAGGGACTGCCCTGGCTTGGGCGGTACGGGGAATCCGCCGGCCATCGGGTCGAACGGCTCCTCGGGGGCGGCCTTGCCGGCCTCGCTCCTCGCCTTCTTGTCGCGGAACATGTCGGCGATGAAGGAGAGCAGCAGCACGGCGAGGACGGCGCCCGCGACGTAGAGCACGATCGTCTGGAAGTCGTAGTTCGCGTTGCGCAGCGCCCGGACGGTGGCGACCAGCATCAGCCAGACCACCGAGACGGGGATGAGGACCTTCCAGCCGAGCTTCATCAGCTGGTCGTAGCGGACGCGGGGCAGGGTGCCGCGCAGCCAGATGAAGAAGAACAGCAGCAGCTGCACCTTGAGGACGAACCAGAGCATCGGCCACCAGCCGTGGTTCGCGCCCTCCCAGAAGGTGGAGACGGGGTACGGAGCGCGCCAGCCGCCCAGGAAGAGCGTCACCGACACGGCCGAGACCGTCACCATGTTCACGTACTCGGCGAGCATGAACATCGCGAACTTGATGGAGCTGTACTCGGTGTTGAAGCCGCCGACCAGGTCGCCTTCGGACTCCGGCATGTCGAACGGGGCGCGGTTGGTCTCGCCGACCATCGTGACCACGTAGATGATGAAGGAGACCGGCAGCAGGATGATGAACCAGCGGTCCGCCTGCGCCTCGACGATCGCCGAGGTCGACATCGACCCGGAGTAGAGGAAGACGGAGGCGAACGCGGCGCCCATCGCGATCTCGTAGGAGATCATCTGCGCGCAGGAGCGCAGCCCGCCGAGGAGCGGGTACGTGGAGCCGGAGGACCAGCCGGCGAGGACGATGCCGTAGATACCGACGGACGCGATGGCCAGGACGTACAGCATGGCGATCGGCAGGTCGGTGAGCTGCATCGTGGTGCGGTGGCCGAAGATCGAGACCTCGTTGCCGGCCGGGCCGAAGGGGATCACGGCGATCGCCATGAACGCCGGGGCCGCGGCGATGATCGGCGCGAGGATGTAGACGACCTTGTCGGCGCGCTTGACGACGACGTCCTCCTTCAGCATCAGCTTGATGCCGTCCGCGAGGGACTGGAGGAGGCCCCAGGGGCCGTGCCGGTTGGGGCCGACGCGCAGCTGCATCCAGGCGACGACCTTGCGCTCCCACACGATGGAGAAGAGCACGGTGATCATCAGGAAGGCGAAGCAGAAGACGGCCTTGATCAGCACCAGCCACCAGGGGTCGGTGCCGAACATGGACAGGTCCTCGGCAGCGAGCGGCGTGGTCATGCCTGCACCTCCGTGGAAGCCGCGGGACCGATGCGGACCAGGTCGCCCGGGCGGGCGCCGGTGTCGGAGAGGACGCCGCCGCCGGTCGAGTTGAGCGGCAGCCAGACCACCCGGTCGGGCATCTCCGTGACCTGGAGCGGCAGCTGGACGGTGCCCGCCGGGCCGGTCACGGCCAGGATGTCGCCGTCCTTGACGCCGGTCTCGGCCGCGGTGGCCGCCGAGAGCCGGGCGGGCGCCGCGTGCCGGGTGCCCGCCAGGGCCGTGTCGCCCTCCTGGAGCCTGCCCAGGTCGAGCAGGAGCCGGTGGCCGGCGAGGACCGCCTCGCCCTCGCCCGGCCGGGGCGCGGGCTGCGCGGGCTCGACGGGTTCGGTGGCCCGCTCGCCGGTCCAGCCGCCGAGCCGGTCCATCTCGCGTCGCACGGACCGCAGATCGGGCAGGGCCAGGTGCGCGTCGAGGGCGTCGGCGAGCATGTGGAGCACGCGCGCGTCGGCGGGTGCCAGGCGCCGGGTCATCTGCTCGGGCTTCAGCGCGGCCTCGAAGAGGCGCGCCCTGCCCTCCCAGTTGAGGAAGGTGCCGGCCTTCTCGGCGACGGCGGCGACCGGGAGGACCACGTCGGCCCGGTCGGTGACCTCGCTCGGCCGCAGCTCCAGGGAGACCACGAAGGCCGCGTCGAGGGCTTCACGCGCGCGTGCCGGGTCGGGCAGGTCGCGGACCTCGACGCCGCCGACGAGCAGCGCGCCCAGTTCGCCGGTGGCGGCGGCCTCCACGATCTGGCCGGTGTCGCGGCCGTAGCCGTGCGGGAGTTCGCGTACGCCCCAGGCGACGGCGACCTCCTCACGCGCGCGGGGGTCGGTCGCGGGGCGGCCGCCGGGCAGCAGGGTGGGGATCGCGCCGGCTTCGAGCGCGCCGCGCTCGCCGGCCCGGCGCGGGATCCACACCAGCCGGGCGCCGGTCGCCGTCGCGGCCCGGACCGCCGCGGTGAGCGCGCCCGGGACGGCGGCGAGGCGTTCGCCGACCACGATGACCGCACCGTCCCGCCGCAGCGCCTCGGCCGCCTCCGTACCGGCGGTGTCGAGGCCGACACCGGAGGTGAGGGCGTCCAGCCACTCGGTCTCGGTGCCGGGCGCGGCAGGCAGCAGCGTGCCGCCCGCCTTGACCAGGCCCCGGGTCGCGTACGAGGCGAGCGCGTAGGTCTTCTGGCCCTTCTTCCGCCACGCCTTGCGCAGCCGCAGGAAGACCCCGGGGGCCTCCTCCTCGGCCTCGATGCCGACGAGCAGCACGGCCGGCGCGGCCTCCAGCGAGGTGTACGTGACCCCGCTGCCGTCCAGGTCCCGTCCGCGGCCGGCGACGGTGGAGGCCAGGAAGTCGGCCTCCTCGCTGGAGTGGACGCGGGCCCGGAAGTCGACGTCGTTGGTGTGGAGGGCGACCCGGGCGAACTTGGCGTACGCGTAGGCGTCCTCGACGGTCAGCCGCCCGCCGGCCAGGACACCGGTGCGGCCGGGCACGAGCCCGCGGGCGGCCGCCTCCAGGGCCTCGGGCCAGGACGCCGGTTCGAGCACTCCCTCGCCGTTGCGGACCAGCGGGGTGGTGATCCGGTCACGCTGCTGGGCGTACCGGAACGCGAACCGCCCCTTGTCGCACACCCACTCCTCGTTGACCTCCGGGTCCTCGGCGGCGAGCCGTCGCATGACCTTGCCGCGCCGGTGGTCGGTGCGCGTGGCGCAGCCGCCCGCGCAGTGCTCGCAGACGCTCGGCGAGGAGACCAGGTCGAAGGGGCGGGCGCGGAACCGGTAGGCCGCCGAGGTGAGGGCGCCGACCGGGCAGATCTGGATGGTGTTGCCGGAGAAGTACGACTCGAAGGGGTCGCCCTCGCCGGTGCCGACCTGCTGGAGGGCGCCGCGCTCGAGGAGTTCGATCATCGGGTCGCCGGCGACCTGGTTCGAGAACCGGGTGCAGCGCGCGCACAGCACGCACCGCTCGCGGTCGAGCAGCACCTGGGGGGAGATCGGCACCGGCTTCTCGAAGGTCCGCTTCTTGCCGTCGAAGCGGGACTCGGCCTGCCCGTGGGACAGCGCCTGGTTCTGCAGCGGGCACTCGCCGCCCTTGTCGCAGACCGGGCAGTCCAGCGGGTGGTTGATGAGCAGCAGCTCCATCACGCCGTGCTGGGCCTTCTCGGCGACCGGGCTGGTCAGCTGCGACCTCACCACCATGCCGTCGGTGCAGGTGATGGTGCAGGAGGCCATCGGCTTGCGCTGGCCCTCGACCTCGACGATGCACTGCCGGCAGGCGCCGGCCGGGTCGAGGAGCGGGTGGTCGCAGAAGCGGGGGATCTCGATGCCGAGCTGTTCGGCGGCCCGGATGACCAGCGTCCCCTTGGGGACGGAGATCTCGGCGCCGTCGATGGTCAGCGTCACGAGGTCCTCGGGTGGCACGGCCGCGCCGCCGCCCGCGGGGGAGGACGTGGTGACGGTCATGCGGTCACCTCCTTGTGGTGGTCCGCCCAGGCGGTCGACTTGGCCGGGTCGAAGGGGCAGCCCCGGCCGGTGATGTGCTGCTCGTACTCCTCGCGGAAGTACTTCAGGGAGGAGAAGATCGGGGAGGCGGCGCCGTCGCCGAGCGCGCAGAACGACTTGCCGTTGATGTTGTCGGCGATGTCGTTCAGCTTGTCGAGGTCGCTCATCGAGCCCTGGCCGGCCTCGATGTCGCGGAGCAACTGGACCAGCCAGTAGGTGCCCTCACGGCACGGCGTGCACTTGCCGCAGGACTCGTGGGCGTAGAACTCGGTCCACCGGGTCACCGCGCGCACGACGCACGTGGTCTCGTCGAAGCACTGGAGCGCCTTGGTGCCGAGCATCGAGCCGGCCGCGCCCACGCCTTCGTAGTCCAGCGGGACGTCGAGGTGCTCGTCGGTGAACATCGGGGTGGAGGAGCCGCCCGGGGTCCAGAACTTCAGCCGGTGGCCCGGGCGCATCCCGCCGCTCATGTCGAGGAGCTGGCGCAGCGTGATGCCGAGCGGGGCCTCGTACTGGCCGGGCGAGGCGACGTGCCCGCTGAGCGAGTAGAGCGTGAAGCCGGGGGACTTCTCGCTGCCCATCGACTTGAACCAGTCCTTGCCCCGGTGGAGGATCGCGGGAACGGACGCGATGGACTCGACGTTGTTCACCACCGTGGGGCAGGCGTACAGACCGGCGACCGCCGGGAAGGGGGGACGCAGCCGGGGCTGGCCGCGCCGCCCTTCGAGGGAGTCGAGCAGGGCGGTCTCCTCGCCGCAGATGTAGGCGCCGGCGCCCGCGTGCACGGTGAGTTCGAGGTTCAGTCCGCTGCCGAGGATGTTCTCGCCGAGGTAGCCGGCCTCGTAGGCCTCGCGCACCGCCTCGTGCAGCCGGCGCAGGACGGGGACGACCTCGCCGCGCAGATAGATGAAGGCGTGGTTGGACCGGATCGCGTAGCAGGCGATCACGATGCCCTCGATCAGCGAGTGCGGGTTGGCGAAGAGGAGCGGGATGTCCTTGCAGGTGCCCGGCTCGGACTCGTCGGCGTTGACGACGAGGTAGTGCGGCTTGCCGTCGCCCTGCGGGATGAACTGCCACTTCATTCCGGTGGGGAAGCCGGCGCCGCCGCGGCCGCGCAGGCCGGAGTCCTTGACGTACGCGATGAGGTCGTCGGGCGACATCGCGAGGGCCTTCTTCAGCCCTTCGTACCCGTCGTGCCTCTTGTACGTCTCCAGGGTCCAGGAGTCGGGCTGGTCCCAGAACGCCGAGAGAACGGGCGCGAGAAGCTTCTCGGGGCTGCTGTGGTCGATCTCGGCTGCCAAGGTCATCACTCCCCCTCCCCACTGGCCGTTTCGCCGCGCGGGTGGACGATCTTGTGGTGCGGAATCTCGCCCTTGGCCAGGCGCAGTCCGACGAGCGAGGCCGGGCCGGCCCCTCCGGTGGCCTCGACGGCGCCCTCACGCTCGTCGGGGAAGCCGGCCAGGATGCGGGCCGTCTCCTTGAACGTGCACAACGGGGCGCCACGAGTCGGCTCGACCGGACGGCCGGCTCGCAGGTCGTCGACCATGCGCTTGGCCGACTCGGGCGTCTGGTTGTCGAAGAACTCCCAGTTGACCATCACCACGGGCGCGAAGTCGCAGGCCGCGTTGCACTCGATGTGCTCCAGGGTGATCTTGCCGTCGTCGGTCGTGCCCTCGTTGCCGACGCCGAGGTGCTGCTTCAGCTCCTCGAAGATCGCGTCGCCGCCCATGACCGCGCAGAGCGTGTTGGTGCAGACCCCGACCTGGTAGTCGCCGGACGGCCTGCGGCGGTACATCGAGTAGAAGGTGGCCACCGCGGTGACCTCCGCCGTGGTCAGGCCGAGGAGCTCGGCGCAGAACCGCATGCCGGTACGGGTGACGAATCCGTCCTCTGCCTGCACGAGGTGCAGCATCGGCAGGAGCGCGGAGCGGGACCCCGGGTAGCGGGCGATGATCTCCTTGGCGTCCGCCTCCAGCCGGGCGCGCACCTCGGCCGGGTAGTCGGGGGCGGGGAGCTGGGGCATCCCGAGACTCGTGTGTCCGTCCGTCATCGGTCGACGCCTCCCATCACGGGGTCGATGGAGGCGACGGCGACGATGACGTCGGCGACCTGGCCGCCCTCGCACATCGCCGCCATGGCCTGCAGGTTGGTGAAGGACGGGTCGCGGAAGTGGACCCGGTAGGGGCGGGTGCCGCCGTCGCTGACGACGTGCGCGCCCAGCTCGCCCTTGGGCGACTCGACGGCGGCGTAGGCCTGTCCGGCGGGGACCCGGAAGCCCTCGGTGACCAGCTTGAAGTGGTGGATCAGAGCCTCCATGGAGGTGCCCATGATCTTCTTGATGTGGTCGAGGGAGTTGCCGAGGCCGTCGGGGCCGAGCGCGAGCTGCGCGGGCCAGGCGATCTTCTTGTCGCCGACCATGACCGGGCCCGGCGCCAGGCGGTCCAGGCACTGCTCGACGATCCGCAGCGACTGCCGCATCTCTTCGAGGCGGATCAGGAAGCGGCCGTACGAATCGCAGGAGTCGGCGGTCGGGATGTCGAACTCGTAGTTCTCGTATCCGCAGTACGGGTCCGTCTTGCGCAGGTCGTGCGGGAGGCCCGCCGAGCGCAGGATCGGTCCCGTGGCGCCGAGCGCCATGCAGCCGGTGAGGTCGAGGTAGCCGACGTCCTGCATCCGGGCCTTGAAGATGGGGTTGCCGGTGGCGAGCTTGTCGTACTCCGGCAGGTTCTTCTTCATCGTCTTCACGAACTCGCGCACGGCGTCGACCGCGCCGGGCGGAAGGTCCTGGGCGAGGCCGCCGGGGCGGATGAACGCGTGGTTCATGCGCAGGCCGGTGATCAGCTCGTACAGGTCCAGGATCATCTCGCGGTCCCGGAAGCCGTAGATCATGATCGTGGTCGCGCCGAGCTCCATGCCGCCGGTGGCGATGCACACCAGGTGCGAGGAGAGCCGGTTGAGCTCCATCAGCAGGACGCGGATGACGCTGGCCCGGTCCGGGATCTGGTCCGTGATGCCGAGCAGCTTCTCGACGCCCAGGCAGTACGCCGCCTCGTTGTAGAACGGGGTGAGGTAGTCCATGCGCGTGACGAAGGTCGTGCCCTGCGTCCAGGTCCGGTACTCGAGGTTCTTCTCGATGCCGGTGTGGAGATAGCCGATGCCGCAGCGGGCCTCGGTGACCGTCTCGCCGTCGATCTCCAGGATCAGCCGGAGCACGCCGTGCGTCGACGGGTGCTGCGGACCCATGTTGACGACGATCCGCTCGTCGTCGGCCTTCGCGGCGGACTGGACGACCTCGTCCCAGTCGCCACCGGTGACGGTGTAGACGGTGCCCTCGGTGGTCTCCCGGGGGGAGGCAGAGGGGGTATTCACGAGTACGACCTCCGCTGGTCAGGAGCCGGGATCTGGGCGCCCTTGTACTCGACGGGGATCCCGCCGAGGGGGTAGTCCTTGCGCTGCGGGAAGCCCTGCCAGTCGTCCGGCATCATGATCCGGGTGAGGGCGGGGTGGCCGTCGAAGACGATGCCGAAGAAGTCGTACGTCTCGCGCTCGTGCCAGTCGTTGGTCGGGTAGACCTCGACGAGCGACGGGATGTGCGGGTCGGCGTCGGGTGCGGCGACCTCGAGCCGGATCAGCCGGCCGTGGGTGAGCGAACGCAGGTGGTACACGGCGTGCAGCTCGCGGCCCTTGTCGCCCGGGTAGTGCACGCCGGAGACGCCCGTGCAGAGCTCGAAGCGCAGCGCGGGGTCGTCGCGGAGCGTGCGGGCGACGCGGAGGAGATGCTCGCGGGCGATGTGGAAGGTCAGCTCGCCGCGGTCGACGACCGTCTTCTCGATGGCGTTCTCCGGCAGGAGTCCCTGCTCGTCGAGCGCGCCCTCCAGCTCGTCGGCGACCTCGTCGAACCATCCGCCGTACGGACGGGCGGCCGGGCCGGGCAGCCGGACGGAGCGGACGAGACCGCCGTAGCCGCTGGTGTCGGCGCCGCTCTGGGCACCGAACATCCCGCGCTGGACCCGGACCTCCTCGCCATGGTCCCCGCGCTGCCCCGGCAGGTTCTGCGCGCTGAGCTCCTTGTCGGGATTGGGTGTCTCGTCACTCACTGTGTGTCCCGTTCCCTTCTCCGCCCGCGCGGCGCAGAAGCGCGGCCTTCGTCGTCGTCCGCGGCCCGGCGGCCGCGCGTGCGTCGGTCACCGGAGCAGACCCTTCATCTCGATCGTCGGCAGCGCCTTGAGCGCCGCCTCCTCCGCCTCGCGTGCCGCTTCCTCCGCGTTCACGCCGAGCTTGGAGGTCTGGATCTTCTGGTGGAGCTTGAGGATCGCGTCCATCAGCATCTCCGGGCGCGGCGGGCAGCCCGGCAAATAGATGTCAACCGGAACAATGTGATCAACGCCCTGCACAATCGCGTAATTGTTGAACATTCCGCCCGAAGACGCGCACACCCCCATGGAGATGACCCACTTGGGGTTGGGCATCTGGTCGTAGACCTGCCGCAGGACGGGCGCCATCTTCTGGCTGACCCGGCCGGCCACGATCATCAGGTCGGCCTGGCGCGGCGAGCCGCGGAAGACCTCCATGCCGAACCGCGCCAGGTCGTAGCGGCCCGCGCCGGTCGTCATCATCTCGATGGCGCAGCAGGCCAGGCCGAAGGTCGCCGGGAAGACGGACGACTTGCGCACCCAGCCCGCGGCCTGTTCGACCGTCGTCAGCAGGAATCCGCTCGGCAGCTTCTCTTCGAGTCCCATAGGTGCCCCTCAGCCCCTCAGTCCCATTCCAGGCCGCCGCGCCGCCACACATAGGCGTAGGCGACGAAGACGGTGAGCACGAAGAGCAGCATCTCCACGAGCCCGAAAAGCCCCAGGGCGTCGAAGGTGACGGCCCAGGGATAGAGGAAGACGATCTCGATGTCGAAAATGATGAAGAGCATCGCCGTCAGGTAGTACTTGATCGGGAAGCGGCCACCTCCGGCCGGAGTGGGCGTCGGTTCGATGCCGCACTCGTACGCCTCAAGCTTCGCCCTGTTGTACCGCTTTGGGCCGATTAGCGTGGCCATGACCACGGAGAAGATCGCAAACCCTGCCCCGAGGGCGCCGAGCACGAGGATGGGCGCGTACGCATTCACGCTCCTCGCTCCTTCCAGTCGTCCTTGACCGTTGGACCGCAGCGGGCATTCGTCTCGCCGCCTCGAAGATCGCGTACATGTGAGGCAGTTCACAAGCCCGTTTGCCACGCATCTTATGCCTGTCGCTCTGTGATCTGCGACACGGGGTACGACAAGGACTTTGTGATCTCCACCACGAGGCGAACGATCATGAATTCGGATGAACGGTGATCTTCATACGACAAGTAGCCAAGCGAGTACGAGACGTGACATCGGAGGGGGTTGTCCCTGGTCGGAGCCGCCTTGCCCTATCAAACGATGGTGACTACAGGCAAATTCGCGATGGACTCGCACGGGTGATAGAGGGCTCACCCCACCCGGCCGAGGGGTCACGAGGAGCGAAGTGGACGCGCGGGGGCGCCCGCCGAGGGCCCGGCGAGGCCCGGAAGTTGGCCGCTTGTGACCTGCGTCACGTTCCCTACGCCCCGTCAACTGTGGGGCTTGGCCAACCGCGTGAAGAGGTGGTAAGCGCCGGTCAATTCGGACCTTTCGCGGAAAACCCGTGATCAAGGCCCTGATGAGGGGCGCCCGAATTGCCCGTTACGGCGTCAATAAGGGGCCCAGGGCAGCGGATTGGGTGGTTCCGTTCGTAACTGTGGCGCAACACACGTTTCTTGATGGGAACCGTGAACCCCTGATAGCGGTTGTACTCATGTCCCACACCGCTCACATACCCAGCCACCGGAAGCCCCGCCGCAGCGCTTCCAAGCTCGCTCTCCGTGCCGGAGTTGCCGGTGGCGTCCTCAGCACCATCGCGGTGGCCGGTGCTGCCGGGCCGGCGAATGCCGAGCCGGTGACCGAGACCATCGAGATGCCCACCCTGGGCGCGCTCGACGCCGAACTGGCGAGCGCCGTCTCCGCCTCGGCCGAGGCGTCCCAGCAGGAGGCCCTCGACCTGAGCCTGCGGGCCCAGGAGGAGGCCGCCTACAAGAAGGCCGCCCAGGAGGCCAAGAAGGCCAAGGACGAGGCCGACCGCAAGGCCGAGGCCGAGCGCGCGGAGAAGGCCCGCGAGGAGGCCCGGGAGCGTGCCTCCCGCACCGCCGAGCGCACCACGCTCTCCGCGTCCGCCTCCTCGGACTCCTCGGACTCCTCCGGCAGCAGCTCGTACAGCGCCGACACCCAGGTGGCCTCCGGCTCCGCCGCCGCGATCGTCGCCTTCGCCCGCGCCCAGGTCGGCGACGCCTACGTCTCCGGCGGCACCGGACCCAACTCCTGGGACTGCTCCGGTCTCGTGCAGGCCGCGTACCGCCAGGCCGGCATCGACCTGCCCCGGGTCTCCAGCTCGCAGTCGAGCATGGGCACCTCCGTCTCGCTGAGCAGCCTCCAGCCCGGCGACATCCTGTACTGGGGCAGCCGCAGCGGCTCGTACCACGTGGCCGTCTACGTGGGCGGCGGCATGTACGTCGGCGCGCAGAACCCGTCGACCGGTGTGGTCGAGCGGTCGCTGGACTGGGACACCCCGTCCGGCGCCGTGCGCATCCTCTGATCCCCGCTTTCGATTCCCGCGTTCAGCGGTGAAGGGCCGTCACTCCTCGGGGGAGCGACGGCCCTTCGGTTTGCCCGTCCATGGGGGATTGCTTCCGGAATGCCTCGATGAGCCGGGCGCAGCTGTCCCCGCCGTGCCCCGCCTCGACCGCGCCGCGCGTCAGCTCCAGGTGCGGCCGGAGCAGCCGCCCGTCGGCGACCGCAGCGGCCTGGGGGCGGCGGCGAACCTCCGGCGGCACTTCCCGCGTACGGTCGGGGTCTCGCCGAGCGACTACCCGGGCGTTCAGGCCTTCGGGGCCACCTTCGAGAGGCCGTTGATGATGCGGTCCATCGCGTCCCCGCCCGTCGGGTCGGTGAGGTTGGCCAGCATCTTCAGCGTGAACTTCATCAGGACCGGGTGGGTCAGGCCCCGCTGCGTCGCGATCTTCATGATCTTCGGGTTGCCGATGATCTTCACGAAGGCGCGGCCCAGGGTGTAGTACCCGCCGTAGGTGTCCTTCAGGATCTTGGGGTAGTTGTGCAGCGCCAGCTCGCGCTGGGCGGGGGTGGTCCGGGCGTGGGCCTGGACGATGACGTCGGCCGCGATCTGGCCGGACTCCATGGCGTACGCGATGCCCTCGCCGTTGAACGGGTTGACCAGGCCACCCGCGTCACCGACGAGCAGCAGGCCCTTGGTGTAGTGCGGCTGGCGGTTGAAGGCCATCGGCAGGGCGGCGCCGCGGATCGGCGTCGTCATGTTCTCCGGGGTGAACCCCCAGTCCTCCGGCATCGAGGCGCACCACGCCTTGAGGACCTCGCGCCAGTCCAGCTCCTTGAAGGCGGAGGAGGAGTTGAGGATGCCGAGGCCGACGTTGGAGGTGCCGTCGCCCATGCCGAAGATCCAGCCGTAACCGGGCAGCAGCCGGTCCTGCGGACCGCGCCGGTCCCACAGCTCCAGCCAGGACTCCAGATAGTCGTCGTCGTGCCGGGGGCTGGTGAAGTACGTGCGTACGGCCACGCCCATAGGCCGGTCCTCGCGCCGGTGCAGCCCCATGGCGAGGGAGAGCCGGGTGGAGTTGCCGTCGGCGGCGACGACGAGCGGCGCGTGGAAGGTGACCTCGCGCTTCTCCTCGCCGAGCCTGGCGTGCACGCCGGTGATCCGGCCGGTGCGGTCGTCGACGACCGGGGCGCCGACGTTGCACCGCTCGTACAGCCGCGCGCCGGCCTTCTGCGCCTGCCGGGCGAGCTGCTCGTCGAAGTCGTCCCGCTTGCGGACCAGTCCGTAGTCCGGGTACGAGGCGAGGTCCGGCCAGTCGAGCTGAAGCCGCGAGCCGCCGCCGATGATCCGCAGGCCCTTGTTGCGCAGCCAGCCGGCCTCTTCGGAGATGTCGATGCCCATGGCGACGAGCTGCTTGGTGGCGCGCGGGGTCAGCCCGTCGCCGCAGACCTTCTCGCGGGGGAACGCGGTCTTCTCCAGGAGCAGGACGTCGAGTCCGGCCTTGGCCAGGTAGTACGCGGTCGTCGATCCGGCCGGGCCTGCCCCGACGACGATCACGTCTGCGCTGTGCTCGGAGAGGGGCTGCTCGGTCACGGCGGGGTCTCCCGAAGACTCGACGGTGCGTACCGGACGGCACGGATCAGGACGGGAGCAGTCTATGGGGCCCGTCGCGGACCGTCCGGAGGGCCACCCTCCAGAGGAGATGCGTAGGAGATCGTCGGGACGCGTGACCATCACTCGCACGTCCGTACGGCGGCTACGGCATGTACGCGAGGCAGCCCCCGGCCGTCAGGCCTTGAACCCCCGGTGCAGGGCGACGATCCCGCCGGTGAGGTTCCGCCAGGCGACCTTGGACCAGCCGGCCTTCCGGAGCATTCCCGCGAGGGTCGGCTGGTCCGGCCAGGACTGGATGGACTCGGCGAGGTAGACGTACGCGTCCGGGTTGGAGGAGACCGCGCGGGCCACCGAGGGCAGGGCGCGCATCAGGTACTCCTCGTAGACCGTGCGGAACGGCGCCCAGGTCGGGTGCGAGAACTCGCAGATCACCACCCGGCCGCCGGGCTTCGTCACCCGGTACAGCTCGCGCAGCGCCGCCTCGGTGTCCTGGATGTTGCGCAGGCCGAAGGAGATCGTCACCGCGTCGAAGACGTCGTCGCGGAACGGCAGTCGCATGCCGTCGCCGGCGGTGAAGGGCATCCAGGGGTGCCGCTTCTTGCCGACCTGGAGCATGCCGAGGGAGAAGTCGCAGGGCACGACGTACGCCCCGGCCCGGGCGAACGGCTGCGAGGAGGTCGCCGTCCCGGCGGCCAGGTCCAGGATCCGCTGCGCGGGCCGGGCGCCGACCGCCCTGGCGACCTCCTTGCGCCAGCGCCGGTCCTGCCCCAGCGAGAGCACGTCGTTGGTCAGGTCGTAGTTCGCCGCCACGTCGTCGAACATCGAGGCGACTTCGTGCGGCTGCTTGTCCAGGGATGCTCGGGTCACTGGCGTTCGGCCTCGCAGAATCGGGGTACGGGCGGGCGCGCCCATTGTCTCAGGCGGACGGCACGACCCACGTGCGGGGCATGCCGGTGCCGTGTGCGGGCCAGGGGGGCGGGGGAACGGGTGCGGTCAGCGGGCGCGGTAGAGCAGGCGGCCGCCGAGTACGGTCGCGACGCAGGTGGACGCGGTCCGGGTCACGAGGTCGGCCTCGTCCGCGACGTCGAAGACCGCCAGGTCGGCGAGGCCGCCCACGGTCAGCGGGCCGTGCGCGGTGCCGGGCAGGTCGTGCCCCTCGACGAAGGGGTCGAGGTCGGGCCCGTCCCGGACGGGCGGGGCGAGCACGTGCGCCTTCGGCACCTCTCGCAGGCCGGCCCGCGCCACGGCCTGCCGCACCTCCGCCGGCCCGGGTCCGAGGGCGACATGGGTGGTGCCGTGCGCCAGCATCCGCTGGATGCCGCGCCGTACGCTGCCCGCCATCCGGGCCGCGTCGGGTGCGAGCGCGGCGAACGCCGGTCCCGAGAGCGGTGCGGTGCCCAGTTCGTCGGCCTCGCGGGGATCGGGGTGGTACACCCTGGTCAGCAACCACAGGCCGTGCCACTGGCGGAGCCCCGGCGTCAGGACGCCCGGCCAGCGGCGTACCCGCGCGTCCGGGTGGTCCGCCGCCACCTGCTCGTACGGGCCGATCGCGGCGATCTCCGTGCCCCGCACGACGACGGCGCCGCCCGGCACAGGCGCCTGCCCGCCGCCGGGCAGGACCAGGTCCGCCGCGTGGATCGTCAGCACGGGTGCGTCAGTTGGCGTTCAGGAGCTTCAGCTCCGGGTGCGCCGTGCCGCCTTCGAGCGCCGTGGAGGAGATGTGCGAGACGACGCGCTCGTCGACCGGGTCGTTCGCCGGGTCGTCGTGGACGAGGAGGTGCTCGTACGTCGTCGCGCGCTGCGCCGGGACCCGGCCCGCCTTGCGGATCAGGTCGATGATCTCCATGCGGTTCGAGCGGTGCTTGGCACCGGCCGAGGAGACGACGTTCTCCTCCAGCATGATCGAGCCCAGGTCGTCCGCGCCGTAGTGCAGGGACAGCTGGCCGGCCTCCTTGCCGACGGTCAGCCAGGAGCCCTGGATGTGGGCGATGTTGTCCATGAAGAGCCGCGCGACCGCGATCATCCGCAGGTACTCGAAGATCGTCGCCTGCGTACGGCCCTTGAGGTGGTTGTTCTCGGGCTGGTACGTGTACGGGATGAAGGCCCGGAAGCCACCCGTCCGGTCCTGCACGTCGCGGATCATCCGCAGGTGCTCGATCCGCTCGGCGTTCGTCTCGCCGGTGCCCATGAGCATCGTGGACGTGGACTCGACGCCCAGGCCGTGGGCGATCTCCATGATCTCCAGCCACCGCTCGCCGCTCTCCTTGAGCGGGGCGATCGCCTTGCGCGGCCGGGCCGGCAGCAGCTCGGCGCCCGCGCCGGCGAAGGAGTCGAGGCCGGCCGCGTGGATGCGCTGGATGGCCTCCTCGACCGACACCTTGGAGATCCGGGCCATGTGCTCGACCTCGGACGCGCCGAGGGAGTGGATGACCAGCTCCGGGAACTCCTTCTTGATGGCGGAGAAGTGCTGCTCGTAGTACTCGACGCCGTAGTCCGGGTGGTGCCCGCCCTGGAACATGATCTGCGTGCCGCCGAGCTCCACGGTCTCCGCGCAGCGGCGCAGGATGTCGTCGAGGTCGCGGGTCCAGCCCTTGGCGGTGTCCTTCGGCGGGGCGTAGAACGCGCAGAACTTGCACGCGGTGACGCACACGTTGGTGTAGTTGATGTTCCGCTCGATGATGTACGTCGCGATGTGCTCCGTACCTGCGTACCGGCGGCGGCGTACGGCGTCGGCGGCCGAGCCGAGCGCGTGCAGCGGCGCCGAGCGGTAGAGGTCGAGCGCCTCCTCGGGGGTGATCCGGCCACCCTCGGCGGCGCGGTCGAGGACGGACTGAAGGTCGGCCTTCTCGGTCACCGGGTGAGTCCCTTCGGAGGGTCGCTGGACGGACCGAACCAGCGTACGCCAGCGTTTCTCAGGACTTCCGCAGGGTGCCGGTCGGGCGGCCGGCGGCCTCCTCGTGGGAGCGGTAGGCGAGCGTGCCGTCGGCGGTGAGGGTGAGGGTGAACGTGGAGGTGCCGCCGGTGCAGAGGCCGGCGGTGCCGGGGCGGTCGGGGTCGGTGCGGTCGGCGATGCGGAGTTCGCGGGCGGTGGCGGAGGTGAGCCTGCCGATGCCGTGGCACTTCACGGTGGTGCCGAGCACGCTGATGACGTGGCTGGTGCGGACGACGTCCTCGCCGGTCCTGCCCTTGCCGATGACGGCGGTGAAGTCGCCGTGCGGGGAGCCGTTGCGCTCGGTGGTGGGGCCGGTCCAGGTCCCGAGGAAGGCGGGGGGCACGGAGCCGGCGGGAGCGGTGGCGGCGGGCGGGCTCGCGCTGGGCGTCCTCCCGGTCCTGTCGGCGCTGGTGTCGCTGCGGCCGCCGGGCATCAGGTCGAAGAGGTACCCGGCGCCCAGGGTGACGCCGACGAGCGCGGCGGTGACGGTGAGGGCGGCGGTGCACCCGACCCGCCGCCCGGCGGCGAAGGAGAAGGAGAGCTTCCGCCCGGTGTCGGGGGTACGCACGTCAGCGGGCCGGGCGGAGCCACCGGGCGCGGTGGCCGTCGCCGCCGGGCCGGTGGTGGGCAGGTCCCGCGGGGTGGGGGGCGCGCTCGGGAGCCCGGGGCCGGCGGCGGGCCAGAGGCCGGGTGCCGGCTCCATCGGCGGCCCGAAGCCCGCCGCGGGCGCCACGGAAGGCGCGGTGAACGGCACCGGTCCCGAGGCGTACGGATCGTCCGCGCGGGGGCCGGCCGCGTCGGGGGACGGCGACGCGACGCCAGGCCGCCCGGAGCGCGAAAGGACCCCGTCCGGAGACGGCGCCGCCACCCCCCGGCCCGAGAGCTCCCCTTCGGCAGACGGCCCGTCCGCGTCCAGTTCCAGGAGGCGGACGGCCGTGCGGCTGACCTCCTCCAAGAGCGGTCCGGGCAGCCAGCCGGTCGTCACGAGGGACGCCGCGCCCCTCGGGGCCAGGCGGGTCGCGACGGCTGCCGGGGTCGGGCGGGAGGCGGGGTCCTTGGACAGGCAGCCCGCCACCAGCTGCCGCAGCTCCCCCAACGCGCCCAGCTCCGGCTCCTCGTGGACGACCTTGTAGAGGAGCGCGGCCGAGGTGTCGCCGCGGAAGGGCGGGGTGCCGGTCGCCGCGTACGCGAGGACCGCGCCGAGCGAGAAGACGTCGGCGGCGGCCGTGGCCTCCCGGCCGAGGACCTGCTCGGGCGCCATGTAGCCGGGTGAGCCGATGGAGGCGCCGGTCGCGGTGAGGGACGCCGTCCCCTCGATGGCGCGCGCGATGCCGAAGTCGATGAGCCGGGGACCGTCGAGGGTGAGCAGCACGTTCGACGGCTTCACGTCACGGTGGACGAGCCCCAGGGCGTGGACGCCCGCCAGCGCCTCGGCGAGTCCGGCGCCCAGGGCGCGTACCGCCGTCTCCGGCAGCGGGCCGACCCGGGCCACGGCCCGGTCGAGGGTCGGGCCGGCGACGTATCCGGTCGCCACCCACGGCACGGCCGCCTCCGGGTCGGCGTCCAGGACGGGCGCGGTCCACCGCCCGCCGACCCTCCGCGCGGCCTCGACCTCGCGCCGGAACCGGGCCCTGAACTGCTCGTCGAGCGCGAAGTGCGGGTGGACGATCTTCACGGCCACGGTCCGGCCGCCCTCGTTGCGGGCCAGGTAGACGCGCCCCATGCCGCCGGACCCGAGTCTGCCGAGGATGCGGTAGCCGCCGATGGTCCTCGGTTCCCCTGCTTCGAGCGGCTGCATGTCTCCCCTTCTAGCAGCGCGGAGCGCTTCGTGGGCCGGATCACGACGATTCGGAACGGTACCGAGTCAACCGATCCCCTCTCCCGCCCCTCCTTCCTTCCGTAATCACCCGTCGTGTCCCGAAGCACCCGGAGCCCCACCATGAAACGCCTGCCGACGCGTCCGCCGAAGCGCCTGCCCAGGTTCGCCGCCGCCGCCCTCGCCCTCGGTTCCGCGGCCGCTCTGGTCACCGGCTGTTCCGACGAGGGCGCGCCGCTCACCTTCGACACCCCGAGGGCCACGGCCACGGCCACGGCCGAAAAGCCGGAGCGGACCCCGCGGCAGACCCGGCGCGCGAGCGGCCCCGAAACGCTTCTCCCCACCGGTCCGGCGGCGAGTTTCACCACCGCCAACACCCTTGAGGACGGCACCAAGATCGGTGTCACCACGCTCCCGGGCGCGAAGTCCGGGTTCACCGGCAAGGTGTGGGTGTGGGCGCCGAAGCAGTATTTCGACCCGAAGTACGCCGACAGCGGCTTCCCGGTGCTCATCGCCCTGCCGGGCGGAAAGGGCTATCCGACGAATTACTGGATGGGCACGGACCTCAAACTCCAGTCGAGCATCAGCCGGTGGTCGCAGGAGGGGAAGAGCCTTCCGTTCATCGTCGTGATGCCCGTTCTCAATCCGGACGACAAGTACTACTACGACGGCAGTGATATCCCGGGCCGGCCGAGGATCGGCACCTGGCTGACCGAGGACGTGCCGGATTTCGTGCGCGCCAATTTCCGTACGTTCACGTCCCGTGACGGCTGGGCCTTCATGGGATCGTCCTCGGGCGGCTTCGTCGGGCTGAAGTCCGTCCTCCAGCATCCGGACAGGTTCAAGGCCGTGATCGCGTCCGGGCCGGACACCGTCCCCGACTCGCCGCTGTGGGCCGGGCACGAGGCCGAGCGGCAGGCGAACAACCCGGAGAAGCTCGCCAAGGCGCTCGGCACGAAGCCGGACACCAAGGACAACGCGACGTATCTGGCGTTCCAGATCGGCACCAAGGAATCCGGCATGGCCCGGCTCAAGGCGTTCATGAAGAACTACACCAAGGGCCCGGTGAAGACCCGCCTCCAGGTCATCCAGGGCGGCGGGCACAACGCCAAGACGTATATGCAGGGCATGGAGGAAGGCTCGATCGCCTGGATCAGCCAGCACATGCAGGGGCCGGTCCCCGCACCGTAGGGGCAGCCGGCGGGGGCGGACTCCCTAGCGGAGGGAGCCGAGCAGCTCCACCCGTACGTCCGCCGGGAAGCCGGTCGTCGGGCCGGTCCGGCGGGCGAACGCGCGGACGCCCGCCAGCTGCTCCGGCCCGAAGCGGAAGTCCAGCGTCCGGAAGTACCGCTCCAGAAGCTCCGCGTCGAAGGACTCCCAGCGGGCCGCCTGCTCGGCGACCTTCGCGACCTCGACCAGCGACAGATCACGCGAGGCGAGGAAGGCCTCGTGCACCTCGCGGACCGTCTCCGGCTCCCGGGCGAGATAGTCCTTGCGCACCGCCCACACCGCGAAGACGAACGGAAGGCCCGTCCACTCCTTCCACATCAGCCCCAGGTCGTGGACCTGGAGGCCGAGCCGGGGGGCGTCGTGCAGCGAGGCCCGCAGGGCGGCGTCGCCGATCAGGACGGCGGCGTCCGCCTCCTGCATCATCAGCCCCAGGTCGGGCGGGCACGTGTAGTAGTCGGGCTCGACGCCGTACCGCTCGGCGAGCAGCAGCTGCGCCAGGCGTACGGAGGTGCGGGAGGTGGAACCGAGCGCGACCCGCGCCCCGTCCAGGTGCTCCAGCGGACGCTGGGAGACGATCACGCAGGACATCACCGGACCGTCGCACCCCACGGCGATGTCCGGCAGCGCGACGAGATCGTCCGCGTTGCGGAGGTACTCGACGAGAGTGACGGGGCCGATGTCGAGATCGCCGCGCACCAGCCGCTCGCTGAGCTTCTCGGGGGTGTCCTTGGTCAGGTCCAGGTCGAGAAGCGTTCCCGTGCGGGCCAGGCCCCAGTAGAGGGGCAGGCAGTTCAGGAACTGGATGTGTCCGACGCGGGGCCGGCTGCGCTGGTGGTCGTCGTTCGCATTGTCCACAACGCGAGGCTAGCCCCGTCTCGTACGGTGGACATCGCCGGGGGCCGGGCCTCGGCCCGTCAGCACCTGGCGAGCCTTTCAAACATGCGAGTGACGTGATCTTTACCTCTAGTGCGTGACGCACCCTGCGTGCTACGCTCCTCGCAAGTTGCAGTTTGGTTTCCCTTGCAGTACAGAGCCTGCGGAGCATGTGACCCGCAGGCTTTTGTAGTTTTCAGACTTCTTTGCAGGTTCTGGAGCAGGGCAACCCTTTGGCCCAAGGAGGGCTTATGGCTACCGGAACCGTCAAGTGGTTCAACGCTGAAAAGGGCTTCGGCTTCATCGCCCAGGACGGCGGCGGCCCGGATGTCTTCGTCCACTACTCCGCGATCAACGCGTCTGGTTTCCGCTCTCTTGAGGAGAACCAGCAGGTGAACTTCGACGTCACGCAGGGTCCGAAGGGCCCGCAGGCGGAGAACGTCACCCCGGCCTAGTTGCCCGGGTCGGCGATCGCGCACGGCTAGAGAAGTACCCAAGGAGTCCCGCTCCGCGCCTTCGGGCACGAGCGGGGCTCCTGCCTTTTACGCTGGACGCATGACCGAACGCAAACCGCCCGGCGTCAGCTTCGAGTCATTCGTGGACAAGCAGATCCGCGAGGCCGAGGAACGAGGCGAGTTCCAGCGGCTGGCCGGCTTCGGACGGCCCCTCGACGACGACCGCGCTCCTTATGACGAGCTGTGGTGGATCAAGGGAAAGCTGCACCGCGAGGGCGCGTCCGTCCTGCCGCCCTCGCTCGCCCTCCGCAAGGAGGCCGAGGACGCGGCGGAGGCGATCGGCCGGGCCGTCTCGGAACCCCAGGTCCGCCGCATCCTCACCGAAATCAACAAGAAGATCACCGAGGCGCTGAAGCGCCCGCCGGCGGGGCCGCCGCTGCACCTCAAGCCGTTCGACGTCGAGGCCACGGTCGAGGAGTGGCGGACGGGACGCCAGAACCCCGGCCGGTAAGCGGTGACCGGTGGGACCGCCGAGCGCGGCGACGCTGGCAGTGGTCCGGATCGCGGGTTGTTCGCACGTCGTGCGAGCGGCCCGCAAGATCTCGTTCATGACGACAACCAGCGACACTCGATTCCTTCTCGGCGGCGATCTTCCGGTGACCCGGATGGGCTTCGGCGCCATGCGGCTCCCGGCCCGGGGATGGGAAGGCCCCGCGAACGACCCGGAGACGGCGGTGAAGGTGCTGCGGCGCGCCGTCGATCTCGGCGTGAACCACATCGACACCGCGTGGTTCTACTTCCACGAGGACATCGCCGCCAACGACCTGATCCGCAAGGCGCTCCACCCCTACGCCGACGACCTGGTGATCGCGGCCAAGGTCGGCCCGGGGCGGAACCCGGACGGCAGCTGGATGGAGCCGGCCGACCCGCGCAGGCTCCGGGAGGACGTCCACCGCTCGCTGCGCGAACTCGGCCGGGACCATCTGGACCTGGTCCATCTG
Source organism: Streptomyces sp. NPDC003027 (assembly GCF_053591435.1). Classification (NCBI taxonomy): domain Bacteria; kingdom Bacillati; phylum Actinomycetota; class Actinomycetes; order Kitasatosporales; family Streptomycetaceae; genus Streptomyces; species Streptomyces sp. NPDC003027. The sequence continues at coordinate 191,952 of NZ_JBSFTU010000003.1, forward strand.
CGGCTGCTGCCGTCCCAGCTGGCCGGGAATCCGATGGCCGAGCTGTTCGGCGCGCTCGCCGAGCTGCGCGAGCAGGGGCTGATACGGCACCTCGGCATCAGCAACGTGACCACCGCCCATCTCGACGAGGCGCTGCGGATCGCCCCGGTCGCCGCCGTGCAGAACATGTACGCGGTCACCCACCGCCCCGAGCCGGCGGTCCTCGACGTGTGCACCGAGCGGGGGATCGCCTATGTGCCGTTCTTCTCCCTCGACCCGCTCGGCCGCCCGGAGCCCGTCGACACCCTCGCCCGGATCGCCGCACGGCACGACGCCTCCACCGCCCAGGTGAAACTGGCCTGGCTCCTGGCCCAGTCCCCGGCCGTTCTGCCCATCCCCGGCACCTCATCGGTGGCCCACTTGGAGGAGAACATCGCGGCGGCCGGCCTCCGCCTCGACGACGAGGCCCTGGCCGAGCTGAACGCGCTGACGGATGAGCCGATCGACGAGGAGTGACCGACATGAAGAGTGCCGACCTGCTGCTGGATCTGTTCGGACGCGTCCAGGACGCGGTGCACGGGGCCGTCGAGGGCCTGTCGGAGGAGGAACTCGCGGTCCGGGTCGACGAGGAGGCCAACTCGATCGCCTGGCTCGTCTGGCACCTGACCCGCATCCAGGACGACCACATCGCCGGGGCCTTCGGCACGGAGCAGCTGTGGACCGCCGACGACTGGTCGTCCCGCTTCGGCCTCCCGTTCCCGAAGAACGCGACCGGCTACGGCCACTCCAGCAAGCAGGTCGGCCAGGTCCGCGCCCCGGCGGAGCTGCTGCTCGGCTACTACGACGCCGTGCACGAGCGCTCCCTCGAACACCTCGCCTCGGTGACCAACACGGACCTGGACCGGATCGTCGATGACTCCTGGGACCCGCCGGTCACCCTGGGCGTCCGCCTGGTGAGCGTGATCGCGGAGGAGAACCAGCACGCGGGGCAGGCGGCGTACGTGCGGGGGCTGGTGGAGCGGCGGTAGCTCCGGGGGCCCGGTGACGGTCAGACCGACCTGTCCCGGCCGGCCCGCTCGGCATCGTGCCGGGCGGGCCGGGGAGGGGAGAGCGGGAGCGTGGCCCAGACCGTCTTGCCGACGCAGCGGGACTTGACGCCCCACGCGGTGGCGAGGGCCGAGACCAGCAGCAGTCCGTAGCCGCCCTCGTCCGGTACGGAGACGGGCTCGGGCTCCCGCTCGCCCCGGGCGTCGGAGACCTCGACGCGGAGGTGGCCGGCGGACAGGACCAGGCGCACCTCGAAGTCGCGGCCCGGGACGCGCCCGTGGGTGACCGCGTTGTTGGCCAGCTCGGCGACGACCAGTTCGGCCGCCTCGGTGGCGGTCACGCCCCAGTCGTGGAGCTGTCGCACGGCGAGGAGACGGGCGAGGCGGGCGCCACGGCGGGTGGCCGAGAGGCGCTGCGCGAACTCACCGGTTGGAGTGGAGATTTCGGACTTCATGGGGTCGAGCCTGGCGTCCCGGCCGTACGCTGACCAGCGACGACGGCACGACGCTGAGTAGTGGTACGAGCACGCCCAGAAGGCGGTACGGATGTCGGGGAACCGGGAGGAACGGCCGGAACGGCCGTCCGAAGTCGACGGAACGGCGCATCTGTTCAGTGCGCTCGGAAAGATCATCAAGGTCCTGCGCAGGAACGCGGGCCTGAGCCAGGCGGAGCTGGCGGAGGCCACGCACTGTAGCGAGGACCTGGTCTCGTCGGTGGAGCGAGGGGTACGGACGCCTCAACCTGACTTCCTGCTGCGGGCGGACCGGGCGCTGGGGGCGGGGGGCGTGCTGGCGGCGGCGGTGGACGACGTACGGGAGGCACTGGCGCGGGCGCGGACGCGGCACCCGGACTGGTTCCGGGACTTCGCGAAGGCGGAGGCGGAGGCGGTGGCGTTGCACTATTACGAGGTGCAGGCGGTGCCCGGCATTCTGCAGACCCCCGCCTATGCAGAGGCCGTGTTCCGCTACCGCCGTCCGCTGTACGACGAGGAGACGATCGAAAAGCGCCTGGCCGACCGACTCGCCCGCCAGGCCATCTTCGAGAAGTGGCCGGCCCCGACGTTGAGCTTCGTCATCGAGGAGGCGGTGCTGCGCCGCCCACTGGGCGGCCGGGATGCCTTCCGTGAGCAGCTGCGCCGCCTCATCGAGGTCGGCAGGCTGCGGACCGCACACCTCCAAATCATGCCCGCCGACCGTCAGGAACACCCGGGCCTGGAAGGCGCGTTCACCCTTCTCACACCCCGGGGGCGGCGAGAGGTCGCGTACACCGAGAGCTACAGTCACGCCCGGCTGATCACCGACCCGGAAGAAGTGCGCATGTACACCGAGCGCTATGGGATTATCCGCGCACAAGCACTCACGCCCCACGAGTCGCTGGACTTGATCGAGAAGATGCTGGGAGAGCTATGAGCACGACGGAACTGGCCTGGTTCAAGAGCAGCTACAGCGGCGGCGAAGGCGGCAACTGCATCGAAGTGGCCTACCACTGGCGCAAGTCCAGTTACAGCAGCGCCGAAGGCGGCAACTGCGTCGAGGTCGCCGCCCACCCCACCACCGTCCACGTCCGCGACTCCAAGAACCCCCACGGCCCCCAGCTCGCCGTCGCCCCCTCCGCCTGGGCGGCGTTCGTGGCCGTGGCGTCCGCTGCGTGACCGCACGAGAGGCGGCCTACGGGGTGGCGACCGCGCCGTCGTAGACGTTGCCCGGCGTGGCGACCGCCGTGATCGCCCGAGCCAGGAGCGTGGACGGTTCCTGGCCCTGGCTCTCGGCGTCCGTGTTGATCATGATGACGAGGGTGGCCTTCTGCGCGGGCAGGTAGACGGTGACGGTCTCGTAGCCCGGGATCGAGCCGTTGTGCCCGAGCCATCCGTTGGTCTGGAAGATGCCGAGGCCGTAGGTGGTGCCGGGGGCACCGGTCGGCAGCGTCTTGAGCCGCTCTGCCTGGGTCTCGGGGTTGAGCAGCTCCCCGGTGGCGAGGATCTTGGCCCAGCGGTGGAGGTCGTGCAGGTTGGAGATCATCGCCCCGGCCGCCGACGCCCAACTCGGGTTCCAGTCCGTGGCGTCCGCGACCGCACCGCTCTTGGTCCGGTCGGTGTAGCCGCGCACGCGCGGTTCGGGGAACTCGGCGCCCTCGGGGAAGAGCGTGTGGCGCAGTTGGGCCGGGCCGAGCACCCGCTTGCCGATGAAGTCGGCGAGCTTGGTCCCGCTGGCCTTCTCGATCACCAGGCCGAGCAGGACGAGGTTGGAGTCGGAGTACTGGAACCGCTTGCCGCTTGCGAAGGTGTTCGGGTGCTTGAAGCCGTACGCGAGCGATTCCCACGGGGTGAAGGTGCGCCGGGGGTCGCTCAGCAGGTCGCGGAGGAAGTCCGGGTCGGAGGTGTACGGGAACAGTCCGCTGCGCATTTCGGCGAGGTGGCGGAGCGTGATCCGGTGGCCGTTCGGCACGCCGAGGATGTACTTCGAGATCGGGTCGTCCAGCCGGACGCGGCGCTCGTCCACGAGCTTGAGGAGCGCGGTGACCGTGAAGGTCTTGGTCTCGCTGCCGATCCGGACGAAGGTGTCGGCGAACATCGGCTTGCGGGTGGCGGTGTCGGCGACGCCGGACGCGCGGACGTAGCACCCCTTGTTCGGCATCCAGAGCCCGACGACCGCGCCGGGGATCTTCGCCTTCCGGCGGACGTCCTCGATCGTCCTGTCCAGCCGGGCCATCAGCTCGGCGCTGAACCCGTCCCGGTGGCAGTCGTCGTGGTCGTACCAGTCGGCGGTCGTGGCGGGCGGGGGTGTGGCGGCGAGCGGCGTGGGTGGCGCGGTCGTGGCGGTCGGAGGCGTCGCGGCGGGCGAGGTGGGTGGGGCCGTCGTGGGTGTCGTGGCGGTCGGCGCGGGCGGAGCGGGCGCGGCGTGGACGGTCGTGGCGGGGGCCGCCGTCATCGGCGTCAGCGCGGCCGCCGCGAGCAGTGCTGCGGCGAACAGGCGGCTGTGGGGGCTACGTCGTCGCACGGCGGGGTTGCCTTTCCAGGTCACGGGCTCGGAGGCGGCATGACCACCGGTACCCGTCGCGGAGGCGTCCGCCCGGCGTGTTCCGGCGAGTCCACTCGTTCGGAGCCGCGCGGACGAGCGGCGGATACAGCGCGACCGGCTCGAAGAGCTGCTCCACGACGTGGAGGCGGAGATCGGCCCGCCGACACCGGAGATCCAGAACTGGGCGTCGGAGAGACGATCACCTGGCGCGCCCTGGACCTGCTGCGCAACGCGAACCTGCACGGCCACAAGTACGCGATCGACTCCGTCGTGGCAGCCACGGCTCTCGGCTACAGCGGGCCCCGGATCATCGTCACATCCGACGCGGACGACCTGATCAAGCTCTGCGGCGAGCGGGTCACCGTCGTCGCGGCGTGAAGACCGGGTGCCGGAATCCGCCCTCTGCCCGGAACGTGACCTCCCGGTCTCTTCTCCGGACTCGTCCGCGACAACACATCTGACGGTATGTCAGTTCCGCCATGACTTCACACCACGCGCGCAAGGCCCTTGCACGCGTGACCATTTCGCAACCGAACCCCCTCTTGACCGAGACCCAACAAGTGAGCGCGTCATTACGCTCAGCATTCATGGACCACACCCCCCACGCCCGACCCGGCCACCCTGTGTACGTCATCGGGGGCGGCCCCGGCGGGCTCGCCGTCGCCGCCGCCCTGCGCCGACGGGGCGTGCGGGCCGTCGTCCTGGAGAGGTCGGACGCCGTCGGGGCGTCCTGGCGCTCCCACTACGACCGGCTGCGGCTGCACACCACCCGCCGGCTGTCCGCGCTCCCGGGTCTCGCGATGCCCCGCTCCTTCGGCCGCTGGGTCGCCCGCGCGGACGTCGTGCGGTACCTGGAGAAGTACGCCGAATTCCATGATCTGGAGATCGTGACGGGCGTCGAGGTCTCCCGTGTCGAGCGCGCCGAGGACGGCGAGAACTGGCTCCTGCACGCCACCGGCGGACGCCGGCTCACCGGCGCGGCCGTCGTCGTGGCCACCGGCTACAACCACACCCCGCGCCTGCCCGACTGGCCGGGCCTCCCCTCGTACGCCGGGGAACTCGCGCACGCGAGCGCGTACCGCGACCCCTCGCCCTACGCCGGCCGGGACGTGCTCGTCGTCGGCGCCGGGAACACCGGCGCCGAGATCGCGGCCGATCTCGCCGACGGCGGGGCGGGGCGGGTGCGGCTCGCGGTGCGCACGGTGCCGCACATCGTGCGCCGCTCGACGGCGGGCTGGCCCGCGCAGCGCACGGGCATCCTGGTGCGCCGGCTGCCGGTGCGCCTGGTGGACCGGGCGGGCGCGCTGGTGGCCCGGGTCTCCGTACCGGACCTGTCCGAGCACGGCCTTCCGCGCCCGGACACGGGGCTGTACTCGCGGGTGCGCGAGGGGGCGATCCCGGTGCAGGACGTGGGCCTGATCGACGCCGTACGCGCCGGGAAGGTGGAGGTGGTCGCCGCGGTGGAGTCCTTCGAGGGGGACAAGGTCGTGCTCGCGGACGGGACCCGGATAGGCCCGGACGCCGTGATCGCCGCGACGGGATACCGCCGGGCCCTGGAACCCCTCGTCGGCCACCTGGACGTGCTCGACGACCGGGGGCTGCCGATGACGCACGGCGCCCGCACCTCGCGCCGGGCGCCCGGGCTCTACTTCACCGGGTTCACCAACCCCATCAGCGGGATGCTGCGGGAGATGGCGATCGACGCGGAGAAGATCGCCCGGGGCATCGCCCGCCGGGCCGCGAAGCCGTCCGCGAGGCCCTGAGCGACGCGAGCGCGGTGCCCGGCATCCCGGGACACCGGGCACCACCGTGGCGGGCGACCGGGGCCGGTAGGGGCGTCGCGCACCAGGCGAGACCTCCGGACGCGATCCAGGCTTGTTCACCGCGTGCGGGCGGGCGCTTGGCGACGTAGGTTGTCCCCTCAACGTCTGTGACACGAGGGGAACATGATGAGCGCTTTCGGTACGGATCCGGTCAGTCGACGAAGGCTCATACGGCTCGGCGGGGGTGCCGCCGCCGCCCTGGTGCTGGGCGGGGCCGCGGCCTCGCCGGCACAGGCGCGGAGCCTGACCGGGGAAGCCGGTGCCACGGCACTGCCCGGATCGCTGTCCTTCGACCTCGCCGACGGGTCGACCGCCGCGTTCATGCACAAACAGGCCTGGTGCCCCACGGTGATGCAGTGCGCGGGCTACGACCACATCAACAAGCACTGGTACGTCGCCCAGGTCATGTACAACCCGGGTGACGGGGTGTCCTACGCGACGCGCAAGCGCGAGGGCGACATCGCCATCACCAAGCTGAGCGCGGACGGTTCGACCAAGCTCGGCCGGATGTACCTGCGCGGCTTCGGGCACGCCGCCCAGATCGGCATCGAGCCGACGGCCGCGGGCTCCGCTCCGTACATCTGGATCGAGTACGACTCGGAGCCGAACGCGGCGGGCGACACCGGCTTCGGCACCAAGCTGTGCCGGATCAAGTACATGGGCCCGGCGGCCGACCAGCCGCCGCGCAGCTTCCACTGGGACAGTGCCGCGGACCGTACGGCCATGGACTTCAAGGACCGTACGCCCGACCCGCTCAAGCTGCCGGGCGCCGGGACGACGCTGAGCGCGCCGCGGCCGGTCGTCGACATGCACCACCGCCGGGTGATGGTGCGGTTCAACCGCAACGGGCAGTTGCAGTGCGCGGTCTGGGACCTGGACACGGCGGTCGCCGCACCGCTGGGCGCGCCGCTGCACCACTTCGCCGACCTGCCCAGGCCGGTGTACTCCTCGCAGGGGTTCTGCCTCTACGGCTCGTACATGTACATGCTGGAGGGCGGGGCGTACACCAGCGGCGGGCCGACCGACACGACGGACGAGGGCACCACGTACATCACCAAGGTCGATCTGAACACCGGAACCTCGGAGCGTGCTCTCACCCGCGCCCTGAAGAGCCTGGTCTACCGGGAGCCGGAGGGCATGAACATCATGCTCGTCCCCGACCCGGCGCGGCCCGGTGGCTATCTGCCCCGGCTGTCCTTCGGCTTCGCGTCCGGGGAGTCGGGCGACCGCCGGGTGAACATCGCGTACAAGGACGCGCTGATCTGAGCCGTGCGCGGCCGGGGCGCCCCGGAAGGTCCGGGAGGTTCCTATCTGACACCTCGTCAGCTTCAATGGCGAGGTGATGGGACACGCCAAATTGGCGGCCACGCCGTCCGATACCCCAGCTCGGCCGGTGCGCCCACGGCCGTGGAGCACCGCCCGGGGCCACGGCTCCGGGCGGTACGGGACGGCGAGCGGCTGCCCGCCGACCGCCCACGGCCGCTTCACGCCGCGGTGCTCGCCGCCGCCGGTCGCCGCCGGATCACCAGGGCCATCAGGGCGGCCGCCGCGCACAGGCCGCCCGAGGCGTACCAGACGACGTCGTACGAGCCGAAGACGTCCCGGGCCACACCGCCCGCGAAGGCGACCACGGCCGCGCCCACCTGGTGGGAGGCGAGGACCCAGCCGAAGACGATCGCGCTGTCCTCGCCGTAGTGCTCGCGGCACAGGGCGATCGTCGGCGGGACCGTGGCGACCCAGTCGAGGCCGTAGAAGACGATGAAGAAGACCATCGGAGGGTGGACCGAGGGCGCGAGCAGCAGGGGCAGGAAGAGCAGGGACACACCGCGCAGCGCGTAGTACACGGCCAGCAGGCGCCGGGACTCGAAGCGGTCGGTGAACCAGCCCGAGGCGATCGTGCCGACGACGTCGAAGACGCCGATGACGGCCAGGAGCGAGGCCGCCGCCGTGATCGGCATGCCGTGGTCGTGGGCGGCGGGCACGAAGTGCGTCTTGACCAGACCGTTCGTGGAGGCGCCACAGATCGCGAAGGTCCCGGCGAGCAGCCAGAAGGGGCCGGTGCGGGCGGCCTTGAGCAACACCGCGACCGCCCGGCGGGCGGCGCCCGGCACCGGGGCCGGCTTCTCGGCGTACTCGCCGCCGTAGGGCGCGAGGCCGACGTCCGCCGGGTGGTCGCGCAGCAGCAGCCAGACGAAGGGGACGACCGCGAGGGCGGCCAGGGAGACGGTCACCGAGGCCGGGCGCCAGCCGTGGTTCTCCACCAGCCAGGCCAGCAGCGGCAGGAAGACGAGCTGGCCGGAGGCGCCGGCGGCGGTGAGGATGCCGGTCACCAGGCCGCGCCGGGCGACGAACCACCGGTTGGTCACCGTCGCGGCGAACGCCAGGGCCATCGAGCCGCTGCCGAGACCGACGAGGACGCCCCAGAACAGCACGAGCTGCCAGGCCGCCGTCATCCACACGGTCAGCAGGGAGCCGAGGGCGATCACGCTCAGCGCGAGGGCGACGACCCGGCGGATGCCGAACCGGTCCATCAGCGCCGCGGCGAACGGTGCCGTCAGGCCGTACAGCGCGAGGTTCACCGAGACCGCGAAGCCGATCGTGCCGCGCGACCAGGCGAAGTCGCGGTGCAGGGGCTCGATCAGCAGTCCGGGCAGCGAGGCGAAGGCCGCGGCGCCGATGATCGTGACGAAGGTGACGGCCGCGACGAACCAGGCACGGTGCACTCGCGGGGTACGGAGGGGGGCGGGCGGCGAGGAGGCGGTCTCGGTTGTCTGGGTCACGTCACACAGCATCGTGAGCGGCGGCTGCCCCGACCACTGGCCCGGATGACAGCTTTCGCAAGGATCGGGCCACGGAGCAGAGCAGAGATCAGGCCAGGGGTCCAGCCAGGGATCGGGCCGGGGGCCGGCCCGTCAGGGACCGGCCCAGGGTCAGGACCGGCCCGGGGGCGGCCCGGGGGCGGCCCGGGGGCGGCCCGGAGCGGTCACACCCTCGGCAGCCTCCTGATCGGCCGTACCACCAGCAACGCCACCACCACCAGCACCGCAGCCCCCGCTCCCGCCAGCAGCACCTCCTCCGTCCCCACCGCCTCGGCCACCGGGCCCGCCAGCGCGCGGCCCGCCGCCATCATCAGCAGCGAACCGGCCACGTCGTACGCGTGCATGCGGTTCAGCGCGTCCTGCGGCACATGCGTCTGGACCGAGGTCGACCACATCACCAGCCAGAACGCGAACGCCGCCCCGCCCAGGAACTGCCCCACGCCGAGGACCGCCACGGACGCGCCCGAAGCGAGCAGGGCGAGGTTCACCGGGAGACCGAGCAGCGCCACCGCTCCGGCCGCCAGCGGGCGGCGCGGGCGCAGCCGCAGCGCGAGCAGACCGCCGGCCGCGCTGCCCGCGCCGTTGACCGCCATCAGCACGCCGTACGCCGCCGAGCCGTGGTCCCCGGTGACGAGGGTGGCGGTCAGCGGCACCATCGGCCCGGCGACCGTCAGTCCGTACACCGTCCAGATCGCGATCACCCCCCACAGCCAGCTCCGGGCCGTGAACTCCCGCCAGCCGACGGCCATCTCGGCGCGGAGAGAGCCCCGCGCGGCCGTGTCGCCGGGGACCGGGGTAATCCGCATCAGGCCGAGGCAGAGGGCGCTGACCGCGAGGGTCAGGCCGTTGGCGGCGAAGGCGACTCCCGCGCCGGAGAGCGCGACGAGGAGGCCGGCCACGGCCGGTCCCGCCATGGTCATCAGGGACTCGACCACCCGCAGGACGGCGTTGGCGCGCTGCACGTCGGGGGCGACGCGCGGGATCGTGGAGGCGACCCCGGGCTGGAAGAGCGCCGCGCAGACGCCGCTGACGGCGGAGAGCGCGTACACGCTCCACAGGGGCGGGCCGCCTGCGGCGAAGGAGACGGCGAGGACGGCCGCGCCGGGCAGCCGCAGCACATCGGCGAGGATCATCATCCGACGGGCGGTGAAACGGTCCGCGAGGACGCCGCCGACGACCACGAAGAGCGCGAAGGGGCCGATCCAGGCACCGAGCGCGTATCCGACGGAGGAGCCGGAGTGCCCCGCTCCGAGCAGTCCGGCGGCGAGGGCGACGGGCACCATGCCCTCGCCGAAAACGGCGGCCGCGCGGGCGGTGAAGAAGAGGCGGAAGTTACGGTTCCAGAGGGTGGGTGCCCCGACCGGCGCGGGAATGGGCTCCCGCACCTCAGACTTGTACGAGCAGTGCTCCGATTGCTTGTCCGTCACGGACCCGACTTCTAGCACCAACTGGTCTGGACCACCAAGGGGATTTCTTGTGCCGCATCGCGTCGTCGTCCTCGCCCTGCCCGGCCTCCTCCCCTTCGAACTGGGCATTCCCCACCGGATTTTCGGCCGCGCCAAGGACTCGGCGGGCCGTCCGCTGTACACGATCGTGACCTGCGCCGCGGTCCCCGGCCCGGTCCCCACGGACGCGGACTTCTCCATCCACGTCGACCACGGCCCGGAGGCGCTCGCCACGGCGGACACCGTCGTCGTCCCGGCCTCCTACGAACTCGGGCCGGTCTACGAGGAGGGACGGCTGACCGACGAGCTGGCCGCCGCCCTCGCCCACATCCGGCCCGGCACCCGGCTGGTGTCCATCTGCACGGGCGGGTACGTCCTGGCCGCCGCCGGATACCTCGACGGCCGGCCCGCCACCACGCACTGGGCCTCGGCCGCGCACTTCCAGCGGCTCTTCCCGAGCGTGCGGGTCGACGCGGACGTCCTGTTCGTCGACGACGGGGACGTGCTGACCTCGGCGGGCGTGGCCGCCGGGCTCGACCTCTGCCTGCACATCGTGCGCAAGGACCACGGCACGGGCGTCGCCAACGAGGTGGCTCGCAGGACCGTCGTACCGCCGCACCGGGACGGCGGCCAGGCGCAGTACATCGCGCGCCCGCTGCCGGAGCCGGGGACGGCGACCACGACGGCGGCGCGGGCGTGGGCGCTGGCGCGGCTGCACGAGCCGATCCAGCTACGGGACCTGGCGGCACGGGAGTCGATGAGCGTACGGACGTTCACCCGCCGCTTCCGGGAGGAGGTGGGGGTCAGCCCGGGGCAGTGGCTGACCCGGCAGCGGGTGGAACGCGCCCGGCACCTCCTGGAGTCGACGGATCTGCCGGTCGACCAGGTCGCGCGGGACGCCGGTTTCGGCACCTCGCAGTCGCTGCGCTCCCACCTCCAGGCGGCGATCGGGGTGACGCCGAGCGCCTACCGCCGGACCTTCCGCGCGGGGGCGGTACGCCTTCCTTCTTGACGGGCGCCTTGACGGGTGGCGGCGCGCTCGCGCGCGCCCCGAGCACGGCGAGCGCGGCGCATGGGGATCCCCCGCGCGCACATCACTGCCGCACTGCGGGGGAGGCCGCCACCCGGTCGCGATCCGTACTCGTCGAGGGCTTCCGCCCTCGACTCCCCTCGCGACGAATCGCTCACCCTAGGGTGAACAAATCCCCACGAACCGTCAACAGCGCGCCGCGGAGACGGAAGTCGAAGCGGAGGACGAGGCCGAAGGGGCGGCGGGGAGCGTGGCGGTGACGGAAGGGCCGGCGGAGGGCGGGACGGCCGAGGGCGCCATCGGCGCTCCCCGGTCCACCTCGCACCAGATGCTCTTGCCCATGCCCTCGCGCTGCCACCCCCACCGGTCGGCCAGGCCGTCCACCAGCTCCAGGCCGCGCCCGTTGCAGTCCTCGCCCTCCGCGTGGCGCGGTCGCGGCGGCCGGTCGCTCCGGTCGGCGACCTCGACCCTCACCGTCCCGGCCTCCGGGACGCCCGCGCCGAACAGCATCCGCAGCACGGCCGGACAGCCGGTGTGCACCACGGCGTTGGTCACGAGCTCGGAGATGAGCAGCACCAGCGTCTCGGCCAGCGGCTCGTCATCCTCTATGCCCGATCCCGCGAGCCTCGAACGGGCCCATCGCCGGGCTCGTCCCACCTCTGCCGGGTCGGGCCCGACTTCCAACTGAACCTGAAGCACCTGCACCGCTCACACCATCCGAACCGGCGGACACATCGCCTCGCGCCTCACAGCCATCGACGCCCTTACGGAACGTGAATTCCTTGTGAAGCAGCATGGTTGACGTACAGTCACCGCAACAAGCGCTTCAGGCATATTCCAGCGCGAAGGAGTACGCATGGTCCATACTGTGCGACGCACGCTGCGGATAGTCGAACAAGGGCGCGCACAGCGCCTCCACGGGGCGCGAGCGGCGGGCATTCCCCGCGCCGGAGCCGCCGCACGGGCAGCACCGGGACGAACCGGGCTCTCAACCACTCGCATCCCACGGAGGGTACCGGAGCAGGGCCCCGACTCCGGGCCGTGACGGCCCTCCCGAAGGACACAACCCGATATCGACGCTCCGTGAGCGCCGGAGTCCCGGCGGCGGCACAGCGGCGGCGGCGGCGGTTGCGGGGCGACCGCCTCCACCTCCTCCAGGCGGGCCCTAGGAGGCGTCCGGCCGGTCCTCCGTCATGAAGTAGCGGGCGAACGCGGACACGGCCGCCTCCTCCTCGACCCGTCCCGAGTCGTCGGTCGGCAGCGACCGGGCGCTCAGCGCGGCCGCCTCCGGGGCGATGCCGAGCGCGCGCAGCGCGCGCTCCACGTCGGCCCGGGTGGGGGCGAGGACCAGCAGGGCGCGCAGGAAGGGGCGGGCGATCTCGGCGAAGCGGTCGGGGTGGTCGTGCAGCCGCTTGATCGCGCCGCCGACGAACTCCTGCTGGCTCACCCGCTGGTCTCCGTCGACGTCCGCCATCCCCGCCAGGCCCTGCCAGAACGCCTCCGCGCCGGTGACCAGCGCCTGGCCCTTGTCGGAGCGGAAGGATGTGTCGAACTCCGTGAGGAGCCGTTTCGCCGCCGTACTGAAGTCCTCGCGCGAGATCGTCCCGTCACCGTCCTGGTCGAACGCGGCGAAGCGGGAGGCGATCCGGCGCTGGTGGAGCTGCTGCACAGGTTGCTGCTCGGGTTCCATGGGCTGCATGTGCGGACCTTACGACGGGGAGGGCCGCTATGCCGAGAGGGGCGGAGCGGCCAGGCGCCGTGACGGGGAGGACTGTTCGGGCACGGAGGCGGTCTGTCCGGCGAGGGAGTCCACGGGGAGGGGCCGCGCCCGCTCGTCGACCGCGTCGGCGGCGTCCGCGTACACATCGAAGAGGCGCCGGACGCCGAGCGCTGCCATGACCCGGTTGACGTGCGAGCCTTCCAGCTCACCGCGCGCGGGGAGCACCATGTGCAGCCGGCCGCCGCAGGAACGCATCAGCCGACGGGTGGCGATCAGCACACCCACCCCGCTGGAGTCGCAGAACAGCACGCCGGACAGGTCCAGGACGACATGGTGCCGCCCACCCGCGACGGCGTCGTGCACATGTCTGCGGACCTGCGGCGAGGTGACCAGGTCGAGTTCGCCCTGGACGCGCAGCACGGTCCAAGGGCCTTGCTCGTCTTCGTCGACATGGAGCGTCACGCATCGCGCCCTTCAAGCGGAGGCAGGCCTTCCTGTCCCTCCGGCTGCCCTGCCTCGACACCCTGAAACCCCTCTGTCCCGGCTTGACGCTTTCCTTACCATCCCGGCTCCGCCGGGGGGCGCACTTGTCGCAAAGGGGGGTGCACAACGGCGCGGCCCATTACTTTGGACGGTGAACTCGGGTCGGGAGGGCAGCCGAAGAGCTCCGGAGGGCTTCGTATGGCGAAGGACACACCACCGCGCTGGGACCGCAGGATGCAGCAGCGGCTGGCGCGCGGTGAGGCGGCCGCGCTCGGAGAGCTGTACGACCGGTTCGCCTCCCTGGTGCACAGCCTCGCCCACCGCGTGCTCGACGACGACGCGGCCGCCGACCAGGTCACCCGCGAGGTCTTCGGCTACATCTGGGAGAACCCCGACGCGTACGACCCCAGGCAGGGCAACATGCGCTCCTGGGTGGCCAAGCTGACCCAGCGGCAGGCCGTGCACCGGCTGCGGCAGACGGAGGCGACGGCGTACGCGGAGACCGGCGAGGGTTCGGCGGAGGAGCTGGAGCAGAAGGTGCGGCGGGCCTCGGTCGCGGCCCGCGCGGACTACATCGTCACGTCGATGCCTGCTCCGTTGCGCGCCGCGCTGGAACTGGCCTACTTCCAGCGGCGCGACTACCGCCAGACGGCTGCCGACCTCGGGGTCACGGAGGACGAGGCGCGGCGCCGGCTGCGGCTCGGTCTGCAGCTGCTGTCGACGGCGAACACCCGCCCGCTGGAGGGGTCCTCGCCGCCCGGTTACGGACGCACGCTGTGAGCGGGGCGAACGACGACCCGGACGAGGTCGCACGCGCTCCACGGATACCGGGGCCGCGGTGGGCGGCGGACGACCACGCGGACCTGTCGGGCGCGGTACGGACAGGGCCGGAGGCGGCGGTACGGCCGGACGCCGAGGTACGGCCGGACGCCGAGGTACGGCCGGACGCCGAGGTACGGGCGGAGCCGGAGCCTGTGGCGGAGCTCGTGACCGAGTCCGTGGCCGAGGCCGTAGCGCCTCCGCCACCCCCGCCGCCGTCCCCTCCGTCCCTTCCGACGCACGCCGTGCTCAAGTCCCTCCTCGGGGCGTGGGCGCTGTCCGCGTGTTCGCCGGAGGAGACCCAGGCCGTGGAGGAGCACCTGACGGAGTGCGCCCCGTGCGCGGACGAGGCGCTGCGCCTGCGTGACGCGGTCGGCCTGCTGCACGCCGAGCGGGACCTCGACCTCGATCCGCTGCTGCGCTCCCGGGTCCTGGAGAACTGCCTCGGCCGCCGCCCCGCCCGTATCCCGGTGCCCGCCTGGGCGACTCCGTACGACGCGGAGTCGGCCCGGCTGGACGCGCTGCTGCGCGACATCGGCGAATCGGAGTGGCACGCCCCGGTGCGCCTGAAGTGGTTCGAGGGCGAAGGCCCGGTGAGCCGCAGGACGACCGTGGCGGGAGTGATCGGACATCTGCTGACCGTGGACGGCCTGGTCTCGACGGCGTTGGGCCTGGACGACCCGCTGGGCGTGGCGGGCCGGGATCTGACGCCGACGGAGCGCACGGAGGCGTACTGGAGGGGCGCGTACCACCCGCCGACGCGCCGGATCCGCGAGCCGTGGCGCGAGCAGACGCACACACTGATCCGCACGGTGTCGTTCGCGGGCCGGGGCGTCGCTGACCTGACGGTGACGTACGGGGACTTCGCGCTCCCCCTGCGGGACTCGCTGCTCGAGCGGGCCTTCGAGTGCTGGGTGCACGCGGAGGACATCGCGAACGCGGTGGACTATCCGTACGAGCCGCCCAGCGGGGCGCATCTGCACGGCATGATCGACCTGGCGGCCCGGCTGCTTCCGGCGGCCCTGGCCGAACGTCGCCGCTCGGGCCTGGCCGGTCCGCCCCGCCACCTGGTGACGGCGGGCGCCCCGGGCCGCTCGCTCCATCTGGAGGTCGAGGGCGCGGGCGGCGGCCACTGGTACATCGCCCTGGACTCCCCGGCGGCCGTCGGCTCACCCGATCACGCGGTGGCACAGGTGGCGATGGACGGCGTCGAGTTCTGCCAGCTCGTGGCGGGCCACGTCCCTCCGGGAGAGGCGGCGGCGGGCCAGGACGGCGACCGGGAGGCGATCCGCGACGTCCTCTTCGCCGCGGCCAACCTGAGCCGCCTCTAGGGTCTGTCCGGCGGAACGCGCGATGTCACGGTGCCCGACGTCCCGCGTCGGGCACCGTGACATCGTGCGTCAGCGGATGTACCAGTTCTGGTCGGCGTGGTCCTCGCAGTCGTACTGGAACACCCGGCTGCCGTAGTCGTGGCCCTGTACGACCAGGCACTTGCGGCTGTTGAGGTTCCGCAGCTTGAAGGTGTCGTCCGTGACGGCGATCTTCTGCCACAGCTGGTCGCGCCACTCGCCGCAGTCGTACTGCATGGCGGTGTTGCCGTTCTCCATGCCCTGCACGACCAGGCACTTGCCGCTGTTGACGTTCTTGAGGCGGTAGCCGCCGGGGTGCTCGACATAGGTCTCGTCGAGCACCCACTTCTGATCGGCCCAGTCGCCGCACTCGTACTGCACGGCGGTGTTGCCGTTCTCCAAGCCCTGGACCAGCAGGCACTGCCCGCTGTTGGCGTTCCTGACACTGAACGCCGGCTCCTGCGCGGCGGAGGCACCCCCGGCGGCCCCGACGACGGTCGTGGCCGCCAGCGCGGCGGTGGCCAGGACGGAGCCTATGGTGCGCGTTCCGATCATGTGGTCCCCCTCAGGTGTACGCGATCTTGAGCGGAACCATAGCGCCGCCGAGGGCAGGGCGAGAGACGGGGGCCGAAGCGGAGGGGCCGGAGCCCGCGACCGGGCGGCAGGCCTAGGGTCTTTCGAACGAGAGGCCCTACGCGAAGACCACCGTGCGGCGGCCGTTGAGGAGGATGCGGCGTTCCGCGTGCCACTTCACCGCGCGCGCCAGCGCCTGGCACTCCACGTCGCGGCCGACCGCCACCAGCTGGTCCGGGGTGACCTCGTGGCCCACGCGCTCGACCTCCTGCTCGATGATCGGGCCCTCGTCGAGGTCCGCCGTCACGTAGTGGGCGGTCGCGCCGATCAGCTTCACGCCGCGCGCGTGCGCCTGGTGGTACGGCTTCGCGCCCTTGAAGCTCGGCAGGAAGGAGTGGTGGATGTTGATGATCCGGCCCGACAGCTGCTTGCACAGATCGTCGGAGAGCACCTGCATGTAGCGGGCGAGCACCACCAGCTCGACCTCCTCGGAGCGGACCAGCTCCAGGAGCTCCGCCTCAGCCTGCGGCTTGTTGTCCTTCGTGACCGGAATGTGCCGGAACGGGATGTCGTACGAGCCCACCAGCTCCGCGAAGTCGGTGTGGTTGGAGACGACCGCCACGATCTCGACGGGCAGCGCCCCGATCCGCGAGCGGAACAGCAGGTCGTTCAGGCAGTGCCCGAACTTCGACACCATCAGCACGACGCGCATGCGCTGGTCGGCCCGGTTGATCTGCCAGTCCATCCCGAACGAGTCGCCCACCGCCGCGAAGCTCGCCCGCAGCTTGTCCACCGTGACCGGCGCCTCCGCCGAGAAGTGGACCCGCATGAAGAAGAGACCCGTGTCCCGGTCTCCGAACTGCTGGCTGTCCTCGATGTTGCAACCCGTGATGAAGAGGTAGCTCGACACGGCGTGCACGATGCCCTGTTTGTCGGGGCAGGAAAGAGTGAGGACGTACTGGTCGGTCATCCCATTAGCCTGCCACACGGCGCGGGGCCGCCCGGGACGGCGTCCGTCAGGCGGACCGCGTCATGATGCGGAGCACGTCGAGGGAGCGCGGCGGTACGTCCGGGTCCTCGCCGTCCGCCGACGCCATCCGTACGTGTGCCTCGCGGGCCGCGCGTACCGCCTCCGGCCAGCCGTGGTGCTCCATGTACGCCGAGACCGGGGCGTCCGGGCCCACCTGGTGCATGATCCGCAGCACGCGCAGCACGGCCACGTCCACCAGGGCGGCCTCACCTGAGTCGCGGAAGATCGTCCCGACGTACTTCTCGGCGGACCAGTTGTCCAGCCAGGTGTCCTCGACCAGGCGGTAGACGGCGTCGGTGACATCGCCGTACCCCTCGTGGCCCGCCAGCCAGGTCGTCTCGTGGAACCCGGGGTCGGAGAGCATGTGCAGCGCCGAGCGCACATTGCTGCGCCAGCGCCACCACGGCATGTCATTGAGCGGCATGCCGCCCATGGTGGAGGAGCGACGGCCGCGACGGGAAGAGTTCACCGAACTGGAGAGTGGACTGGACACGTTTCGATCGTACGTTCCCCATCCCCACGGACGGACCGGCCCCCGCAATTCACCTTCGTGTCACCCAGCGTTGAACCATGCTCACTCCCGCGTTACCCGTGAGGCGGAATTGTGCATGCCCATGACCGGTAGGCGACTGACCTCACTCCTCGCGTATGTCACGACGGCAGCGGCCGGGGCGTCGCTGCTCGCCGGCTGTGGCGTGCTCCCTGGGACCACGGGGGGCTCCAGGGAGCCCGTCACGGTGATGACGTGGGCCCCCGACGGAACCCGCGCCACCAACATGCCCGGAATGCCCGCCATGGCCCAGGCGTACGCCCGCTGGGCGAACGCCCACGGCGGCATCGACGGCCACGAGCTGCGCATCCTCACCTGCAACGAGCAGAACACCTCCGCCGGCGCCGCGGCCTGCGCGCGCCGGGCCGTCCGCGAGAAGGTCGTCGCCGTGGTCGGCTCCTACAGCCAGAACGGGCGCGCCTTCATGGCGCCTCTGGAGGCAGCCGGAATCCCGTACATCGGCGGTTACGGCATCTCCGAGGACGAGTTCACCAGCCCGCTCTCCTACCCCGTCAACGGCGGCCAGGCGTCCCTCCTCGCCGGCCACGGCATGCAGCTCGCCGAGTCCTGCCGCAAGGTCTCGCTCGTCCGTCCCGACACCATCGCCGGCGACAAGCTGCCCGACCTCCTCAACTCCGGTCTGCGCACGTCCCGGCACGGGAGCGCCACGGACATCCCGGCGCTGGAGGACGCCGCCGAGTACACCCAGCCGGCCGGGCGCGCCCGCAGCAAGGCCGGAGGGAGGAACGGCTGCGTCGCCGCCGTGCTCGGCGAGCGCACCCAGACGTTCTTCGACTCCTTCCGCCGGCTGCCCGCGGACGACGACGGGGAGGGGCAGGCAGGACAGGCCGGCCAGGGCTCCGAGAACCCGTCCCGCGTACGGATCTCCTCGGTGCTCGGCAGCGTCAGCCAGCCCGTCATCGACCGCACGGGCGGCGCGCGCAGCCCCTTCGAGGGTGCGTACGTCACCGGCTGGTACCCGGAGGCGAACGACGCCCGCTGGACGCCGATGCGCAAGGTCATCCAGGAGCACGCCTTCGCCGACAACCGCGTGGACCCGGCCGACGCGGGCGTCCAGACGACCTGGATCGCCTACACCGTCCTGAGGCAGGTGATCGAGTCGCTCGACAGCGAATCGATCTCGGCGAGCGCCGTCTCGCACGCCCTCGACCGGGGGGTACGGATCGACACCGGCGGTCTCACGCCCGAACTGCGCTGGCACTACGAGGACATGCTCGGAGCCCCCGGCTTCCCGCGGATCGTCAACGGCGAGGTGACGTTCCAAGTGGTCCGCCAGGGGCGGCTCGTGGCGCAGAAGCCCGGTTTCGTCGACGTCGGCGAGACGGTGCTCAGCGCGCCTTGACGCGGGCCCGGCCCGTCAGAGCTGGGTGGGCGTCCGCTGCGGCAGTCCGTACTTCTTGGCGGTCGGGTTCCACAGAGCGGCCGCCTGGCGCTTGGCGACGGTGGCCTCGCTGCTCTTCTTGCCCGCCGCGGACGTCTGCTTGGTCCTGCGGGCCTCGCCGTCCTTGCAGGCCTTCTTGCCCTTCGTCTCGACCGCCCAGGCGGCGTAGTGGTCGTCGGCGGAGGCCGACGCCTGCCACGCCTTGGTGAGGGCGGTGGTCAGCGCCGCGTTGTCCGGCAGCTTGTCGACGGACAGGCCCTGCAGCCGGGTCACCAGCTGGCGGCGCTGGGCTGCGGCCCCGCGCAGATCGGTGGCGGCCTGGTCGAGGTTCTTGCACTGCTTGATGGACTCGACCGAGCGGATCACCGCGTCACGGCTGTCGCTGCTGTCCGCGAGCAGCTTGTCGAGCGCCTGCGCCTGCGTCTCGGCCGGGTCGACGGGCTTCTCGGTCGGGGCGGTGGAGGGGGCGCTCGAACTCGCGGCCACGGTCTGGCCGGGGCCCTGCTTCTTGTCCTCGTCGCCACCGCTGAGCAGCGCCCCGGCGCCGAGACCGACGATCGCGCAGCCGACGACGACGGCGGCGATGAGGGCGACGGGCGACTTGCGGCGCGGCGCGGGCTCGTCGCCGTCGTCGTAGTAGGCGTCCTCGAACCCGTATCCCTGCCGCTGAGGCGGCGGGGGCGGCTGGGGTGCCTGGGGCTGGGGAGCGTACTGAGGCTGGCGGTGTTGCGGGTGGGGCGGCTGGGGCAGGTGCTGCGTCGAGTCGCTGCGGAAGAGGTTGTCGAACTCGGCCGGCGGCTGCCGCTCACCGGGCGTCTGCGTCGGTACGGGAGCGATGTACTGGGTCGCGTCGGAGGCGCCCGCCGGCTGAGCGGGCGCGCCCGGCTGCCGGCCCAGCGGCCCGGTCCCGAGGAACTGCGTGTCCGAGCCGCCGCCCTGGGGCGCGACCGGCGGAATGTGCTGGGTGGCCTGCATGTCGGCGGCGGAGGCGACCGGCGGATAGCCGTAACCGCCCTGCGGCGGCAGAGGAGCCGGCAAGGGATGCGCCCCGGGTATCTCCCCGGGAGCCCCGGGCATCGGCCCCGGAGCCTGCCCCTGCCCCTGGCCATGGCCCGGGAACTGGTCCTGCCCGGCGTACGGCCCCTGGCCCTGGCCCTGGCCGGCGTACGGCCCCTGGTCCTGGCCCTGACCCTGCCCGGCGTACGGCCCCTGGCCCTGACCCTGCCCGGCGTACGGCCCCTGCCCCTGACCCTGCCCCGAGAACTGCCCCTGTCCCGGGTACTGCCCCGGCATCGGACCCGGCATCGGACCCGGCATCGGTCCCGGTCCACCCTGCGTCGGCGGGACCGGTGCGAGGTACTGCGTCGCCTGCATGTCCGCGGCGCCGCCCGGTACGGCCTCCGGCGGCAGCGGCTGCGCCGGCGGCAGGGGCTGCGCACCGCCCGGCTGTCCGCCGCCGGGGCCCCAGGCGCCGCCCCACGGCTGGCCGCCGGCCGGGCCGGCGGCGGGGCCGCCCTCCGCGCCGCCTTCGGCGGGCAGCACGACACCTTCGTGCGCGGGCCGAACCGCCGGCGGATACTGCGGCTCCGGACCCTGTCCGCTTTGCGTCACCGGGACTCCTACTGATGGACCTACGGAATCGTCGGCTCACGCTACCGGGTACGTCCAGCGCTCCGCACACGCGTGTGAGACCCGCGACAACGGCGTCCGCCCGCCCCCGTCACGCGGCGAGCGTCTCCAGGCGCACCCCGAACTCCCGTACCGCCGTCTCCCGCGCGAAGGGCGACAGGCGGCCCTTGAGGTCGTCCAGATACTCCGCGCCCCGCGAGGACCGCAGCGTGGCCAGCAACTCCAGCGCGCGTGTGCCCGTGTGGCAGGCGTGCTCCACCTCCCGCCGCTGGATCTGCGCCGACGCGAGGAGCACCAGTCCGATCGCCCGCCGCCGCGCCCGGGTCTCCGGATGCCCGTCCAGCGACTCCTGCGCCGCCCTCGCCGCCTCCTCCGGCCGCTCCAGGTCGCGGTAGCAGTGCGCCAGTTCGTCCGCGAGATAGGCGTGGTCGAAGTGCGCGATCCAGTCCGGGTCGTCGCCCGACTCCGGGTCCGCCTGCTCCAGGGCGCGTACGGCCCGTCCCGCCACCACCTCGAAGGAGCGGGCGTCCCCGAGCAGGGCGTGCCCCCGGGCCTCCGCCGCGTAGAACATCGCCTCCGCCCTCGGCGTCACCCGTCCCCGCGACCCCTCCTGCGCCGCCCGCGCCAACTGGGCGATCTCGCGGGGGGTTCCGAGCTGCGCCGCGAGATGGCTCATGGAGGCCGCGAGCACATAGCCGCCGTAACCCCGGTCGCCCGCCGCCTGCGCGAGCCGCAGCGCCTGGATGTAGTAACGCTGGGCGAGCCCCGGCTGACCGGTGTCCACCGCCATGTACCCGGCCAGTTCCGTGAGTCGGGCGACCGCCGCGAACAGCTGCCGCCCCACCGCCTCCCGGTACGACCCCGAGAGCAGCCCCGACACCACGCTGTTGAGGTAGTGCACCACCACCGGCCGTACGTGCCCGCTGCCGAACCGGCGGTCGAGGTCGACCAGCGCCGCCGTCATCGCCCGGACCGCCTCCACGTCGGCGGTGCCGACCCGGGCCCCGGCCGACCGGGCCACCTGTGGGTCCGCGCCGGTGATCAGCCAGTCCCGGCTCGGCTCGACAAGGGCGGAGGCAGCCACCGTCGACCCCGACAGGAAGTCCCGGCGGCCCACGTCGCTGCGCCACAGCTCGCAGACCTGCTCGATCGCGCCCAGCACGGTCGGCGAGAACTGGAGCCCGACGCCCGACGCGAGGTTCCTGCCGTTCGCCATGCCGATCTCGTCGATCGTGACCGTGCGCCCCAGTTTGCGGCCCAGCGCCTCGGCGATGATGCCCGGCGCCCGGCCGCGCGGCTGCTGCCCGCGCAGCCAGCGTGCCACCGACGTCTTGTCGTACCGCAGGTCGAGGCCGCGTTCGGCCCCGACCATGTTCACTCTGCGAGCGAGGCCGGCGTTGGAGCACCCGGCCTCCTGGATGAGTGCCTGCAGCCGTTCGTTCGGCTGACGGGCAACGAGTGGCCTGGCTGCCATGACTACCCCCTGAGGCCGTGAGCGATCAGTGGAACTGGACTGAATCGCACTGATCACTGCCCGACGGATATCCGGTCAATGCCGATGTGAACACGCGAAACCGGACGCGTCGGCGATGTCACCATTGCCGATGCCCCCGCCCTTGGCTACCCCGCCGCCGCTCCCCGGCCCCCCGCGCGCCCCCGCCCATGCACCCATGCGCCCCGCATGCAGGATCGATGCTCCACACCGCTCTTCGCGCACGGCCGTAACCCCCGGTGACGGCGGGAGTTGAGTTCACCGTGGAAGAGACCATCGGAGTCACGGAAGCCGCACACATCCCCAAGCAGCGAGGCGAGCAGCTGCTGGACTGCGCCGTGCGGTATGCGGAAGAGCGGCACTGGGACGTGTTCCCCGGGACCTGGCTGGAGGCCGTGGAGGGCAGGGAACGCTGCTCCTGCGGCGTCGAGAGCTGTGCCGCTCCCGGCGCCCACCCGGCTCGGCCCGACTGGTCGACCCAGGCGACCGGCAGCGCCGTCGGTGCGCGGCGGATGTGGTCGAAGCAGCCGAAGGCGTCGATCCTGCTGCCGACCGGCCGCACCTTCGACGCGATCGACGTGCCGGAGTCGGCCGGTTTCCTGGCGCTGGCCCGGATGGAGCGGATGGACCTCACGCTCGGCCCGGTGACCTGCGCCCCGGACCGCCGGATGTTCTTCTTCGTCCTGCCGGGCGCCGCCGCCAAGGTGCCCGACCTGGTCCGCAAGCTGGGGTGGGCCCCGACCTCGATCGACCTGGTCACGCGCGGCGAGGGGCACTTCGTGGCGGCGCCGCCCACCCGGGTCGGCGGGCACGGGGCCGTGCAGTGGGCGCGGCGGCCCACTCCGGCCAACCGCTGGCTGCCCGACGCGGAGGAGCTGATCAGTCCGCTCGCGTACGCGTGTGGCCGGGAAGCGGCGGCGGCGCGCGCCCGGCGTCCGTGACGGGGCGGCCGCCAGGACCGCCACCGTAAGGTTGTTCCCCACTGCACGGGGACAACCGAAGGGTTGAAGGGATATGCCTGACCAGGCATCTGACGGAGTGTTCGAACAGGCGGGCAGCGCACCGGGCGACGGTGCGACGCCCGCCGTTCGTGTCGAGGGGCTGTGGAAGCGTTTCGGCCAGCAGATCGCGGTGAGCGGTATCGATCTCGTGCTGCCCGCGGGGAAGTTCATCGGCCTCGTCGGGCCGAACGGCGCCGGCAAGACCACCACCCTCTCCATGATCACCGGCCTGCTCCGGCCCGATCAGGGACGCGTCCTGGTCGCCGGCCACGACGTCTGGGCCGACGCCGAATCGGTGGCCGAGGTCAAGGCCCGGATCGGCATCCTGCCGGAGGGCCTGCGGCTCTTCGAGCGGCTCTCGGGGCGTGAACTCCTGGCGTACAGCGGGCGGCTGCGGGGGCTGCCCGGTGCGGAGGTCGACAAGCGGGCCACGCAGCTGCTCGACGTACTGGACCTGGCGGGCGCGCAGCACAAGCTGGTCGTGGACTACTCCACCGGTATGCGCAAGAAGATCGGGCTCGCGGCGGCGCTGCTGCACAACCCCGAAGTGCTCTTCCTCGACGAGCCGTTCGAAGGCGTCGACCCGGTGTCCGCGCAGACCATCCGGGGCGTTCTGGAGCGGTACACCGCCTCGGGCGCGACCGTCGTCTTCTCCAGCCATGTGATGGAGCTGGTGGAGTCACTGTGCGACTGGGTCGCGGTGATGGCCGCCGGCCGGATCCGCGCACAGGGCCCGCTGGCGGCCGTACGGGGGGAGGCGCCGTCCCTGCAGGCCGCGTTCCTGGAGCTGGTCGGGGCGAACGGGCGGGACACCGGGGACTCGCTGGACTGGCTGGGCGGGGGGACGGCCCGATGACGGCCACGGCTCCCGCGCCCGAATCCATCACCTCGGTCTTCGTACGGCTCAAGCTGTCGCTGCTGCGCAACGGGCTGCGGCAGTCGGCCGGGCGGACCGCCGCCTATGTGACGTCGATCGTCGTCTCCGTTCTCTTCGGAGCGGCGGTGCTGCTCGCGTTCGTCCTGCTGCGGGGCCACGCGGACGCCGACTCGGTCGCCGCCCTGCTGACGGGGTTCCTCGCCCTGTCGTGGGCCGTCATGCCGCTCTTCGTCCCGGGTGGTGACGAGACCCTCGACCCATCGCGGCTCGTGATGCTGCCGCTGCGCCCGCGCCCGCTGGTGCGCTCGCTCCTGGTGGCCTCGCTGGTGGGCACCGGCCCCGCGTTCACCCTGATCGTCGCGGTGGGCGCGGCGCTGGCGCTGGCGCGCGGCGCGGCGGGTGTCGTGGCGTCGGTCCTCGCCGTGCCGCTGGTGGTCCTGGTGTGCGTGGCGCTCTCGCGGGCGGTCGCCGCCGCGAACGTACGGCTGCTGACCTCGCGCAAGGGCCGTGACCTGGCGGTGCTGAGCGGTCTGCTGATCGCGGTCGGGATCCAAGTGGTCAACTTCGGCGCGCAGCGGCTGAGCCGCGCCGGGGGCCTGGAGGCGCTCGAACCGGCGGCGGCGGTGGTGAGCTGGCTGCCGCCCGCCTCGGCGGTCGCGGCGGTGGACTCGGCGAGCGAGGGCGACTACGCGCTCGCGGCGGGCCGGCTGCTGCTGACGGTCGTCGCTCTCGGCGGGCTGCTGTACTGGTGGCAGCGGAGCCTGGTGAAGCTGATGACGACACCGGACGGCTCGACGATCGGCGCCGCTTCGGCCCCGGGCCGCGACCGGGCGGGTACGGGCCTTCTCGGGCGGCTGCTGCCGGGCGGGCGTACGGGCACGGTGATGGAGCGCGGCCTGCGCTACATCTGGCGCGACCCGAAGACGAAGGCGGCGTGGACGACGTCGCTGGTGATCGGTGCGATCGTGCCGATGTTCAACGCGCTCCAGGGGACGGGCTCGGTCTACTGGGCCGTCTTCGCCTCGTGGATGCTCGGCATGCTGATGTACAACCAGTTCGGGCAGGACACCTCGGCCTTCTGGATGGTCGCGCAGACGATCTCCACGCCCGCGGACGCGTACGCCGAACTGCGGGCGCGGGCGCTGGCGCTGCTGCTGATCACCGTTCCGTTCACGGTCCTGGTGACGTCGGGGACGGCGGCGGTCTCGGGCGACTGGTCGGCACTGCCGGAGGCGCTGGGCCTCGCGCTCGCGCTGCTCGGCGCGATGGTGGCGGTCGGGGCGCTGGCCTCGGCGCTGTTCCCGTACTCGATCCCGCAGGACGGCGCCTTCAAGAACGTGGCACCGGGGCAGGGCGGCCTCGCCTGGATCTCGATCTTCGGCGGGGTGATCGTGGCAGCGCTGATGTGCGCCCCGCTCATCGGGACCGCGATCTACCTCCACGTGGCGGACGAGCAGTCCTCGTCGTGGATGCTGCTGCCGGTCGGGGCGGTGTACGGCGCCCTGATCGCCTGGGGCGGCCTGAGGCTGGCGGCGCCCCGGACGGCGGCGCGGCTGCCGGAGATCCTGGCGGCGGTCAGCAAGGGCTGAGGAGGCTCAGCCGAGGGGGAGGCCGCCACTTCCCGGGAGGAAACGGCGGCCTGTCTTCGTCCCGTTCTTACGAGGCGTCGTTCACCCAGGGCTGCCACTTGCCGCTGCTGGACGCCCGGTTGCTGGAGCCGTGCGACGACTGCGCGCAGGGCAGGCGGTTCCGCCTGGAGCCGGGGTGGGAGCGGAGTCTTCCGGTCGACCAGGCGGTGCCGTAAGTACTCCAAAACAGAACCGTTCTGACGAAGCAGCAGGTCAGACGGTCGTTTCGGGTTGAACTGCCGTCAGCTCCCGCCGTCCCGGGACCCCTCGGACCAGGGTGCGCATACGCCCCGAACTGCCCGAACGACCGATCGGTCAGTGGTTTATACGTGTATGCGGCCGGAAAACAGCGGCGGATGTGCGATCACGGTGCGCCCCGACAAGACTCCATTCCGCAATCGCACCTCTATCCGAAAAGGAGTCATTCGTGCGTTACCTCCGCAAGACCCTCGGCGCCATCGCTGTCGCCACCGGCCTCGCCTGCGTCGGCACGGCGACCTCGGGCATCGCGTACGCCGGGGCCGCGCAGCCGGCCTCCCTCTACTCGCCGTCGGCCCTCGTGCTGACGGTCGCCAGGGGCGAGGCCGCCGGGACGGCCACCGTCGAGCGGGCGGTCACCCTCGAGTGCGCACCCGTCCCCGGAGGCAGCCACCCCTCCCCCGCCGCCGCCTGCGAGGAACTGGCCGCGGCCGACGGTGACCTGAACCGGCTGACGGCCTTACCGGGCGACCGCCCCTGCACCCGCGAGTGGGACCCGGTCACGGTGACCGGTGACGGCGTGTGGCAGGGCAAGCGCGTCAGCTGGTCGGCCACGTACTCCAACACGTGCGAGATGCGCACGCGGGTGGCCGAAAGCGCCGTCCTCTCGTTCTGAGCCTCCCTCCGGGCGGCGGGAGCGTGTTCCCGCCGCGTCGGCTCCAGGCCCCCACCTCCGGGTGGGGGCCTGCGCGCTGTACGGGGGTTGGCCCCGGGCGGCTTGGAGGGGCCGGTTCTTCGGTACGCTCTCGCTCGACTCCGGGGCGTCGGCAGGGCGTCGGCAGCCCCCGGATCGCCGCTAGCAGGGGGATGATTCCAGATGGGCAATGTGCCTTCGGCCGACCTTTTCCAGCCTCTCCAGGGGGACGACCCGGCCGTCGTGGGCGGTTACCGCCTCGCGGCCGTGCTCGGCACCGGCGGCATGGGCAAGGTGTACCTCTCGTACACGCCGGGCGGCCGGCCCATCGCCATCAAGGTGATCCGCCCGGAGTTCAGCGGCGACCCGGAGTTCCGGCGGCGCTTCCAGCAGGAGGTGCGGGCCGCGGAGCGGGTGCAGGGCCTGTACACGGCGCCCGTCATCGACTCGGACACCGACGGCTCGCAGCCCTGGCTGGCCACGGCCTACGTGCCGGGCCCGTCCCTCGCGCTCGCCGTGGCCCAGCACGGCGGACTGCCGCTGCGGAGCGTCCTGCTGCTGACCGTCGGAGTGGCCGAGGCCCTCCATGTCATCCACGGCGCGGGCATCGTCCACCGGGACCTGAAGCCCGCCAACGTCCTGCTGGCCTCCGACGGCCCGCGCGTGATCGACTTCGGCATCGCCCGCGCGGCCGACACCACCTCCCTGACCAGCACCGGCGTCAGCGTCGGTACACCCGCGTTCATGGCGCCCGAACAGGCCTCGGCCGGTACGGTCACGGCGGCCACGGACATCTTCGCCCTCGGCCAGATCGCGGCCTACGCGGCGATCGGCGCCCCCGCCTTCGGTGACGGTCCCTCACACGCCGTGCTCTACCGCATCGTCCACGAGGACCCCGACCTCAGCAGGCTGCCCGAGGAGCTGCGGCCGCTGGTGACGCGGTGCCTCAGCCGGGACCCGGCCGATCGCCCGGCCCTGAGCGAGGTCATCGAGCTGTGCCACGCCGTCTCGCCGGTCCCGCTGCGCCAGGGCGAGGACTGGCTGCCCCGGGCCATCGCCGGTTCGATCACCGAGCGCCTGGTGCTGCCCGAGCCGGCGAAGACCCCGCCGCCCACCGCGCCCGCCACGCAGCCGCCCGCCCCGCCGACCGCGACGCCGACCGAGCGCTCCCCGCAGGCCCCGACGCCGCCGGGGGGCGTCCACCCGTACGCGCCCACCAGTGCCGGTGTGTCCCACGCCCCGACACAGGCCGCTCGGGGCGTCCCCGGTGGGATGCCGCCCGGCGGATACCCGGGCGCCCCCGGCATGATGCCGCCCCGAGCCCCCGGCGCTCCGGGTGCTCCGGGCGGGATGCCGCCCGGTTACCGCACCCCGGCGCCCGGCTATGTGCCGCCGGGCTACAACACACCGCCCCCGTTCCATCCCGGTGGCTTCGCGCCCGCCCCGCAGAAGCCCAAGCGGACGGGGCTGATCGTCGGCGGTTCCATCGCGGCAGGCGTGATCGGCCTCGTGATCATCGGATCGCTGCTCCCCAAGACTCCGAACGGCAAGAACTCGGCGTCGTCCAGCGGCAGTACGAGCGCGGGCGCTTCGGGCGGTTCGAGCGGTTCGAGCGGTTCGAGCGGCTCCTCGGGCAAGGCCCAGCCGAGGACCGACCCGAAGCCGGTCTCGTACAAGAACGTCGACGTGACGGGGAACTACTCCCTCATGCTCGCCGACAACCCGCCGCGCCCGGCCGAGGACACGGGCAGCGGCGTGGCCTACGGCAACGGTGACCTGTACTACTACCACGACACGCTCTTCGAGGACGACAAGGTCGGCACGGCCAACGGCAAGCTGGTCCTGCTCACCAACGCGCAGCAGGGCTCCTTGGAGACCTGCCGCAGCGAGACGCGCTTCACCGAGAAGATCCGCCTCGACCAGCTGACGAACGGCTCGCAGGTCTGCGTCCTGAGCGACGCGGGCCACATCGCGGTGGCGACCTACCGCGGCAAGTCCGGCGCCAAGGACCCGAGTAAGTACATCACCCTCGACCTCACGATCTGGCGCAACGCCGAGGACCCGAAGGAGAGCTCCTCGTAGATCCGGGGAGGGTGCCGGGCCGCGCCAATGCTGCAGTTTGTCGACAGGCATTGACAGAGCAGGAGCGGCCAGGTCTAACCTCCGAGCTGTACTGCGCCAAAGGAGCCGGCACCCACGGGGTCATATGGGTGTGGCTCTCAACGGGGGGAACGTTTGTATGGCGATGTGTGCTGCCCTGACCGCAGCCTCAGCAAGCCGGCACCGCATGCGGCTTCACACGAAAAGCACTGCCCAGGCCGACCGGGGCAGCCGCCGATACGCGCGCTGAACGCGCTCCAGGCGCCTGTCCTCGGTTCGACGGCTACTGACCCGACGTCGCCTGGTGGGCAGTGGGCTGCCCTCACGCGGCAAGCGAGCGGCTGAGCCTGGAGAAGGCCGTACCCGGTCCCCGCACCGATGACATGTACCGGACACCCGCACGCCCAGCGGGTGGTTCGTCATACCTCGACAGAGAAAGAAGCCACGATGCTCAGACAGAGACTGAGGCCGGCGCTCACCGCGCTGGTCGGCATCTTGATGGCCGGCGGACTTGTGGCGACGACGCCGCAGGTCGCCCAGGCCGATCCACCACCCCTGCCCTTCCCGGTCCCCTCCTGTGAACCGGGCCCCTGGTATGTGAGCAAGCACTACGAGGAGTTCGCACCGGCCGACGGGCCTTGGCGGGTGGCTCCCGGAGACAACCTCGAGGTGACCGTCACCAAGTCCCGCACCATCGAGGTGGGCGCCCAGTTCACCGCCGGCATATCGGCCGAGAAGCTCGTGGCCACGGTCAACGCCGAGATCAGCATCAGCGCGAAGGCCTCGTGGACGAGCTCGGTGGGTCTGAAGACCAACACCGTGTCCCCGGCCCACGAGATCACCTACGTCTCCTACGGCGTTTTCACCGAACGCGTCTTCATGATGCGCAACTGGTCCCCGGCCGGCTGCAACGTGGGATGGCCGTACACGCTTCAGAGCTTCGCGAGCTCCATGTGGGTGCAGCTCCCGAAGAGCGAGGGATTCAAGAAGGAGACCCGGTCCCCGGGCCGGGGCGGCCTCGGGACACCCGGCGCGACCAACCCGCCCGCCCCGCCGCAGCCGCAGCCGGTGACCTCGGTCCACGGCCTGGCCGACGGTACGATCCTGCACACCACGGACACCAAGCGCATCTACAAGATGGTCGGCGGCGCGCCGGTCTGGCAGGCCACGTGCGACAGCGGCATCTGCGACTCCACGCCCCGCCCCACGTACCAGTCGGTCATCGACGCGGGTCCGAAGACACCGCGCAACGGCTCGTCCGCCATCGACCAGCGCGGCCGTATCTACATCTTCGTCGGCGGTGCGCCACTGCATCAGTCGCACTGCAACTCCCCGGTCAACTGCGGCCGGCCGCCGAAGATCTCGGACTGGTCGATCGACGCCCGTGACCACATGAACCAGGCCCCGGCCGACGGCAACCTCGTGCAGGGCTGGAACGCCGGCAACGCGACACCGGTCGCGCAGACCGTCGGTGGGGCGAGGCTCAACTTCGCCTCGCCGCAGGAGGTCATCGACACGGGCTTCGGCACGGACTGGGCGAGCAAGGTCGTCATCGTGTCGGACTACTCGTTCAACAACCTCGGAACGATCCCGAAGGACGGCACGCTCGTCCAGGGCACGGGCGGTGGCTCCTCGACGCCGGTGGCCATGTTCGTGGCCGGGTCGCGGATCAACTTCTTCTCGCCCGAGGAAGTGGTCGAGACCGGATACGGGACCAACTGGCGTGAGAAGGTGCGCGCGATCCCGAGCCGCGTCTTCAACGAGTTCCACGCCGACATCCCGCCGGACGGCTCGCTCGTCCAGGGCATCGCGAACGGCGTACCGACGCCGGTGGCGATGATGCTCGGCGGCGCCCGGATCAACTTCGCCTCCCCGCAGGAGGTCATCGACGCCGGCTTCGGCACCGACTGGGCGAGCAAGGTCCGCACGGTCCCGGCGCGCGCGTTCAACATGATCCGGGCCGACGTGCCCGACGACGGCATCCTGATCCAGGGCACCGGCGGCAGTACGCCGGTCGCCGCGATGATGGGCGGTGCGCGGGTCAACTTCGCCTCGCCGCAGGAGGTCATCGACTCCGGCTTCGGTACGGACTGGGCGTCGAAGGTCCGCGCGCTGCCGGGCCGGGCGTTCAGCCTCATCCCGGACCGGATCTCGGACGGCACGCGCGTGAAGAAGGCGGGCAGCAGCTCGCAGGCCGGCATCGTCGGAGGGGCGAAGGTGCCGTTCGTGTCGATGGACGAGCTGATCGCCTGCGGGTACGGCGAGAAGCGGATGTGGACCATCCCCGACCGCGTGTGGGACGCGCTCCCGAACAAGATCGCCGACGGCACCCGGATCGCGAAGAGCGGGTCCCCGTCGGAGGCCGCCGTGGTCGGCGGAGCCCGGGTCGACTTCCACACCGAGGCCGAGCGCAACGACGCCGGCTACGGCGGCAAGGCGCGCGAGGTGATCCCGGTCCGGGTCTGGGACGCCATGACCACGAAGATCGCCGACGGCACCCGGATCGCCAAGAGCGGCTGGTCGTCGGAGGCCGCCGTGGTCGGCGGAGCCCGGGTCGACTTCCACACCGAGGCCGAGCGCAACGACGCCGGCTACGGCGGCAAGCCGCGCGAGGTCGTCCCCGTACGGGTCTGGGACGCCATGACCACGAAGATCGCCGACGGCACCCGGATCGCGAAGAGCGGGGCCTCGTCGGAGGCCGCGGTGGTCGGCGGAGCGCGCGTCGACTTCTACACGGAGGCCGAGCGCAACGAGGCGGGCTACGGCGCCAAGGCGCGTCTGGTCATCCCCGTCCGGGTCTGGGACGGCATGACGACCAGGATCGCGGACGGGACCCGGATCGCCAAGAGCGGGGCCACGTCCGAGGCGGCGGTGGTCGGCGGCGCCCGGGTCGACTTCCACTCCATGGACGAACTCCAGGCCGCCGGTTACGGCGCCAAGGCGCGTCTGGTCATCCCCGTCCGGGTCTGGGACGGCATGACCACGAAGATCGCGGACGGGACCCGGATCAAGGATGCCGGCTCGCTGAGCCAGGCGGCGGTCGTGGGCGGGGCGAAGGTCCCGTTCCACAGCATGGAGGAGCTGACGGCCAGCGGGTACGCGGACGATCCCATGCAGGTGGTGCCGAACCGTGTCTGGCAGTCGCTGTCCACGGAGTTCGCCGACGGCACCCGTCTGAAGTCCCCCGATTCGCCGGACCTCTGGTTGATCACCGAGGGCCGCCGGACCGCGACGGACGTGACGACCGGGGTGTGGACGGTTCCGCAGCGGGTGATCGACGCCGTACCTCTGGTCTGACCCGGTGCGGTGACACCGCACGCCCATACGGAGGCCGCCCGGTATCCACCGGGCGGCCTTCCGCCGTCCGGAATCGTGGCGGCGGCTCTCCGCATCCGGCGCTAAAGCCGTTGCGGGCCCGGGCACCCCCGAACGACCATGGCGCGCATGAGCGACCAACCCGTGCGATGGACCCAGGCCACCGTCTACCCCGACATGTGGGCCGACCCCGACGACGACCCCCGCCACAGAGAAGGAGACGGCCCCGACGGCGAGCTGGCGACCCTGCTGGAGTTCCAGACGGACTACCGCACGACGCTGCTGATGAAGTGCGAGGGCCTGGACCCGGAGCAACTGGCCCGTCGCTCGGTCCCGCCGTCGACGATGTCGCTGCTCGGCCTGATCCGGCACCTCGCCGAGGTGGAGCGGGACTGGCGCAACTGGATCAGCGACGACGACCCGCTGCCGACGCTGTACGGCGAGGACGACGGTGACTTCGACGGAGCCGTCGCCGACCAGGCCGTGGTCGACGAGGCGTACTCCGCGCTGGCCCGCGAGCAGGCCGAGGTCGACGCCGTACTGGCCGAACACCCGGACCTGGGTGAGCGCCTGGGGAGGGAACGGATCACGGTCCGGGAGCTGATGGTGCACAGGATCGAGGAGTACGCCCGGCACTGCGGGCACGCCGACCTGCTGCGCGAGTGCGTCGACGGGCGGGTCGGCCAGTGACGAGGGGGCAGGGGTGACCCTCACGTCCCGGCCACGAGGGCGCGCCAGGAGGGCCGGGCGGTAGCCGGCCGGGGCTCGGGTGTCCGGGGCCGCGCGGCTTCGGTACGGCAACGGCGGCAGCGGGTCTCGCCCGCGACCGGCCGGAACACGTGGTCGTCACCGGGCCCGTCGCAGATGACC
The DNA here is from genome assembly GCF_053591435.1 of Streptomyces sp. NPDC003027. Taxonomy (NCBI): domain Bacteria; kingdom Bacillati; phylum Actinomycetota; class Actinomycetes; order Kitasatosporales; family Streptomycetaceae; genus Streptomyces; species Streptomyces sp. NPDC003027. The sequence goes on from NZ_JBSFTU010000003.1 coordinate 224,842, forward strand.
AGCGCCCCGGGGGCGGGAGCGGCGGCGGAGGCGTTCGGTTCGGCCGGCGCGGGCGGTGGCACCGGGGCGGGGAGCTTCACGGTCAGGCGGTGGCGCAGGAAGCCCACCGCCGAGCGGATGGTGGGCGGCGGGGAGTTGGTCAGGGCATGCCGCAGGTCGGCCACGGACACCCCGCGCCGCAGCCACTCCGCCGCCACCTCGGCGAGACCGCGCGCCTCGCGGGCCCCGAGAAGCAGATCCCGGTTGTGGTGGCGTAGCTCCAGCAGCACGCGCTCTGCCAGGACGACTTCGGACGCGGGTGCGGGTGCGGGTGCCGGTGCCGGGTCGGGCTCGGGTGCGGCGGGTGGGGCGGGTACGGCCTCCGGGGCCGGAGCCTGGGCCGGGTCCGGTGCCGGAGCCTGGTCGGGCTGCGGCACCGGCTCCGGCTCGGGCTCCGGATTCAAGTCCGGCTCTTCGGGGGGTGGGTGGGGAAGGTTCTTCTTCCCACCGTCTTTCTCTTCCGGAGGAGGACAGCCGAGGCATGGGCCCTTCGGAGAACCGACCGTCGGATCCACGGCAGTCGGTGACCGGCCGTCGCGAGTGGCGCTCGCCTCCTCACGCGTGAGGGTGACGTTGGAGAGCAGCTGGTCGGTGATCCAGTGACCGCGCCCGCCCTGCCACCTCCACTCGTGGAGGAAGCCGCAGGCAGTCAGGGACTCCTTGGCCCGCTGGTATGCCCGGGGCTTCATCCCCAGGGCTGTGGCGTGTTCGCCGAGCGGCTTGGCGGCCAGGCTTTCGGGGAGCCCCTGCACGTAGATGATCAGGAGCTTGGCGTCGCTGTTGAGACGCGGATGGCGCACGACATCGTGCGAGACCTTGGTGAAGCAGCGAGCAGGCGCGATAGCATGCCGAAGCATTTTGGGTGCCTCCGAAGCAGCACTCGAAGTGAAGGTCCTCGGACGGTGTTGGCGCACCCCCGGGGACCGCTCCTTTTCTCACGGAGCGTGATGTCGCGGTCACCGTACCGCATCGATGACCATCTTGTGCAACAAGTCCGGTTCCACGAAGGGGTCTTCCACCGTGGGCCGGGAGCGCCAGTCCAGGGGCCAGGTCAGGCCGTCGAGCGCGGGGATGCCGACGAAGGCCGCACTCCGCCCCTCCCTGCTCAGCGCCCGCGCGGGGGCCGGCCAGGCGTACGCGGCGGCGGTCTTCGGGGGCAGCAGGAAGTACGAGTTCCGCTCCCCCGTCAGCTGACGCACGATCGGCCCGGCCTGGAAATCCGTGAACTCCATGAGCCGGTACGCCACGTCCTCACCGAGGAACCCCCCGATCCGTACGGCATCGAAGTGCACGCCCGCGTGACGGAGGGCATGACCGGTGGCGGGCACCCAAGAGGGCACGCTGTCAAGTGACTTGCGCGAATTCATGCGGCCAGCTTTCCGGTACCGCTCTACTGTGACCAGCGCCACAGGCTGTTTGTGGCGGACTGTGCACTAGGGGAGGCGGTCTGTGAACAACGTGAACACGGGGAGCCCGGGGGCCGCGAAGGCCTTCGGCAGGCTCCTTCGCTTCCACCGGGAGCGAGCGAAGGTGTCGCAGGAGCTGGTGGGCAAGGAGACCGGATACTCCAAGTCCCAGGTGGCGATGATCGAGCGCGGTGAGCGTCGACCGCGAGGGCGTTTCGTAGAGACCGTGGACAAGCTGTTGGGTGCACAAGGTGCACTACTGGAGGTCGCGGAGGAGGTGACGGCGAGCGGGGTGGCGGCGTGGTTCGAGGACTACCTGGAGGAGGAGCAGAAGGCGGCGGGCATCCACTGGTACGAGACCCACCTCATCCCGGGTCTGCTCCAGACGGAGGAGTACGCCCGTGCCGTCTTCAATTGCGCCGTCCCAGCCTTGGACGACGACGACATAGAGGCCGGTGTCGCGGCCCGGCTGAAGCGGCAGCAGGTGTTCTTCCGTAAGCCCACGCCGCTGGTCACGTTCGTCCTGGAGATGGCCGCGCTGAGCAAACCGCTCGGCGGTTCGGATGTACTGCGGAAGTGCCTTCTGTACGTGTGCGAGTGCGCGGAGCTGCGCAACGTCACGATCCAGGTGATGCCGGAAGGCCGGGAGACTCACGCAGGACTCAGCGGGCCCTTCATCCTGTTGGAGACTGAGGAGCGCAAGAGCCAAATCGTCTATGTCGAAGGACAGGGCGGCAGGTACTTTCTCAGCGAACAGCCGGACGTGGGTGACGTCTTCGCCCGCTACAGCGCCTTGCGAGCGCAGGCCCTCACGCCGGAGGAGTCCGTACGACTGATCGAACAGGTGGCACGAGAGCTATGAGCACCGACCTCAACTGGTTCAAGAGCAGCTACAGCAGCGAACAGGGCGGGGCCTGCATCGAGGTCGCCGTCACCTGGACGAAGTCCTCCTACAGCAGCGAGCAGGGTGGCAACTGCGTCGAAATCGCCACCTGCCCCCACACCGTCCACGTCCGTGACTCCAAAGACACCACCCTGCCCCCCTTCACCGTCTCCCCCACCGCCTGGTCCGCGTTCCTCCAGGATGTGTCCGGGTCCGGGTCCGGGTACGTACCCGGACCATAGGTCAGCAAAGGAGTACGCCCTGGCGCCCTGATTGTCGCCAGGGCGCCAGGACGCCGTTCGTCATCCACCTGTGGACCGACGCTCTGCCGAGCAGCACCGAATGGGCCACGGCCATCGCCCGTATCCCGTACGTCGCGAACGGTTCGGCCGACGCCTCCAGCCCGGCCACGACCGCCATCCACAAGCCGCGGACAGGGGTGTACCGGGTGTCGGCGACGATCGACCCCACCCGGCGCCACCTGATCTACCGCTGGCAGTCGACCGAGGGGAGACCGGCCGCCACGATCGCCTTCAACGTCGCCGACATCCAGGGCGTGGGGAAGCACATCAACGTGGCCCGCTTCCCCCACCCCGGGACGGGGCCCTGGGTGACGGGCTGGCGTCGGCAGCCGGAGAAGTACTCTTCACGCTCCCCCGCCGGGCGCGGCCCGACCGTACGCAGCGTCTGCTCGGTGTGGTGAGCGGCGCCGGCGGGGACGTCAGCTTCTGGCGCTGTTGATCAGTCGAGGATGGCGTCGAGCTCCAGCTCGACGAGCCAGTCGGGGTCGATGAAACGTGAGACCTCGACAAAGGTGCACGCCGGGCGCACGGATGCGAACCGCTCGCCGTGCGCCCTCGCGGCTTCCTTCCATCGCGTCACGTCCGTGAGCATGACGCGGGTTCGCACGACATCCTCCAGCGACGCCCCGGCTACCTTCAGCGCGGCTTCCGCGATGTCCAGGCACCTCACCGTCTGGGCGTGGACGTCGCCTCGCCCCACCGTCCCCCCGTCGTCGCCGATGGGTGCGGTGCCGGCGACCGCGACGTGCTTCCCCTTGCGGACAGCTCGGGAGAATCCGATCTCGGGCTCAAGTGGCGAGCCGGAACTGACCATCTGCCGCGCATGTTCCATGGCGTCATGATCTCAGGGTTGGGGCTGCTCGTTGCGGGCTCGCTCGGCCATTTTCCCAGCGCGAACGGCCGCCCGGCGTTGAGCGCCGGGCGGCCGCGGCTGTGCACCGGTCCGGGTCAGAACAGGGAGTACAGGAGCCTGTTCGGGGAGCCGCTGCCGGCGCTCTTGACGACGCCGGTGGTGGCGTTGGCCGTCATGGCGTCGCCGACCTGGGCCGGGGTGGCCGAGGGGTGGGCGGCCAGGTAGAGGGCGGCCGCGCCGGCGACGTGCGGGGTGGCCATGGAGGTGCCGCTGATGGTGTTGGTGGCGGTGTCGCCGGTGTTCCAGGCGGCGGTGATGCCGACGCCGGGGGCGAAGAGGTCCAGGCAGGTTCCGTAGTTGGACCAGGACGCCTTGGTGTCGGTCTTGTCGGTGGCGCCGATAGTGAGGGCCTGGGGGACGCGGGCGGGGGAGTAGTTGCAGGCGTCCTGGGCCTTGCCGCCCTGGTTGCCATTGCCCGCTGCCACGGCGTACGTCACGCCGGAGGCGATGGAGTTCTGTACGGCCGCGTCGAGGGAGGAGCTGGCTCCGCCGCCGAGGCTCATGTTGGCCACGGCCGGCTTGACGGCGTTGGCGGTGACCCAGTCGACGCCGGCGATGACGCCGGACCAGGTCCCCGATCCGTTGCAGTCGAGGACGCGGACGCCGACGACCTGGGCGGCCTTGGCGACGCCGTACGTCGAACCGGCGGTGGTTCCGGCGACGTGGGTGCCGTGGCCGTTGCAGTCGTTGCCGTTCTGGCCGTCGCCGATGGTGTCGGTGCCGATGCTGGCCCGGCCGCCGAACTCGCTGTGGCTGACGCGTACGCCGGTGTCGATGACGTAGACGCGGACGCCGGAGGCGGTGGTGTTGTAGGTGTACGAGCCGTCGAGCGGCAACTGGCGCTGGTCGATGCGATCCAGACCCCAGGTGGCATTGGACTGAGTGGCGTTGATGCGGACCGTGGCGTCCTGCTCGACGTAGTCGACCCGGGGATCGGCGGCAAGGCGGTGGGCCTGGGCGGCGGACATCTTCGCCGCGAAGCCGCGCACCGAGGACCCGTACACGTGAGTGAGTTTGCCGTCGAACGCGCTGGTGAGGGCCTCGGCGGTCGGCCGTACGGATGCCTTGTGGGTGTCCTTCAGGACCACGATCCAGCCGTCGGCGACGGCGGTGGCGGCGGGGGCCAGGCGGACGTCGGGACGGTCCGCGCCGTGCGCGGGAGCGGTGGTGGCGAGCAGTCCGGCGGCCAGAGCGGCGGCGGGGATGAGCACGCGAAGGTGTCGCGCAGGGGATCTCATGTGATGAACCAGACCTTTCGTTGTCCGGGTTACGGGCAATCCGGGTCGTGCGGGTGTCGCCGTCCGGGGTCTCCGGTCGGCTCCCGGCCGCGGGTGGTCAGGCCGCGAACGGGCATATGGGGACGTGCGGCTCATCACCCCCGGGCAGTCGCGCGCCCTGTTTGAGCCGTGCATGACAGTGCCATGGGGTATCGAGCGCCCGCAAGATGCCGGATGCGTCCCGGGCCGTTCGTCTGCTGCGGCCTCGCGGGATCGTCGCGTCCTTGAAGACGGCGAGGATGCGGGGGTAGTCCCGGTGCTCGGGCAGGTCCGGCGGGACGACTGCTGAGCCGGTCGGTCCCGCGGTCCAGCGCGGCGCGGGCACTCCGGGAACTTGCCGTGTCCCGCGCCGCCCCTGAGGAGACGCAGCGGTGTACCGAGCAGGGTCGACGCGCCCGTCGCGCAGGTCCTGTTCGGTCGCGTACGTCAGCGTAGTGGTGCCGGCGACGGCGACAGCCCCGACTCCGGCTGTGCGCAGGATCGCTCGACGGGAGAGTTCCGACACAGACCGACCTAGGGACCGCTTGCCGTTGGGAACGATCATCGTATCGGCGCCACGAAGGTGAGCGGCCGTCAGGACGTCAGGACGCCGTTCAGGAACGGCTCGATGGCCTCGCGCCAGGCTTCCGGGTGGTCGTAGTGGAGGAGGTGGCCGGCGTCCGGGATCTCGGCGTAGGCGCCGTGGGGGAGGACGCGGACCATCTCCTGGGCCTCCGCGCGGCCCAGTTCGCCGTCCAGGCCGCGCACGACGAGGGTCGGGCAGCGGACCTGGGCGAGCGACTCCCAGTGGGCGTCGTGGACCCAGGTCTCGCGGGAGGTCAGCATCTGGGCCGGGTCGAAGACCGGGTACCAGCCGTCGGGGCGTTCGGTCATCACCTCGGCGAAGAACTCGCCTCGGGCGGGGTTGGGCCGCTCGACCCAGGGATCGTCCTGGGCGAACCAGGTGCGGACGTCCGCGAGCGAGGCGAAGGGCACCGGCCAGCGGCGGAACCAGTCCTGCCACTCCCGCTGGGTGGCCGCGCCGAGGGCCGAGGCCCGCATGTCGCAGATGACCAGGGCGTGGACGAGGTCCGGGCGTTCGGCGGCGAGCTGCCAGGCGGTGAGGGCGCCCATGGAGTGGCCGATGAGCGTGACGGGCCCGAGGCCCAGCTGTTCGACGGCGGCGGCCGCGTCGGCGACGTACGCCTCCCTTGTGAAGGGGCCGGCCGGGGGCTTGTCGCTGAGGCCGTGGCCGCGCTGGTCGAGGGCGACCGTGCGGTGACGGTCCGCCAGCCAGCGGGCGGTCGGGGCCCAGTGGGAGGCGCGTCCCATCAGGCCGTGGAGCAGTAATACCCCGGGCTCGGGGGCGCGCGGTGCCTGCTCGCGCCGCTCCCCCCGCGCCCGCTCGTTCGTGAACTCCCAGGCAGCCAGGCGTACGCCGGCGGCTCCGGTGACGTCCAGACGTCGCACCATGTTCCCTGGCACCCCCTCTTTCCCATCGAGCGTGTCGAGCCCCGCCAGACTATCGAACCTGTATTCGAAAATTGGGTTCTGCCGCGTAACACCCCTCGTTCGAGTGACGGGCTTCAAGGGTTGACGCGCGCTGCCGGGGGGAGATCTTCAGCGGGAGGCGGACCGCTCGGGGAAAACGGTCCGAGGGGAATGACCCTGAGAGCTCGGGGCTCCGGGTCAGCACAGGGGAGGACAGGCCCCGGCGCCCATGGGCGCCGGGGCCCTCTGTCTTCTGTCGCACCGCCCCCGACGCCCGCATCGCACACCCCTCCCGGCCTCGCACGGCTGACCCCAGCGTGGCACGGCGAGAGTCCGGCCGTGGTGATTCCGACGTAAATCGGGCCGACAGGTTCCGGGGGCGGTGGGGGCGATGGGGGGTGGGGCTCAGCGCTTGGCGACGAAGACGTGCGCCGCGACGTCCGCGTCCAGCTCGGCCGCCTCGCCGCTGCTGCCGACCAGGACACCGCCCGCCGACTCCGTCACGCTCACCACGGAGCCGGGCTGCACGCCCGCCCGCCGCAGCGTGTACATCAGCTGGGCGTCCGTCTGGATCGGCTCGCCGATCCGGCGGACGATCACCGTCTTGCCCTCCCGGCCCGCGTCCAGATCGGCCAGCGAGACCATCGAGTCGTCCAGGAAGGACTCCGCCTCCGCCTTCTCGCCCAGCTCCTCCAGACCCGGGATCGGGTTGCCGTACGGCGACTCCGTCGGGTGCCGCAGCAGCTCCAGGACGCGCCGCTCCACGGCCTCGCTCATCACGTGCTCCCAGCGGCACGCCTCCGCGTGGACCTGCTCCCACTCCAGGCCGATCACGTCGACGAGCAGGCACTCGGCGAGGCGGTGCTTGCGCATGACGCGGGTGGCCAGACGGCGACCCTCGTCCGTGAGTTCCAGATGGCGGTCGCTCGCCACGGCCACCAGGCCGTCGCGCTCCATACGGGCCACCGTCTGGCTCACCGTCGGGCCGCTCTGGTCGAGCCGCTCGGCGATCCGGGCGCGCATAGGGACCACACCTTCCTCCTCCAGCTCGAGGATGGTGCGGAGATACATCTCCGTTGTGTCGATCAGTCCGGACATACGTGCCCCTCGATGAGTCGTGCGCTGGCCCTGACCCAATTCTGACGCATCGCGACGACAACCGGGTCGCGCCGAGGCAAGGCGGTATTGACAGCGCAATGGTCCAGACCGCAACGTGATCCGCGACACGACGACAAGGAGCTTCGGGAATGGGCGACAGCGCGCGCGAAGGCAGCCGCGAGAGCAAGCTGGCCGGGCAGTTCTTCGACGCCGCGATCGGCCTGCTGCGGCGTGTCCGGGACGAGGACGCCGAGGACATCGCCGCGGCCGGCACCGCCATCGCCGAGGCCGTCGCCGCGGGCGGCCGCCTCTTCGCCTTCGGCGCCGGACACTCCTCGCTCGCCGCCCAGGACGTCGTCTACCGGGCGGGCGGACTGGCCCTGATGAACCTGCTCACCGTGCCCGGGGTCGTCGGCGTCGACGTCATGCCGGCCACCCTCGGCTCGGCCCTGGAACGGGTCGACGGTCTGGCGGGCGCGGTCCTCGACTCCTCCCCCGCCACGTCGGGCGACGTCCTGATCATCATCTCCCTCTCCGGGCGCAACGCCCTGCCCGTCGAGATGGCGATGAACGCGCGGGCGCTCGGCCTCACCGTGATCGGTGTGACGTCGGTGGCGTACGCGACCGAGACGAAGTCCCGGCACGTCTCGGGCACGTATCTGAAGGACCACTGCGACATCGTCCTCGACTCCAAGATCGCCGTCGGCGACGCCGAACTCACCCACGAGTCCATCGAGGCGCCCTTCGCCCCGGCCTCGACGGTCGTCACGAGCGCCCTGATGCAGGCCACGATGGCCGCGGCCGCCGAGGAGCTGGTCCGCCTGGGCATCGAGCCGCCGCTGCTGCGGTCGGGGAACGTCGACGGCGGGCACGAGTGGAACGGCCGCGTGATGACGGAGTACCGCGACCGGATCTTCTACCGGCACTGAAACCCGTAGGCGGGGCGGCCGGGGGCGGGGCGGGGAGCCGCGTCCGGGACGGCGGTCTCCGGGTGGGGGCTCAGTCCGCGACCGGGGCCGCGTCCGCCCCGTCCGGCCCGCCCGCCAGGTCCAGGGACGCTGCCACGCGGACCGCCACCGTCTCCGCGTACACCGCGTCCGGGCGCTCGAACGGCGGGCGGGAGGCCGAGCGGAGGAAGGTCGCCACGCCCACCGTGCGGCCCCGGCTGCGCAGGGGCATGCACAGGGCGTGGACGGCGTCGCGCGGCCAGTGGCGTTCGGCGGCCCACTCATGCGCGGGCTGCCGGGACGCCGTCGCCGAGGCGCGGACCGGGCCCGTACGGGAGAGGGCCTGGAGGGCGGGGTGGCCGGAGGGGTAGCGGAGCGGGATGCCGCCGCCCGCGACCGCGGCGACCGGGCCCGGGGCGCCCTCCGGGGTCGCCGCCGCGCGGGTCAGGCGCCGCTCCCCCGCCGCCGCGTCGATCAGCGCGTGGTCGGCGAAACCGGCCAGGGCGAAGTCCAGCAGCACGGTCGCCGCCTCCATCGGGTCCTCGCACTCCGCCGCCGCCGCGCCCGCCCGGTGCAACTGGCTGTACCGGAAGCGCAAGCGGTCCGCCTCCTGCTCCGCCAGCCGCTCCTCCGTCACGTCCTGGAACAGCCATCCCACGCCCAGCGGCACAGGCTCCTCCGCCAGCGGCGACGCCAGCCGCACGAACCCGCTGCGCCAGCACCTCCGCTCGCCCGCCGCCGTCCGCAGCGTCACCCACACATCGGCCGCCGCCCGCGGCGCCCCCTCCGCCAGCACGTGCTGGAGCGCTCCCTCCAACTCCTCCACGCCCTGGCCGACCAGCTCCCCGAGCGGCCGGCCGAGCGGGGCCCTGGGGCCGACGCCCATCGCCCGCGCCGCGTGCGCGTTGACGACGGCCGGCCGCAGATCGACGTCGACGACGACGACACCCCAGGGCGCGTCGTCGAACAGCGCCTCGCTCAGCGCGATCGACCGCTCCAGGTCGATCTGCGCGTGCACCTCGCTGAAGGCGCAGTACACCCCGGCCGGTGTTCCGTCCGGTCCGCGCACGCCCGCCGACTGGGTCCGTACGAGCACCCGGCCGCCGTCCTTGCGCAGCAGCGCGAACTCGTGCACCTGCCGGCCCGGAGCGCCCATCGCCCCCATCAGCCGCCCGAGCGCCTCCGCCGCGTCCGCGCTCCTGGCCGCCCATCCCGCCAATCCGCGGCGCCCGACGGCCTCCTCGGCCGACCAGCCGAGGATCCGCTCGGCCTCGCGGTTCCAGTGCGTGACGGTGCCGTCGGCATCGAAGGCGCAGAGCGCCGCGTCCATCCCGTCGAGCAGCGCGGCCAGCAGATCCGACCCGGGCCCGTGCCCGTCGGCCGCCCGTTCCGCGGTCTCGCTCGTGGAAGCACTCATCCCGGACCCCCTGGCAGGACGGTGTAAGCGCGTGCTACCCGCACGCCCCGACCCAATTCAACTGGAACGTGACGCAGGACACACCCCCTTCGCGGAAATCTTCGCCCCGGAGAAACAGCCCGGAGAAAACAGCCCCGGAAAAAACACTTGAGCGCGCGCCACGGGGTTCCTAGGGTGTGGGTACACGCGAAAGGAGGTGATCCGAAAAAATGGTTTCTTTTCGGACTCGTGAGGTGACTGCGGGCTAACGCCTGCCGTCGCACTCTGTGCCTCGGCAGGTCAGCTGCCGAAACCCAAGCAGTCACCCGACCCGTGGGCCGCCGGTAAGTCCGGCCGGCTCTCGTCCGAACTCGAGCGGACGGGACCAAGGCCCACGGGTCGTCCGCGTTCTCAGGGCCGCCCCCGGCCTCACAGCGGCCTCAGGGTGACAGGCGCTCCACCCGCCAGCCCTCGCCGGTCCTGACGTACCGCAGCCGGTCGTGCAGGCGGTTCTCGTGGCCCTGCCAGAACTCGACCGTCTCCGGGAACACCCGGAAGCCGCCCCACTCCGGCGGCACCGGGACCTCCTCGTGCTCCGGGTAGCGCGCGGCCAACTCCGCGTACCGCACCAGGAGTTCCTCGCGCGACTCGATCACCGACGACTGGTGGCTGGCCCACGCCCCGAGCTGCGAGCCGTGCGGGCGGGTGCGGAAGTACGCCACCGTCTCGTCGCGGCCGGTGCGGGCCGCCCGGCCCGTGACGATGACCTGGCGGGCCAGCGGGTGCCAGGGGAAGAGCAGCGCGACGTTCGGGTTGGCGGCCAGCTCGCCGCCCTTGCGGGAGCCGTAGTTGGTGTAGAAGACGAAGCCGGCCTCGTCGAAGTGCTTGAGCAGCACGGTCCGGACGGACGGGCGGCCGTCGGGGGTGGCGGTCGAGACGACCATCGCGTTCGGCTCGTGGATCGCCGGGTTGGTGGCGGTCTCCTTGAACCAGCGCGCGAACTGTTCGATCGGTTCGGGGGCGAGGTCGGCCACGGACAACCGCGGAGTCCGGTACTGCTCGCGCATGTCGGCGGGATCGAGAGCGTCGGTCACGGGTTCATCCTGCCGTAGCGGCGGAGTTTGCCCGGCACCGCGGGCCGTTAATCCTCCCTCGCCGGATCGGCGGAGTGTGCCGGATGTCACGCTTCCCCGCATCATCGGAACCGTACAGACTCTTCGGCTGGATGACTGTTACTTCCCGCCATGCCGTCCCACCGGATGATTGATCATCGATAGAGGAGCCGCCTGATGTCCGACTTCGTACCCGGACTCGAGGGAGTCGTCGCGTTCGAAACGGAGATCGCCGAACCTGACAAGGAAGGCGGCGCTCTTCGGTACCGCGGCGTCGACATCGAGGATCTGGTCGGTCACGTCTCGTTCGGCAACGTCTGGGGCCTGCTGGTCGACGGGGCGTTCAATCCCGGTCTGCCGCCGGCCGAGCCGTTCCCGATCCCCGTGCACTCCGGCGACATCCGCGTGGACGTGCAGTCCGCGCTCGCCATGCTCGCGCCGGTGTGGGGCCTCAAACCGCTCCTCGACATCGATGCCGAGCAGGCCCGCGACGACCTCGCCCGGGCAGCCGTCATGGCGCTGTCGTACGTCGCCCAGTCGGCGCGCGGGCAGGGCCTGCCGATGGTGCCGCAGAGCGAGATCGACAAGGCCCAGTCGGTGGTCGAGCGGTTCATGATCCGCTGGCGCGGCGAGCCGGACCCCAAGCACGTCAAGGCCGTCGACGCGTACTGGACGTCGGCCGCCGAGCACGGCATGAACGCCTCCACCTTCACCGCGCGCGTGATCGCCTCGACGGGCGCGGACGTGGCCGCCGCGCTGTCCGGCGCGGTGGGCGCCATGTCCGGGCCGCTGCACGGCGGCGCCCCGTCCCGCGTCCTCGGCATGATCGAGGAGATCGAGAAGACCGGCGACGCCACGGCGTACGTCAAGCAGGCCCTGGACAAGGGCGAGCGGCTGATGGGCTTCGGCCACCGCGTCTACCGCGCCGAGGACCCGCGCGCCCGCGTCCTGCGCCGTACGGCCAAGGAGCTGGCCGCGCCGCGCTTCGAGGTCGCGGAGGCGCTGGAGAAGGCGGCCCTGGAAGAGCTGCACAACCGGCGCCCGGACCGGGTCCTGGCGACGAACGTGGAGTTCTGGGCGGCGATCGTGCTCGACTTCGCCGAGGTCCCGGCGCACATGTTCACCTCGATGTTCACCTGTGCCCGTACGGCGGGCTGGTCGGCGCACATCCTGGAGCAGAAGCGCACGGGCCGCCTGGTGCGCCCGTCGGCGCGCTACATCGGCCCGGGCCAGCGCGACCCGCGGGACATCGAGGGCTACGCCGACATCGTGGGCTGAGCCCACCGGCTCTCGTCGCGCAGCAGGTCCGCGTGGTGGCGGGCCGCCGCCAGGGGGTGGGCCCGCAGCTTGCCCTTGAGCTCGTTGCGGCCGTACTCGGCGAACAGGGGGTTCGCCGGGTCGGCCGTCACGCCGGGCGCGTACGGCGCGTACGGGAAGGGCAGCGGGGCGATCCGGGCGTCGAGCCGCGGGTTGTAGAAGAACGGGACGGAGAAGCGTTCCGTCGCGCCGGGCGGGGAGACGACCCGGTGGTGGGTGGCGCGGAGGTAGCCGTTCGTGGCCACTTCGAGGAGTTCGCCGAGGTTGACGACGAACGCGCCGGGCAGCGGCGGTACGTCGTGGAAGACGCCGTCCTCCCGCTCGACCTGGAGCCCGCCGACGTGGTCCTGGAGGAGCAGGGTGAGGAAGCCGTAGTCCTTGTGGGCGCCGACGCCCTGGTCGTCGCCGTCGCCGCTGCTGCCGGGGTAGCGCACCAGCTTGAGGTGCGGGTGGGCGCGGGGGCCGAAGATGTCGTCGTAGAAGTCGGCGGGGGCGCCGATGGAGGCGAGCAGTTCGTGCAGCAGCCGCTCGGCCACGCCGCTGAGCCGCTCGACCCAGTTGAGGGCGGCGAGGCGCAGTTCGGGGAGCGCGGCGGGCCACTGGTTGGGGCCCTGGAGCCACCAGTAGGGGGCTTCGCCGGGGGCGGGGACGTGCGCGGGGCGCTCGGCTCCGATGTCGAGCTGATCGCGCCAGTCGCGGGTGCCGCCGGTGCGTTCGTCGCCGACGCGGGTGTAGCCGCGGAAATGCGGCGAGAGCGTGGTGTCAATGGAGAGCCGGTCGGCCTCCGGCAGCGCGAAGAAGGCCCGCATGGCGGAGGTGAGCGCCCGGGTGTCGGCCTCGGTGACGCCGTGCCCGACGAGCTGGAAGAAGCCGACGTCGTGGGCGGCGGAGTGCAGCTGGGCGTGGAGCAGCCTCCGGGCCTGGGGGCCGCGGTGGGCGGCGGCGAGGTCGACGATGGGGAGCTGGGAGTAGTACGACATGGTGCGTCCGCGGGGTCGTGTACGGGGCCCGGGGGGCGGGGTGGCCGCCGGTCACCGGGAGGGGGCGTCGGGGGTCAGGGCGCGGACCGACAGCCCATGCCGGCGACACGGAGGAAGTCCACGTGACGGCGGCGTACGAGCGCGAGCATGTGCCCAGCGTACTGCGGGGCGGGCGGCACGGAGGTGGCAGCGGTCACAGGGGCAGGAGCCGTACCTTGTCGCCGCACAGGCGGGACATGTCGTCCACGTCCGAGGTGAGCATCACGACCGGGCCGGGCTGGCGCAGCGCCATCTCGGCGACGGTGGCGTCGATGGCGTACTTGTGGCCGTGCAGGCCGGTGTTCTTGAGCAGCTTGGCCGCCGCCCGGGCGGACTGTTCGGTGACGGGTTCGACCTTGACGCGGGAGAGGAGCCAGTCGAGGCGGGACAGGTTCACCTTGTCGTGCATGACCGCGACGACGGTGTTGGCGCTGATGATGTGGTCCGCGCCCCTCTCGTAAAAGACCTGGATCCTGGCCTCGGCCTTCCGGTCCCTGGCGATCCAGGCGGACAGCCCTCCGGAGTCCAGGACAACCGTGTTGATGTCGCTCACGCCGCCCTCGCCTCGGTGTTCATGGAGTCGGCGTCGGACCCGAAGCCGGAGTCGGAGGTACGAGGCCTGAGCGCGGCGTCGATCTCGCGACGCGCGGCCTCCAGCTCCTCCTCGGTGAACTCCCCGTGCTCCTCTTCGTAGAGCCGCAGTTCTTCACCGATCAGCTCGCGCCTGATGTGCCGGGCCACCGCCTCCGCCACATACGCGGACACGTTGTCCGTCAGCTTCTTCATCGCCTCCACATGCTCCGTCGGGATCGTCACCGTGATGCGCGTCGTCTCGGCCATGTGAAAAGCGTACCGCCGCGATGCATACCTGGAGTATGCAGAGACGTTTCAGCCCAGCGCTTCATCCAAAAGGGTCGCCCACTGCGCCACCACCCGTTCCCGTCTCGCCCGGTCGTCCGTCAGGAGCGTCGCGAGGCCCAGGCCGCGGGCCATGTCGAGGAGGCCCTGGACCGTTTCGCGGACGCCGGGGACGGACTCGTCGGCGCGCAGGAGCTCCACGGCGATGCGGTGCGACTCGCGGCCGACGCGGGCCTCCAGGTCCGTGACGCGGGCGCGCAGCTGGTCCTCGTCGGAGGCCGCGACCCACAGGTGGAGCGCGGCGCGGAACAGCGGGCCCGTGTAGAGGTCGACGAGCGCGGCGACGACCTCGCGGCGGTCGCGGGCCGCGAGGGTGCGCAGGGCCTGGGAGCGTTCCTCGGCGACGTACTCGACGGCCGCCGTGAAGAGGTCCTCCCGGGTCGGGAAGTGGTGCTGGGCCGCGCCGCGCGAGACCCCCGCGCGTTCGGCCACGACGGAGACGGTGGAGCCCGCCCAGCCGTGTTCGGCCAGGCAGGACACCGCCGCTTCCAGGAGCCGCTGCCGGGTGGCCCGGCTGCGGTCCTGCTTGGGAGCGGTCACAACGCCCATTCGGGTTCCCGTCGTTCGAGAAAGGCCGTCATCCCTTCGCGCGCCTCGGCGGAGGCGAACAGCGACGCCGAGCGCCGCACCAGCTCCTCCGCGTGCTGTTCGAAGGTCTCCAGGACTTTAGCCGTGACCAGGCGCTTGGACTCCGCCAGGCCCTGCGGCGAGCCCCTGCGCAGCCCGTCCAGGATCGCCTCCAGCCGCTCCTCCCCCGCCGTGACGAGACCGATCCGTACCGCTTCGTCCGTGCCGAAACGCTCGCCCGTCAGGTAGTACCGCGCCGCCGCGCGCGGCTCCAGCCTCGGCAGCAGCGTCAGCGAGATCACGGCCGGGGCCACCCCGATCCGTACCTCCGTCAGGGCGAAGTCCGCCTCCGGGGACGCCACCACCATGTCGCAGGCGCCCAGCAGGCCCAGACCCCCCGCCCGTACATGGCCGCGCACCGCCCCCACCACCGGTTTCGGCAGCTCCACGATCTGCCGCAGCAGCGCCACGAAGGTGTACGGACTGGGCGGCGCCTTCAGGTCCGCGCCCGCGCTGAAGGTGGCACCGGCGTGGGTCAGCACCACCGCCCGTACAGCCGGATCCTTGCCGCACGCCTTCAGCGCCTCGGCGAGCTCGGCGACCAGGGCCGCCGAGAGCGCGTTGCGATTCCCCGGGGAGTCCAGGGTCAGGGTGGTGATGCCGCGTTCCTCGGCGACGGAGACCAGGGTCATGAGCCTTCTCGCTCCCTCAACTCGCGGCGCAGGATCTTCCCCGACGCGGCCCTCGGCACCCCGTCGACGAACTCCACCCGCCGGATCTTCTTGTACGGAGCAACCTGCCCGGCCACGAAGCCGATGATGTCCTCGGCCGACAGACCGCTCGCGTGCGGCTGCCGGACGACGTACGCCTTGGGCACCTCGTTGCCGTCCTCGTCGTACACGCCGATCACCGCCGCGTCCGCCACCCCCTCGTGGGTGAGCAGCAACGCCTCCAGCTCGGCCGGGGCGACCTGGAAGCCCTTGTACTTGATCAGCTCCTTGACCCGGTCGACGACGAACAGCCAGCCGTTCTCGTCGACCCGGCCGATGTCGCCGGTGCGCAGCCACCCGTCGGCGTCGATCATGGCGGCGGTCGCGTCGGGGCGGCCCAGGTACCCCTTCATGACCTGCGGCCCCCGGATGGCGACCTCGCCGTCCGCGCCCGGCGCGGCGTCCTTCTCCGGGTCGTCGAGGGACAGGATCCGCATCTCGGTGCTCGGGAGGAGCTTGCCGACCGCGCCGAGCGGAGGGTCCACGGCGTCGAGGGGGACGACGTGCGTGCCCGGGGACAGCTCGGTCATGCCGTACGCCTGCCGCACCGGCGGCAGCTTCAGCCGGGCCGAGCACGCCTCGGCGAGGGAGGCGTCGAGCGGGGCGGCGGCGCTGACGATGTACTCCAGCGAGGACAGGTCGTGGTCGGCGACCGCCGGGTGCTTGGCGAGGGCGAGGACGATCGGCGGCGCCACGTACAGGCCGTTGACGCGGTGCTTCTCGATGGCGGCGAGGAACTGGTCGAGCTCGAAGCGGGGCAGCACGACGACGGTGGCGCCCTGCCGCAGCGGGGCGTTCATCAGGGCGGTGAGGCCGTAGATGTGGAAGAACGGCAGCACGGCCAGGATGCGGTCGCCGGGACCCATCGGGACGAAGGGTTCGAGCTGGGCGAGGTTGGTGGCGATGGAGGTGTGGGTGAGCATCACGCCCTTGGGGACGCCGGTGGTGCCGGAGGAGTACGGGAGGGCGGCGACGTCCTCGTCGGGGTCGATGGCGGGGGCCGGCTCGGGAGCGGTGGTGGCGAGCATCGACCGCAGCGACCGGTGGCCCTCGGCCGCCTCGTCGCAGACGAGGATCTCCTCGACGCCGCCGGCGAGTTCGGCGGCCCGGCGCGCCACCGCGAGCAGCGGGGAGACGGTGACGATCCAGCGGGCGGAGGAGTCGCGGAGCTGCTTGGCGAACTCCTCCGGCGTGGCGAGCGGATGGACGGTGGTGACCGAGGCCCCGGCCCGGGTGGCGGCGTAGAACGCGATCGGGAACAGGACGGTGTTGGGGCTGTGCAGGGCGAGGACGTCGCCCTTGCGGACTCCGGCCTCGGCCAGCCCGGCGGCGACCCGCCGGTGGAACGCGTCGACCTGCGCGTACGTGAGGGTGAGCTCCCCGGCCCCGTCGATCAGGGCCGGGGTGTCGCCGCGCTCGGCCGCCCCGCCGAGGACGGCGTCGTGGATGGGCAGGGAGACGGCCCGGACATCCGCGTACTCGCTGTGAAACACCATGCGTGCCCCCTGGAGAGGTGAAAGGTGGTCGCCAGAATCCCGCGGGTCAGTACGACTTGGGGAGACCCAGGGACTGGTGGGACACGTAGTTCAGGATCATCTCCCGGCTGACGGGCGCGATCCGGGCGACGCGGGAGGCGGTGACGAGCCGGGCCAGGCCGAACTCGCGGGTGAGGCCGTTGCCGCCGAGCGTGTGGACGGACTGGTCGACGGCCTTCACACACGCCTCGCCGGCCGCGTACTTCGCCATGTTGGCGGCCTCGCCCGCGCCGGCGTCGTCGCCTGCGTCGTAGAGATGGGCGGCCTTCAGCATCATCAGCTTCGCGAGTTCGAGCTCGATGTGGGCCTGGGCGAGCGGGTGGGCGATGGCCTGGTGGGCGCCGATCGGGCTCTTCCAGACCTGGCGCTCCCTGGCGTAGGCCACCGCCCGGGCGAGGGCGTAGCGTCCCATGCCGATGGCGAACGCCGCGGTCATGATCCGCTCGGGGTTGAGGCCGGCGAAGAGCTGGAGGAGCCCGGCGTCCTCGTCACCGACCAGGGCGTCCGCCGGGAGGCGGACGTCGTCCAGGGTCAGCTCGAACTGCTTCTCCTGGGCGGCGAGTTCCATGTCGATGACCTGGCGCCCGAAGCCGGGGGCGTCGCGCGGGACGATGAAGAGGCACGGCTTGAGGCTGCCGGTGCGGGCGTCGGAGGTGCGGCCGACGATGAGGGTGGCGTCGGCGATGTCGACGCCGGAGACGAAGACCTTGCGGCCGTTGAGGACCCAACCGTCCTCGGTCCTGGTGGCAGTGGTGGTGATGCGGTGCGAGTTGGATCCCGCGTCGGGCTCGGTGATGCCGAAGGCCATGGTGCGGGTGCCGTCGGCGAGGCCCGGCAGCCACTCCCGCTTCTGCCCCTCGGTGCCGAACCGGGCGATGACGGTGCCGCAGATCGCCGGCGAGACGATCATCATCAGCAGGGGCGCGCCGGCCGCGCCCGCCTCCTCCAGGACGATGGAGAGTTCGGCGATGCCGCCGCCCCCGCCGCCGTACTCCTCGGGCAGGTTCACCCCGAGGTAGCCGAGCTTCCCGGCCTCGGCCCAGAGGGCGGCCCGGTCGAAGTCGCGGCCGTGGCGGTGGCCGAGGGCGGAGACGGCGGCACGCAGGGCGGTGTGTTCCGGAGACTCGATGAGGGTGCTCATGCGGACTGTTCCTCCTGTGCGTCGGTGGGTGCGTCGGCCGGGGCGCGGGTCTGCGCATGGCGCTGTGCGTCGGCCGGGGCGTCGGCTGTTGGGCCGCCCGGGGCGTCGGCCGGTGCGTCGGCCTGTACGACGGCGAGCAGGGCGCCGACCTCGACCTGGCGGCCGGGGGCGGCGTGGAGCGCGGTGAGCCGGCCGGAGGCGGGAGCGGTGACGCGGTGCTCCATCTTCATGGCCTCCAGCCAGAGGAGCGGCTGCCCGGCGGTGACCGCGTCGCCGACCGCGAGGCCGTCCGCGACCCGGACGACGGTGCCGGGCATCGGCGCGAGCAGCGAGCCGGGAGCGGCCTGGTCGCGGGGGTCGGGGAAGCGGGGGCGCGCGGTCAGCCGGTGGGCGCCGACATGGACCGTGTCGCCGTACCGGGCGACGTCGAAGTCCCGTACGACTCCCTCGACTTCGAGCCGGACGCGGTGCGGTGTGACGCCGACGGCACGGACCCCCTCGGGCGCGGTGACGGTGTAGCCGCCGTCCCGGGCGGGCCGGTAGCGGACCTCGTGCTCCCCGTAGGCCCGGCTCTGGTCCTGCGAGCGCACATTGCGCCACCCGCCGCCGAAGCGGCCCGTCCGCGCCGCCGCCTCGGCGAGCGCGGCGGCGACGGCGGCGTACGCCTCCCCGGTCGCGGGGAGGGTCAGACCGGCCAGGTTCCGCTCGTAGAAGCCGGTGTCCACCCGCCCCGGATCAGCGAACTCCCCGTGCCGCAGGGAGGCGACGAGCAGGTCCCGGTTGGTGACGGGCCCGTGCACCCGGGCCCGGGCGAGGGTGTGCGCGAGCCTGCGGACGGCCTCGGCGCGGGTGGGCGCGTGGACGACGACCTTGGCGATCATCGGGTCGTAGTGGACGCCGACGGTGTCACCGGAGACGTACCCCGTGTCGACACGCAGACCCGGCCCGCCGTCCGGGAACTCCAGCGTGTGCAGGCGGCCCGTCTGCGGGGTCCAGCCCCGGGACGGGTCCTCCGCGTAGAGGCGGGCCTCGATCGCGTGGCCCCGGGCCGCGGGGGGCTCGGCGGGCAGCGGCGTGCCTTCCGCCACCGCCAGCTGCAGGGCGACCAGGTCGACGCCGAAGACCGCCTCGGTCACCGGGTGTTCGACCTGGAGGCGGGTGTTCATCTCCAGGAAGTGCGCCCGGCCGTCCGCGACCAGGAACTCGACCGTGCCCGCCCCCGTATAGCCGACGGCCTTCGCCACCGCCACGGACCGCTCGTACAGGGAGTCGACGAGACCCGCCGGCAGGTCCGGCGCCGGGGCCTCCTCGATCACCTTCTGGTGGCGGCGCTGGAGCGAGCAGTCGCGCGTCCCCAGCGCCCACACCGTCCCGTACGCGTCGGCCATGATCTGCACCTCGACATGGCGGCCGTTCTCGACGTACGGCTCGACGAACACCTCGCCGTCGCCGAACGCGCTCGCCGCCTCCGCCGAGGCCGCCGCCAGCTCCCCGGGGAGCGCGGCCAGGTCACGGACGACCCGCATGCCCCGGCCGCCGCCACCCGCCGCCGCCTTCACCAGGACCGGCAGGTCCGCCTCCGTGACCTCCCCCAGCGGGGCGACCCCCATGAGCTCCTTCGCCCGGGTCTTCGACGCCATCGCCTCGATCGCGGCCGGAGGCGGCCCGATCCACACCAGGCCCGCGTCCTCGACCGCCCGCGCGAACCCCGCGTTCTCCGACAGGAAGCCGTACCCGGGGTGGACCGCGTCCGCCCCGGCCGCCAGCGCCGCCTTCACCACCAGGTCACCGCGCAGATACGTCTCGGCGGGCGCGGCGCCCGGCAGCCGTACCGCCGCGTCGGCCTCCCGTACGTGCAGCGCAGCGGCGTCCGCGTCCGAGTACACCGCGACCGTCCCGATGCCGAGCTCCCGGCACGTACGGAACACCCGGCAGGCGATCTCGCCCCGGTTCGCGACCAGCACAGTCGAAATCATCGAAGTGGCCTCACATTCGGAAGACGCCGAAGCCGCCGCGCGCGCCCTCGACCGGTGCCGTGTGGATGGCGGACAGGCACAGCCCGAGGACCGTGCGGGTGTCGCGGGGGTCGATCACGCCGTCGTCGTACAGCCGCCCCGACAGGAACATCGGCAGCGACTCCGACTCGATCTGCGCCTCGACCATCGCGCGCAGCGCGGCGTCCGCCTCGGCAGCCTTGTCGTCGTACGGCTGCCCCTTGGCGGCGGCCGAGGCCCGCGCCACGATCGACAGCACGCCGGCGAGCTGCTGCGGGCCCATGACGGCCGACTTGGCGCTCGGCCAGGCGAAGAGGAAGCGCGGGTCGTAGGCGCGGCCGCACATGCCGTAGTGCCCGGCGCCGTACGAGGCGCCCATGAGGACGGAGAGGTGCGGCACGCGGCTGTTCGCCACCGCGTTGATCATCATCGCGCCGTGCTTGATGATGCCGCCCTGCTCGTACTCCCTGCCGACCATGTAACCGGTGGTGTTGTGCAGGAAGACCAGCGGGATGTCCCGCTGGTTGGCGAGCTGGATGAACTGCGCCGCCTTCTGCGACTCGGCGGAGAACAGCACCCCCCGCGCGTTGGCGAGGATGCCGACCGGATAGCCGTGCAGGGCCGCCCAGCCGGTCACCAGACTCGGCCCGTACAGCGGCTTGAACTCGTCGAAGTCCGAGCCGTCCACGACCCGGGCAATCACCTCGCGCGGGTCGAACGGGGTCTTCAGGTCGCCCGGCACGATCCCGAGCAGCTCGTCCTCGGCGTACTTCGGGGGCTCCGCGAGTCCGGCCGGATCGGGGTGCGCCTTGCGGTGGTTGAGGCGGGCGACGATCCGCCGCGCCTGGCGCAGCGCGTCCGCCTCGTCGACGGCGTAGTGGTCGGCGAGCCCGGAGGTACGGGCGTGCATCTCGGCGCCGCCGAGCGACTCGTCGTCGCTCTCCTCCCCCGTCGCCATCTTCACCAGCGGCGGGCCGCCGAGGAAGACCTTCGACCGCTCCTTGATCATCACGGTGTGGTCGGACATGCCGGGGACGTACGCCCCGCCGGCCGTCGAGTTGCCGAAGACGACCGCGATCGTGGGGATACCGGCGGCGGACAGCCGGGTGAGGTCACGGAAGAGCGCCCCGCCCGGGATGAAGATCTCCTTCTGCGAGGGCAGGTCGGCGCCGCCGGACTCGACGAGCGAGACGACCGGCAGCCGGTTGGCGTACGCGATCTCGTTGGCGCGCAGGGCCTTCCTCAGCGTCCACGGGTTGGAGGCGCCGCCCCGGACGGTCGGGTCGTTGGCCGTGATCAGGCACTCGACGCCCTCGACCACGCCGATGCCGGTGACGATCGACGCGCCCACCGGGTAGTCGCTGCCCCAGGCGGCGAGCGGCGACAGTTCGAGGAAGGGGGTGTCGGGGTCGAGCAGCAGCTCGATCCGCTCGCGGGCGAGCATCTTGCCGCGCCGGCGGTGCCGTTCGACGTACTTCTCCCCGCCGCCCGCGAGCGCCTTGGCGTGCTCGGCGTCGAGGGCGGCCAGCTTGTCGAGCATGGCGGCGCGGTGGGCGGCGTAGTCGGGCCCGTCCGTGTCGAGGGCGGAGGCGAGGACGGTCACAGCAGTTCCTCCGGGATGTCCAGGTGCCGGGAGCGGAGCCATTCACCGAGGGCTTTGGCCTGGGGGTCGAAGCGTGCCTGGGAGGCGACGCCCTCGCCGAGGAGTCCGGTGACGACGAAGTTCACCGCCCGCAGTCCGGGCAGGTCGTGCCGTACGACGGGCAGGGCGGCGGTCTCCGGCAGGAGCCGCCGGAACCGCTCCACGGTGAGGGTGTGGGCGAGCCATCGCCAGGCCGCGTCGGTCCGGACCCACACGCCGACGTTCGCGTCGCCGCCCTTGTCGCCGCTGCGGGCCCCGGCGACCAGCCCGAGCGGGGCACGCCGGACCGGGCCGGGCGGCAGCGGCTCGGGCAGCGGCGGTGCGGGCAGCGGCTCGAGCGCTCGCGTCTGTGCGGGTACGGGGAGGGTGCGGCGGGTCCCGTCGGGGAGGACGGCCACGTGCGGCACGTCGGCGGCGGGCACGTGGGCGGTTTCGAAGACTCCGTACGGCGCGCCCTTGCCGGGCGGGGCGGTGACGTGGAAGCCGGGGTAGGAGGCGAGGGCCAGTTCGACGGCGGCGGCGGTGAGGGCGCGGCCGACCGGCTCCGGGGCGGGGTCGCGTACGACGAGCCGGAGCAGCGCGCTCGCGGTCTCCTCGGTGTCGGCGTCGGCGCGGTCGGTGCGGGCCGGCTCCCAGCGGAGGTCGGCGGGGCGCGACCCGGCCCGGTCGAGGGCGTCCTCGATCTGGTCCCGTACGAGCTGGTCCTTGGCGTCGATGTCCAGGCCGGTGAGGACGAAGACGACCTCGTTGCGGAAGCCGCCCAGCCGGATGAGCCCGGCCTTGAGGGTGGGCGGCGGGGCCTCGCCGCGTACGCCGTCGATCCTGACCCGGTCCGGGCCCTGGCGGGTGAGCCGTACGGTGTCGAGCCGGGCGGTCACGTCAGGTCCGGCGTAGCGGGCGCCGGCCGTCTCGTAGAGGAGCTGGGCGGTGACGGTACCGATGTCGACGACGCCGCCGGTGCCGGGGTGCTTGGTGATGACACAGGTGCCGTCGGGGTGGATCTCGGCGACGGGGAAGCCGGGACGGCGTACGTCGTGGCCGGTGAAGAAGGCGTAGTTGCCGCCGGTGGCCTGGGTACCGCACTCCAGGACGTGCCCGGCGACGACCGCGCCGGCGAGCTCGTCGTACTGTTCCGGCCCCCATCCGAACCGCCACTGCGCGGGCCCGGTGACGAGGGCGGCGTCGGTGACGCGGCCGGTGACGACGATGTCGGCTCCGGCGTCCAGACAGGCGGCGATCCCGGCGCCGCCGAGGTAGGCGTTCGCCGTCAGTACGCCGTCGGGGGCGGGGAGTCGGTCGCCCTCGACATGGGCGATCCGGGCGGGGACGCCGAGCCGTTCGGCGAGGGCGCGCAGGGCGTCGGCGAGCCCTGCGGGGTTGAGGCCGCCCGCGTTGGTGACGACGCGGACTCCGCGTTCGTGGGCGAGGCCGAGACCCTCCTCCATCTGGCGCAGGAAGGTCTTGGCGTACCCGGCGGCCGGGTCCTTGAGGCGGTCCCGACCGAGGATGAGCATGGTCAGTTCGGCGAGGTAGTCGCCGGTGAGGACGTCGAGTTCGCCGCCGGTGAGCATCTCGCGGACGGCGTCGAAGCGGTCGCCGTAGAAGCCGGAGGCGTTGCCGATACGGAGGACCATCAGGCCCCCTTGGCGGTGGGGCCGGGCGCGGGGGATTCGCGGTCGGTGGCTGCGGGTTGGCGGCCGGAGGCGGCGGGTGTGGGGCCGGAGGCTGAGGGTGCGGGGGATTCGTGGTCGGAGGCGGCGGGTGTGGGGCCGGGTGCGGGGGATTCGCGGTCCGTGGCTGCGCGAGGGCGGCCGGGGCCGGCCGGGCCGGCGAAGGCCTGGGCGATGGAGAGCCACCGCTCGGCGTCCTCGCCTTCGGCGGTGAGCGCGGTGTCGTCGCGGTGGACGCGCTGGGTGACGAGGAGGCAGAAGTCGAGGGCGGGCCCGGTGATCCGCTGTGCGGCGCCGGGCGGGCCGTAGGCCCACTCCTCGCCGCCGGGAGCGACGAGCTCGACCCGGAACGGCTCGGTCGGCGGCTGGATCCCCCGTACGAGATAGGCGTAGTCGCGGGCCCGGACGCCGATCCAGGCCACGTGGCGCAGGTGGGCGGTCGGTGCGCGCACGACGCCGAGGGTGTCGGCGACGTCCTGCCCGTGCGCCCAGGTCTCCATGAGCCGGGCGGTCCCCATGGAGGCCGCGCTCATGGGCGGCCCGTACCAGGGGAAGCGGGCGCCGGGCGGGGCCTCGCGCAGGGCGCGCTGGAGCCGCTCGCGCCCGTCGCGCCAGCGGTCGAGAAGCACGGCGGGCGGGAGCGCGGCGCCCTCCGCCGCGCCGTCGTCGACGAAGCGGTCAGGCGCGGCGAGGGCGTTCTCGGCCTCGGCGGCGAAGGCGCCCGGGTCGGTGACGGCGAGCAGCGCGGCCCTGTCGGTCCAGGCGAGGTGGGCGATCTGGTGGGCGACGGTCCAGCCCGCGGCGGGGGTGGGAGCCGCCCACCGCTCGTCGCTCAACCGTCTGACGAGCCGGTCGACTTCTTCGCTCTCGCTGCGCAGATCGTCGAGGACGACGACGGGGTCGGACACGGTGTGCTCCCCTCGGGGGACGGGCGGGCCACGGGCGTGTGCCGAGGAGCATGGCAGCGCACAACAAAACAAGCAAGCATGCTTGCTTGAAAACTTGGAGGGGACACTCCCTAGCGTTCGGCGCGCTTCATCTGGGTGCGGACCGCGCCCATGCTGGCCGCGATGACGAGCGCGATGGCGAGTGCGTCCGTCAGGGACAGGGCCTGGCTCAGCAGCAGGAAGCCGGCGGTCGCGGCGATCGCGGGTTCCAGGCTCATGAGGATCGCGAAGGTGGGGGCGGGCAGGCGGCGCAGGGCGAGGAGTTCGAGGGTGTAGGGCAGCACGGAGGACATCAGCGCGACGGCGAGGCCGAGGCCGATCGTCGACGGTACGAAGAGCTTGTCGCCGGCCTCCGCGAGGCCGAGCGGCAGACTGAGGACGGCGCCGAATGCCATGGCGAGCGCGAGGCCGTCCGCCTGGGGGAAGCGCCGGCCGGTACGGGCGCTGAAGACGATGTACGCCGCCCACATCGCGCCCGCTGCGAGCGCGAACGCCGCGCCCGCGGGGTCGAGCCGGTCGAAGCCGCCACCGCTGAGCAGGACGACACCGCCGAGGGCGAGGCCGGCCCACAGGAGGTTGACCAGGCGCCGGGAGGCGACCACCGAGAGGGCGAGGGGGCCGAGGACCTCCAGGGTCACGGCGGCGCCGAGCGGGATCCGGTCGGCCGCCTGGTAGAAGAGGATGTTCATGCCCGCCATCGCGGTACCGAAGGCGACGACGGTGCCCCAGTCGGCGCGGCCGTAGCCGCGCACCTTGGGGCGGCAGACGATCAGCAGGACGGCGGCGGCGAGCACCAGCCGCAGGGTCACGACCCCGAGGGCGCCGGCCCGAGGCATCAGCAGGACGGCGAGTGCCGATCCGAACTGGACGGACAGGCCACCGGCGACGACGAGCGCGACGGGGCCGAAACGGTTGGCGCGCGTGGGGCCACCGGGGGCCGCCGCGGCTCCGGGTATGGAGACCGCTTCGGGCGCCGCGACGGCTTCGGGTACCGAGACGGCGGCGATGTCCTTGACCGGGCTGTCCACCGGCTCACTCCCTGCTTGCATGGTTCATTACATTGGACTTTCGATACAGGATAGTGCACCCATCGCGCGACGGCCCGCCTATAACGCTACGAGCCTGTGCGCGGCTCGGAAAATGCCGATTGGGCTGCCGCGGGGTCCCGGCAGGGGGGCGGCCGTACGTGCCACCTGCGGCCTGCGGCCTGCTTTGGTGCTGCCCTCGGTGGTCCTGGCGCCTGGTGCCTGGAGGGGCCCTGCGCGCGGGCGGTCTCCGCGAGTACCTGGCACGGACCGCCCTTCCTGCCGAGAGTCGCGCCCTCCGGCGACGCGTCAAGGGCGCTCCTCGTTCCTCGTCGCGTCGCTGCGCGACTCCGCTTCGCTCCACCCTTGACCCGCCACCTCCGGGCGCGTGAAAACTCTCGGAGGGCGGCCCGGGGGGGCGGCGGCGCCGGGAGCCCGTCTGTCCTACCGGTCCGTGCGGCGGCCGTCGGGCCCGTGGGCGGCTTTGCGCGGCAGTGGCATGGGGCGGCCCGGCTGTGCTCAGCGTGCTGCGCCCGGTGGGCGGCGGGGCTTCATGCCCCGCTGGTCACCACCGGCGGGGGTGAGGCCCCCGGCCGACGCACCCGGCCCCGAGAAGAACGGGACGGGCAGCCGAGAAGCACCACCCCGCGCCGCCCGACCAACCACAACCACGCCCTACTCTCCGTAACCCACCCCACGAAGGGGGCGAAGCGGGGCAAAACACCCACCCGGGGGCCGCGACGGCGCACTTACGGTTCACCCCACCCCACCCAGGGCCGGTGACGGCGCGCCAAGGGTTCGCCCGCACCACGCAACCCCCCACCGGCAGTGACCAGCCGGGCATGAAGCCCAACCCACCGACGACCGTCATCCGCTGAGCACCGCCCCGCCACCCCACACCACTCCCGCGCACCCCATCCACGAACCCGACAGCCGCCCACGGAGCCGAACAGCAATCACCGCCCCCCGCGCCTGGCCCCCACCCCCCGGCCGCCCTCCGAGTGTGAAAAGGCGCCCGAAGCCGGCCGGTCAAGGGTGAAGCGCAGCGCAATCGGCGAAGCCGACGCGACGAGGAACGAGGAGCGCCCTTGACCGGACGGCGCAGGAAGCCACACTCGACAAGAGGGCGGCCACCCGCCCGACACGAACAGGCAACGCCCACCCCAAGAGCCTCAAGGCGCCAGCCCTTCCGCGAGGACCTCCGCCAGGTGCCTCCCCCGCCGGTTCGTCAGGTGGCTGATCTGCGTACGGCACGAGAAGCCGTCCGCGAGCACGACCGCGCCCTCGCCCGCCCCCCGGAGCGCCGGGAGGAGCTGGTCCTCGGCGCAGGCCACCGACACCTCGTAGTGGCCGGGCTCGAAGCCGAAGTTGCCCGCCAGGCCGCAGCAGCCGCCACTCAGCTCCCCCGTCAGCCCCGCCCGTCCCCGCAGGCGCCGCTCGGCCGCGTCGCCCAGGACCGCGTGCTGGTGGCAGTGGGTCTGGCCGACCACCTCGCGGTCCAGGCGCGGCGGTGCCCACTCCGGCGCGAACTCCTCCACGGCCTGGGCAAAGGTGCGTACGGACGAGGCCAGCCGGGCCGCGCGCGGGTCGTCGGCGAGCAGTTCGGGCAGATCGGTCCGCAGCGCCGCCGCGCAGGACGGCTCCAGGACGACCACTGGCTGCCCCAGCACCGGTTCCATCGCGTCCAGGGTCCGGCGCATCGTCTTGCGGGCCCGGTCGAGCTGGCCCGTCGAGACGTACGTCAGGCCGCAGCACACCCGTCCCGGCGGCAGGCTCACGCTCACCCCCGCCGCGCCCAGGACCCGGACGGCCGCCTTGCCCACCTCCGGCGCCAGGTGGTTGGTGAACGTGTCCGGCCACAGCACCACGTCCGACGCCGCCCCGAGCCTCGCCCCGAACCACGAGACGAACGTCCGGGCCGCCACGCGCGGCAGCTCCCGCTCGGGGGTCACCCCCGCCAGGCGGGCGGCGAAGGGCAGCGCCCGGCCGATGTTCAGCGCCGGCCCGAACCACCGCAGCCACTGCGGCAGCCGACCCATCGACACATGTGCCCACGGCCTCCGCCGACCCCTGCCCCCTCCCCGACCTCTGCCCCCGCCCCCGCCCCCGTAGTAGCGGTGCAGGAACTCCGCCTTGTACGCGGCCATGTCGACGCCCACCGGGCAGTCGCTCCGGCACCCCTTGCACGACAGGCACAGGTCCAGCGCCTCCCTGACCTCCTCCGACCCCCAGCCGTCGGTGACGACCTCGCCGAGCGCCATCTCGTGCAGCAGCCGCGCCCGTCCTCGCGTGGAGTGCCGCTCCTCCCCCGTCGCACGGTACGAGGGGCACATCACGCCCGGCCCCGAACTCGGGCCCTCCTCCCGGCACTTGGCGACCCCCACACACCGCGCCACGGCCGGCACCAGCGCCGGAGCCATGGGCAGCCCGGTGAACCTCAGGTTCTCGTCCAGCCGCGCCGGCCGCACCAGGGTCCCCGGGTTCAGGCCGCCGTCCGGGTCCCACACGTCCTTGACCCGCCCGAAGAGGCCGACCAGCTCAGGGCCGTACATCCTCGGCAGCAGCTCGGCGCGCGCCTGCCCGTCCCCGTGCTCCCCCGACAGCGATCCGCCGTGCGCGACGACCAGGTCCGCGACCTCCTCCGAGAACGCCCGGAAGCGCCCGACCCCCGCGTCCGTCCACAGGTCGAAGTCGATACGGACGTGGATGCAGCCGTCGCCGAAGTGCCCGTACGGCGTCCCGCGCAGCCCGTGCTCGGCGAGCAGCGCCCGGAAGTCCCGCAGGTACGCCCCGAGGCGGGCGGGCGGCACCGCGCAGTCCTCCCACCCGGGCCAGGCCGCGCCGCCGTCCGGCATCCGGGTGGCCGTCCCGGCGGCGTCCTCGCGGATCCGCCACAGCATCCGCTGCCCGGCCGGGTCGGTCATCACCGCCGCGTCCAGCGCGTCCGCCGCCCGGACCAGGGCCCGCGCCGCCGCCTCCCCGTCCGTCTCGACGAAGAGCCACGCCCCGCCCCGCGGCAGCCCCACCGCGTCCGGCACCAGGTCGGCCGCCATGCCCTCCACCGTCAGCGGCCCGTGCGCCAGCAGCCCGGCCGCCGCGTCGGCCGCCGCGCTCTCGTCCGCGTACCCGAGCACGGCCAGGACGGGCGAGGACGGTGCCGCCACGAGCCGTACGGTCGCCTCGGTCAGGATCCCCAGCGTGCCCTCGCTGCCGCAGAACGACCGGGCCACGTCCGCGCCCCGCTCCGGCAGCAGCGCGTCGAGGGCGTAGCCGGAGATGCGGCGCGGCAGGCCCGCCGGGTAGCCGGTCCGCAGCGCCGCCAGGTTCGCTCCGACCAGCTCCCGCAGCCCGTCCGGCGCCCCCGCCCAGTCCCGGCCGAGGCGCAGCGTCTCGCCGCCGTAGGTGAGGACGTCGAGGCCCAGGACGTTGTCGGCGGTCGTCCCCCAGGCCACCGAATGGGCTCCGCACGCGTTGTTGCCGATCATGCCGCCGAGGGTGCAGCGACTGTGGGTGGAAGGGTCGGGCCCGAAGGTGAGCCCGTGCGGGCGTGCCGCCTCCCGCAGCCGGTCGAGGACGACCCCCGGCTGGACGACGGCCGTCCGCGCCTCGGGGTCGACGGACACGATCGCGCGCATGTGGCGGGTGAAGTCGAGGACGACGCCCGTGCCGGTCGCCTGTCCGGCGATCGACGTGCCGCCGCCGCGTGCCACGACCGGCACCTCGAACTCCCGGCAGACGGCCAGCGCGGCGGCCACCTCCCCCGCGTCGCGCGGGGCGACCACACCGAGCGGTACGCGCCGGTAGTTGGACGCGTCCATCGTCATCAGGGCGCGTGCCGTGGCGCCGAAGTCGACGTCTCCCAAGCCCGCCGCGCGCAGGGCCGCTTCCAGTGCCTCGTCTTTTCCCACCAGTCCAGGATGGATCACTCGTCGTCTCATCCGGCGGACATCGTCTGACGCGACCGTTCCGACCGGATACGCTCCGCCTCGTGGCTGAGATCCAGATTCCCGCTGACATCAAGCCCGCCGACGGCCGTTTCGGCGCGGGCCCCTCCAAGGTGCGTACGGAGGCGCTGGACGCCCTGGCCGCCACCGGCACCTCCCTCCTCGGCACGTCCCACCGCCAGGCCCCGGTCAAGAACCTGGTCGGCGAGGTACGTGCCGGAGTGCGTGACCTCTTCTCGCTGCCCGAGGGCTACGAGGTGATCCTGGGCAACGGCGGTTCGACCGCCTTCTGGGACATCGCGACCCACGGGCTGATCGAGTCGAAGTCCCAGCACCTCAACTTCGGCGAGTTCTCCTCCAAGTTCGCGAAGGCCGCGAAGCTGGCCCCCTGGCTGGCCGAGCCGACCGTGATCTCCTCCGACCCGGGCACGCACCCGGAGCCGCGGGCCGAGGCGGGCGTCGACGTCTACGCGTTCACCCACAACGAGACCTCCACCGGTGTCGCCGCCCCCGTCAAGCGGGTCGCGGGCGCCGACGAGGGCGCACTCGTCCTGGTCGACGCGACCTCCGGCGCGGGCGGCCTCCCGGTCGACATCACCGAGTCGGACGTGTACTACTTCGCCCCGCAGAAGTCCTTCGCCGCCGACGGCGGTCTGTGGCTGGCGGCGTTCTCCCCGGCCGCGCTGGAGCGGGCGAAGAAGATCCACGAGTCCGGCCGGCACATCCCGGAGTTCTTCTCGCTGCCGACGGCGATCGACAACTCGCTGAAGAACCAGACGTACAACACCCCGGCTCTGGCGACCCTCTTCCTGCTGAACGAGCAGCTGAAGTGGATCAACGGCCAGGGCGGTCTGGACTGGGCCGTGGCCCGTACGAAGCAGTCCTCGCAGAACCTGTACGGCTGGGCCGAGGAGTCCAAGTACGCGACGCCGTTCGTGACGGACCCGGCGAAGCGCTCGCAGGTCATCGGCACGATCGACTTCTCGGAGGAGATCGACGCGGCGGCCGTCGCGAAGGCGCTGCGCGCCAACGGCATCGTGGACACCGAGCCGTACCGCAAGCTGGGCCGCAACCAGCTGCGGGTCGCGATGTTCCCGGCGATCGACCCGGCGGACGTGCAGGCGCTGACGGCCTGCGTCGACTACGTGATCGAGAAGCTCTAGCGGTTTCGACGACGAGGGGCCCGGCATCGGATGTCCGATGCCGGGCCCTTCGCGTGGCTCAGCCGGCCTGTGCCTTCACGTGGTCGATCACCGCGTGGAACTCGGCGGTCGGTGAGAACTCCACGAGGTCGGTGTCCTCCAGGGCCTCGGGGGCGTGGCCGGGCCCCCAGTAGTAGGCCTGTCCGCCCTCGTAGAACTCGTCGCCCGAAGCCGTCCGCATCCGGAGGCGTCCCTTCAGCACGTACCCCCAGTGGGGGCACTGGCACAGATCCCCTTCCAGGCCCTTGAGGGCGGGTGCCATGTCGGCGCCCTGCGGAAGGTGCATGAAGGAGACGGTCATGTCGCCTCCGGCCTCCTGCATACGGAAGTCCAGGCCGTCGCCCTTCATGGCGACGGGGGTGTCCTCGCGCGTGAATCCCGTCATGACTCCTCCACTCGTCCGGCCCCCTTCCAGTCTCGACCCGGATCGCCGCCCGGTCGACGCGGGCACGGCTTCGGGACGCTGGTCGGTCAGCCGCGCCGCAGGAGGCGCTTCCCGCCGATGACGAGGGCGGTGGCGAGGCCGAGGACGACCACACCGAGGGTGAAGTCCCCCTCCTCGCCCTGCTCGCCCTGTCCCTTCCCCGGCGGGGTGGTCGCCGTGCCGGACGCCGACGGAGCGGGTCCGCCGCTCTCCGGGGACGGGGGCTCCACATCCACCCGTACCACCCGGCTCTCCTTCCCCTCCGAGCCGAACATCAGCGCCGAGCCGTCCTTCGTGTACGTCACCGACTCCGCCTGCCCCTGGAAGGGCGCGCCGACGGACTCCCCCTCGCCGTCCGCGAGGCGGCCGTCCTTCCACGCGTGGGACCTGGCCGAGAAGTAGCCGCGCAGGACGAGGGTTCCGCCGTCCGGGGAGAAGGCCCCGTCCGTCACCCACGGCACCTCGCCGATCCGCCGGAAGACGTTCGTCCCGGCCGACGAGAGCCGCTCGGGGCCGGCGTACAGCCCGCCGCCGTCCTCGTTCTTGCTGGCGATGTAGACCCGGCCGGTCTTCGGATGGACCATCAGCGCCTCGGCGTTGCGGGGGCCGTCGGCGTACTTCACGTCGTACTGCCGCGCCTGGACGGTCTGGTCCCCCAGCCGCTTGGGCTCGGGGAAGCGGTAGATCCACACGTGGTCCCAGGAGCCGTCGAGGTTGTCGCCGATGTCTCCGACGTAGATGTTCCCGTCCGGGCCGACGGAGACGGCCTCCATGTCGCGGGGGGTGCCGACGCCCTTCATGGTGAGCGTCGCGACCGTCTCACCGGTGCGGGAGTCGATGCCGTAGATCAGTGCGGCGTCCTGGTCGTTGTGCGTCCAGTAGACGCCGGGGTGGGCGCGGCTGGCCGCCAGACCGCTGGACTCGGTGATCCGGGGGTCCTTGATCGTGAAGTCCTGGTCCGCCTCGGCCGCTCCGGCCGGAGCGGCCGCCATGAGCAGGACGAGGGCCGCGGCACCGGAGGCGTACAGGAACGAGCGCATGGGCCCAAGCCTGCCACGGGCGCGGGGCGAACCGGCCCCGCGGGGCGCGGGGTTCGGCCTCGGTGGGGGCGCGACGCGGGGCCGTGTCCGACTGGCCGTGTCCGGGATCACGTCGCAGGCCGCGGCGGGCGTCGGTGATGATGGTCGCCATGCGTTTCATGTTCGTCGGTGACAGTTGCACGATCGGCAGCGCCGGCGACTGCACGTGGCGCTACCGGATGTGGCAGCACCTGGAATCCGGCTTCGACGGCCCGTACGACATCGTCGGCCCGCGCACCGGGCTGTACGACAAGGAGACCGGCGCGGCCGACTCGGACGCGTACGCGGATCCGGCGTTTCCGGTGGCCGCCCGGCGCCATCTGGCCGGCTGGGGAGAGGGCTGGCTGCACATGGCGCCGCTGATCGGCGAGGCGGTGACCGCGTCGAGGGCGGACGTCCTGCTGGTCTTCCTGGGCCTGATCGACCTGGGCTTCTACACGAACAGCGACCAGACGGCCGCCAACGTCCGCGCCTTCGTGGCCGCGGCCCGGGCGGCGAACCCGCGCGTCCGGGCCGTGGTGATGCCGGTCATCCCCAACGTCCGCGCGGAGTCCGACGCCCCCTTCGCCGCCGAGTGCGACCGCTTCAACGAGCTGCTCGCGAAGACGGTCGCCGACCTGGACACGGCGGCGTCCCCGCTGCTGCTGGCGGCGACCCCGGAGACGTACGACATCCACACGGACACCTACGACGGCACCCACCCCGCCCCCTCGGGCGAACACAAACTGGCGGCCGCCTTCGCGGACGCGATGCACCAGGCGTGGGGGCTCGGCCCTGCGTACGGGGCGGTCGCGGCCGCCCCGTGAGAACGGCCTGTCCGGCGGGGTCCGCACCACGACCGCCGACCGCGCCGCCGGCCGGCCCCGCCGCGATCCCCCTACGCCGGTCCTCGCCCGTACATCGCCGCGATCGACTGCGCCACCGCGTCCCCGTTCCCGTCCCGGCCCGTCTCGTTCGCCCGGAGGAACCACGGGAAGGTCTGATGGTGCAACGTCACCCCCGAGGGCTCCAGCAGGCCTCCCACCGCGCGGTCCGTGCCGTCGCACGCCGTCGCCGCGCCCGTCGTCGCGTAGAGGTCCACGAAGCGGGCCCCGTGCCGCTTGGCCTTCGCCGCCGTCAGGGTGTTCAGCCGCGCCTGGACCTTGTCGTCGAGCACCGGCCACGCCGCCTCCGGCACGTCCGCCAGGGGACGTCCGGCCCCTCCCGGTAGTTCCGTACGGCAGCGCTTGCGGTCCTTCGGAACCAGCCGGGGGTAGCCCACCATGACGACATCCGCCGAAGGGGACTCGCTGCCGATCTCGGAGAACAACTTGTCCAGGTCCTTGGCCGTCTCCTCGAACCGCGCCTCCAGCCACGCGGCGCCCGCGCCGTTCGTGAAGTACGCGGCGCACTCCCCCGCCGGTGACCTCGCGTCCACCGGAGCGTCCGGCAGCAGCTCGCCCTCCGTCCCGCGCAGCCGGGCCGAGCACTGTCCGAGCACCCGGTCGAGCCCCGCCGTCTCCGCGCCCAGCCCCACCACCACCAGCCGGGTGTCCTTCGTCAGGGCCCGCTTCTGGGGTGCGGCCGTGAGCCCGCCGCCGAGGTCCTGCTCCTCCCAGACGTGGTTCAGCCGGGCGCCCGCGCAGGAGACGTCCGCCGTGATGTCGAGCAGGATCGCCTGGTCGGCGAGCTGGTCCTCGATCACGTCCGGCAGGTTCTCCGCGGCCCGTACGCACAGCAGCCCGTCCCCGTCGACGGGGGCGATGCCGTAGCTGCCGATCGACGCGTCACCGAGGAAGACCGTCGGCACCTTCCCGGCCGCCCCCGACGACCCCGCGCCTGGAACACCCGCTCCCACCACCGCCATCAGCGCCGCCGCCGCCGTCCACGCCCTGCTTCTCAGCCCCATGGCCGCATTGAAGCGCTCCGGCCGGGCCGGCTCAACGCGCGCGGGCACCACTCACCCGCACGAGCGAGGTGACCGGATCCAAACCCTTGCTTCGAGCGCACTCCAACGCCTTGGCTGTACAACCATGAAGTACACGCAGCTCGGACGCACCGGACTCAAGGTCAGCCGACTCGTCCTCGGCACTATGAACTTCGGACCCCAGACCGACGAGGCCGACAGCCACGCGATCATGGACGCCGCGCTCGGCGCGGGGATCAACTTCTTCGACACCGCCAACGTCTACGGCTGGGGCGAGAACAAGGGCCGCACCGAAGAGATCATCGGCAGCTGGTTCGACCAGGGCGGCGGCCGCCGCGACAGGACCGTGCTCGCCACCAAGGTGTACGGCAACATGTCCGCCGACGCCGACCATGTCTGGCCCAACCACGACCGGCTCTCCGCCCTCAACATCCGCCGCGCCGTCGAGGCGAGCCTCAAGCGGCTGCGGACGGACTACATCGACGTCTACCAGTTCCACCACATCGACCGCCGGACCCCCTTCGACGAGATCTGGCAGGCCATCGACGTCCTGATCCAGCAGGGCAAGATCCTCTACGCCGGCTCCTCGAACTTCCCCGGCTACAAGATCGCCCAGGCCAACGAGGCCGCCGCCCGGCGCGGGATGGTCGGGCTCGTCAGCGAGCAGTGCCTCTACAACCTCGCCGAGCGGCGCGCCGAGATGGAGGTCATCCCGGCCGCCCAGGAGTACGGCCTCGGGGTCATCCCCTGGTCGCCGCTGCACGGCGGACTGCTCGGCGGAGTCCTGAAGAAGGAGAGCGAGGGCAAGCGGCGGGCGGCGGGACGGTCGGCGGACTCGCTGGCCAACACCTCCGTACGCGCGCAGGTGCAGGCGTACGAGGATCTCCTCGACAAGCACGGACTCGAGCCCGGCGAGGCGGCGCTGGCCTGGCTGCTCACCCGGCCCGGGGTGACCGGACCGATCGTCGGCCCGCGCACGCCCGAGCAGCTGGACAGCGCCCTGCGGGCCGTCGAGCTGGAGCTGTCGCCGGAGGTACTGGCCGGGCTCGACGAGGTCTTCCCGGGGCCGGGGCCGTCCCCGGAGGCGTTCGCCTGGTAGGCGGCGGCCGCGGGTCCGCTAACCGACCACGGAGGCCACCGCGACGATCAGGAACATCAGTACGAGCACGCCGGCCATGATCCGGTTACGGGTTTTCGGGTCCACCCTTCGAGGTTAACCCGCCCCGCCGAGCGGCCAGGCGCCGACCGCCTCGTACCGCGGCTGCTCTCCCGGCGCACCGCCCGCCGGGAGGCGGCTGCGGACGAGCACCAGCTCCGGCACCTGCCAGCGAGCGCCCTCGAAGGGCGCGAGCCCGTCGACGAACGGGCGCAGGTCCGTGTCCACGCGGGGCCGGGCGATGGTCAGGTGGGCCTGGTAGCGGCGGTGCTCCCCCATCGCCACGCCCGCCCGCCGGGCGGCGGCGTCGGCGCGCTCGGCGAGCAGCCGCAGCTCGTCGAGACCGCCCGCGGCCCCCACCCACAGTGCGCGCCGGCCGAAGTGGCCGCCGCCGTGGAGGCGCAGGGGGAACGCCTCGGTGCGTCGGGCGGCGCGGGCGAGGCGCTCGCGGAGGTCGGGAAGCAGTCCCTCGTCGACCTCGCCCATGAAGGCGAGGGTGAAGTGCCAGCCGGGCCGGGAGGTCCAGCGCAGCTGCTCGGCGCCGGGGAGGCGGCCCAGCCGGTCGACCACGCGGGCGAGCTCGTCGGCCTGGGCGCGGGGCAGCGGGACGGCAGCGAAAAGCCTCATGGGGAAAGTCTGTCAGCCTCCCGGTGGCGTTCGCCGGAGCTCCCGGCCCGTCCACCGGTGAGGGGCGGGTCCGGCCAGGGGCCGGGGGCCGGCTGCCGCCCCCTCCGGAGGGGCACTACGCCGCCGTCGCCAGGCGTTCGCGGGCCACGAAGCGGACCTGGGGGTGGCCGTGGTGCCAGGTGAAGGACATTTTCAGGCCGCCGACCCGCGCCAGGACCAGGCCGACGACGCCGGCCGCCGTCAGGGAGAGCACGCCGCCGGTGGCGAAGCCGACGCGGGCGCCGTAGGTGTCGGTGATCCAGCCGAGGAGCGGCGCGCCGATCGGGGTGCCGCCGGCGAAGACCATCATGTAGAGGCTCATGACGCGGCCCCGCATGACCGGGTCCGTGGCCAGCTGCACGGCCGAGTTGGCGGTGATGTTGACGGTCAGGCCGAACATGCCGATCGGGACGAGCAGCAGCGCGAAGAGCCAGAACGACGGCGAGAAGGCGGCCGCGATCTCCAGGAGGCCGAAGACCACCGCCGCGCCCACCACCGTCCGCAGCCGGGAGCTGCCGCGCCGGGCCGCGAGAAGGGCACCCCCGAGCGAGCCGGCCGCCATGAGGGTGTTGAGGAAGCCGTACGTCCCGGCGCCGACGTGGAAGACGTCGTCGGCGAAGGCGGTCAGCCAGATCGGGAAGTTGAACCCGAAGGTGCCGACGAAGCCCACGAGGACGATCGGCCAGATCAGGTCCGGCCGCGCCGCGACGTACCGCAGTCCCTCGCGCAGCTGGCCCTTGCCGCGCGGCGCCCGCTCCACCTTGTGGAACTCCGCGGGGCGCATCAGCAGCAGGCCGGTGAGCGGGGCGAGGAAGAACAGGCCGTTGAGGAGGAACGACCAGCCGCTGCCGACGGTGGCGATCAGCAGACCGGCGACGGCCGGGCCGACCAGCCGGGCGGACTGGAAGTTGGCGGAGTTCAGCGAGACGGCGTTGCGCAGCTGGCCGGGGCCGACCATCTCGGAGACGAAGGACTGCCGGGTCGGGTTGTCGACGACGGTGACCATGCCGAGCAGGAAGGCGACGAGGTAGACGTGCCAGACCTGGACGTGTCCGGAGAGGGTCAGGGCGGCGAGCGCGAGTCCGCAGAGGCCGAGGGCGGCCTGGCTGATCAGGAGGATGCGCCGCTTGGGGTAGCGGTCGGCGATGACACCGCCGTACAGGCCGAAGAGCAGCATCGGCAGGAACTGGAGCGCCGTCGTGATGCCGACGGCGGCGGCGGAGCCGGTGAGGCTGAGCACCAGCCAGTCCTGGGTGATCCGGGCCATCCAGGTGCCGGTGTTGGAGACGATGGCGCCGGTGAAGAAGAGCCGGTAGTTGCGTATGCGGAGTGAGGAGAAAGTTTCCCCCCGCCCACGGGTGTCGGTGTCGGTTTTGTGGACGGGTGCGGAGTCTGCTCCGGGTCCCGTACTCAAAGTGCGTCGCCTCCTCGGCGTCGGGATGTCCAGTCGGATGTCTACAGGTGTGCGAGCTTCTCCAGGACGGGGGCGGCGGCGCGCAGCTTGGCCCACTCGTCCTCGTCCAGACTTTCGGCGAGGGTGGCCAGCCAGGCGTTCCGCTTGCGGCGGGACTCCTCGAGCATGGCCTCGGCCCGCTCGGTCTGGCTGACGACCTTCTGCCGGCGGTCGTCGGGATGGGGCTCCAGCCTGACCAGGCCCTTGGCTTCGAGGAGCGCGACGATCCGGGTCATCGACGGCGGCTGGACGTGCTCCTTGCGGGCCAGCTCGCCGGGGGTGGCCGAGCCGCAGAGCGACAGCGTGCCGAGCACCGACATCTCGGTCGGGCTCAGTGATTCGTCGACGCGCTGGTGCTTGAGGCGTCGGCTCAGCCGCATGACGGAGGAGCGGAGCGCGTTCACGGCCGCGACGTCGTCTGCGGTGCCGTGGGACAGGTCAGGCATGTTCATTAGCATAACTCATTACTCTCGCTAAATACCATCCGGAATGGTGGCGCCCACCTGTGTCACCCGTACGAGTGAGATGCCTCCGGAAAGTGACGCGACGGGCGCGTCCGTGCGGCGACCCTGACGGGCATGGGATCGACCGTGCTCAGCCTGCGCATCGACGGTGAGCTGCTCGACCGGCTCAGGGGACATGCCGCCAAACGCGGAATGAGCGTCCAGGACTATGTCGTCCGGACGCTCATTCGCGATGACTTCGACGAGCGGTTCCAGACCGCCGTCGACGAGACGGAGAAGTTCTACGGGCTGACGCGGCCCACGTGAGGCCGAACCCGTCGCGGGCTGCGCGGTTGCGGGCTACGTGAGGCCGAGCGCCGGCATCGCGTAGGAGAAGACGAACACCGCCGACACGACGTACATCGCCACCGGGACCTCGCGGCCCCGGCCCGCGGCGAGCCGCAGCACGCTGAACGCGATGAAGCCGATGCCGATGCCGTTCGTGATCGAGTACGTGAACGGCATCATCACCATCGCCAGGAACGCCGGCACCGCGATGGTGAAGTCGCTCCAGTCGATGTCCTTGACCGATCCGGCCAGGATGAGGAAGCCGACCGCGAGCAGCGCGGGCGTGGCCGCCTGGGACGGGACCATCGTCGCCAGCGGCGTGAGGAACAGCGCCACCGAGAACAGGCCGCCGGTCACCACCGAGGCGAGACCCGTGCGGGCGCCCTCGCCGACGCCCGCCGTGGACTCCACGAAGCAGGTGGTGGCCGAGGAGGAGGTCGCACCACCGGAGGCGACCGCCAGGCCGTCCACCAGCAGGACCTTGTTGATGCCGGGGAAGTTGCCGTCCTCGTCCACCAGCTTCGCCTCGTCGCCGACGCCCAGGATCGTGCCCATGGCGTCGAAGAAGCAGGAGAGCAGGACGGTGAAGACGAAGAGGCAGCCGGTCAGGACGCCGACCTTCTCGAAGCCGCCGAACAGGCTCACCTCACCGACCAGACCGAAGTCGGGCGAGGCGACCGGGTTGCCGGGCCAGGTCGGGGTGGTCAGGCCCCAGGACGGGACGGTGGCCACGGCGTTGATCACCATCGCGGCGATCGTCATCACGACGATGGAGATGAGGATCGCGCCCGGCACCTTGCGGATGATCAGGGCGAGGGTCAGCAGGGCGCCCAGGACGAAGACCAGGACCGGCCAGCCGGTGAGGTGGCCGCCGCCGCCGAGCTGGAGCGGGACGGTGGTGTGCGCGGCGTCGGGGATACGGGAGACGAAGCCGGAGTCGACGAGGCCGATGAGCATGATGAACAGGCCGATGCCGATCGCGATGCCCTTGCGCAGGCCGAGCGGGACCGCGTTCATCACGCGCTCGCGCAGTCCCGTGGCCACCAGCAGCATCACGACGATGCCGGCGAGGACGACCATGCCCATCGCGTCGGGCCAGGACATCCTGGGCGCGAGCTGGAGGGCCACGACCGTGTTGACGCCGAGGCCGGCCGCGAGCGCGATCGGGACGTTGCCGATCACACCCATGAGGAGCGTCGAGAAGGCCGCCGTGAGGACGGTCGCGGTGACGAGCTGGCCGCCGTCGAGCTGATGCCCGTACATGTCCTTGGCGCTGCCGAGGATGATCGGGTTCAGCACGATGATGTAGGCCATCGCGAAGAAGGTGGCGAAGCCGCCACGGACCTCGCGGGCGACGGTCGAGCCGCGCTCGGAGATCTTGAAGAAGCGGTCGAGCCCCGACACCGGCCCGCGGGGGGTGCCTGGCTCGGGGGCGGTGGCCTTGGCGGCGGCCGTGGTGCTCATGTGGGGGGTTCCTCTTCGAGGGTGCTATTTGGCGGTTCGTACAAAGGAAACCCGCCAGAGGCAAACCGTTTCAGTATGAACACATGAACGAACGGCCGTCCATCTCCGCGCGTAGACCCCGCGAGCGGACACCTACACTGACTGGCATGGCGAAGTGGACCCCCAAGCACGAGGCACCGGAACCCCTGGAGGGGCCCGTCGTCGGCACCATCACCGGCGGCACGATCCTCTGGTTCGCGCTCTTCCTCGTCCAGGTCCCCTTCTACGGCTGGTTCGACGACCGCGACCTGACCTGGTGGATCTGGACCTGCCTGGCCGGCGCGGGCCTCGGTCTGATCGGCATCTGGTACGTCCGCAAGCGCGACGCGGCCATCAAGCGGGTCGAGGCCGGACGGGACCCGGAGGCCTGACCCCGACCCCGTAGGTGGGACGGGCGGCACCCCGTAGTACCTCCGGACCATCCCCCGTCCTCCCCCGGTCCGATCTTCCGGCTCCCGGCGGGTGAACGCCCCATTCCGGCCGTACCGTCGGAACCATGACTCAGCGGGCGAAGATCGATACCGGCACGGGCGGCGGGGAGAGCGCGGCGACAGCGCCCCCCGTCGTGCACCGCGCCGCCGGACTGACCTCCGCCGAGGTCGCCGAACGCGTCGCCCGCGGCGAGGTCAACGACGTACCCGTCCGCTCCAGCCGCTCCACCACGGACATCATCCGCGGCAACGTCCTCACCCGCTTCAACGCGATCATCGGCGTGCTCTGGGTGATCATGCTCTTCGTCGCGCCGATCCAGGACAGCCTCTTCGGCTTCGTGATCATCGCCAACACCGCCATCGGCATCGTCCAGGAGCTCCGCGCCAAGAAGACCCTCGACGGACTCGCCGTCATCGGCGAGGCGAAACCCACCGTCCGGCGCGACGGAGTCACCGCCGCCGTCTCCACCTCCGAGATCGTCCTCGGCGACCTGATCGAACTCGGCCCCGGCGACAAGGTCGTCGTCGACGGCGAGGTGGCCGAGGCGGACAGCCTGGAGATCGACGAGTCCCTGCTCACCGGCGAGGCCGACCCCGTGGTGAAGAAGCCCGGCGACCCCGTCATGTCGGGCTCGTTCGTGGTCGCGGGCGGCGGCGCGTTCACCGCCACCAAGGTCGGCCGCGAGGCGTACGCCGCCCAGCTCGCCGAGGAGGCCTCCCGCTTCACGCTCGTCCACTCCGAGCTGCGCTCCGGCATCTCCACCATCCTCAAGTACGTGACCTGGATGATGGTCCCGACCGCGATCGGCCTCATCATCAGCCAGCTCGTCGTCAAGGACACCAACGTCAAGGACTCCATCGCCCGGACCGTCGGCGGCATCGTCCCGATGATCCCGGAGGGGCTCGTCCTGCTCACCTCCGTCGCCTTCGCGATCGGAGTGATCCGCCTCGGCCGCAAGCAGTGCCTCGTGCAGGAACTGCCCGCGATCGAGGGCCTCGCCCGCGTCGACGTCGTCTGCCTCGACAAGACGGGCACGCTCACCGAGGGCGGCATGGACGTCACGGAGCTGCGCCCGCTGAACGGCGCGGACGAGGAGTACGTACGCAAGGTCCTCGGCGCCCTCGGCGAGTCCGACCCCCGCCCCAACGCCTCCCTCCAGGCCGTCATCGACGCCTACCCGGACGCCGAGGAGTGGCGCTGCACCGAGGCGCTGCCCTTCTCCTCCGCCCGCAAGTACAGCGGCGCCGCGTTCAGCGAGGGCAACGGCGAGAGCTCCTCCTGGCTGCTCGGCGCGCCGGATGTGCTCCTGCCCGAGGGGGACTCGGCCCTCGCCGAGATCGACCACCTCAACGAACAGGGGCTCCGCGTCCTGCTCCTCGCCCGGACGACCCGCGAGCTCGACTCCCCCGCCGTCGCCGACGAGGCGCGGCCCACCGCCCTCGTCGTCCTCGAACAGCGGCTGCGGCCCGACGCGGCCGAGACCCTCGCCTACTTCGCCGACCAGAACGTGGCCGCCAAGGTCATCTCCGGCGACAACGCGGTCTCCGTCGGCGCGGTCGCCGGAAAGCTCGGCCTGTCCGGCGCCGAGAACACCGTCGACGCGCGGCAGCTGCCCGCCGAGCGGGAGGAGATGGCCGAGGCGCTCGACGAGGGCGCCGTCTTCGGGCGGGTCACCCCGCAGCAGAAGCGGGACATCGTCGGCGCCCTCCAGTCGCACGGGCACACCGTCGCCATGACCGGCGACGGTGTGAACGACGTCCTCGCGCTCAAGGACGCCGACATCGGCGTCGCCATGGGCTCGGGCTCCGAGGCGACCCGGGCCGTCGCCCAGATCGTCCTCCTGAACAACTCCTTCGCCACGCTGCCGTCGGTGGTGGCCGAGGGCCGCCGGGTGATCGGCAACATCACGCGCGTGGCGACCCTTTTCCTGACGAAGACCGTCTACTCGGTCCTCCTCGCCATCCTGGTGGTCTGCTCCCAGGTCGAGTACCCGTTCCTGCCGAGGCACCTGACCCTGCTGTCGACGCTCACCATCGGCGTGCCCGCCTTCTTCCTCGCGCTGGCCCCCAACAAGGAGCGGGCGAGGCCGCACTTCGTGAAGCGGGTGATGCGGTACGCGATCCCGGCGGGCGTCGTCGCGGCGGCGGCCACCTTCACCACGTACCTGCTCGCCCGCTCCCACTACACCGGCCCCGGCGCCCTCGACGCCGAGACGAGCGCGGCGACCCTGACCCTCTTCCTGGTCTCCCTGTGGGTCCTCGCGATCGTCGCCCGCCCCTACACCTGGTGGCGCCTGTGCCTGGTCGCCACGATGGCCGGCGGCTTCCTGCTGGTCCTCGTGGTGCCCTGGCTCCAGGACTTCTTCGCGCTGAAGCTGGTGGGCGTGACGATGCCGTGGGCGGCGGTGGCGGTCGCGGCGGCGGGAGCGGGGGTGCTGGAGTTCGCGTGGCGCTGGGTGGACCGGAAGTTCCCGGCGTGACGGGGCCGGGACTCAGTCGAACCAGCGGTCCCGCGCCAGTTCCGCCGTGCGGGACGGGTCCTCCAGGAGCGCCGCCACCTCGAAACGGCGGGGCCACTGGCCCGCCGCCCAGGCCAGGCCGGC
The DNA here is from genome assembly GCF_053591435.1 of Streptomyces sp. NPDC003027. Taxonomy (NCBI): domain Bacteria; kingdom Bacillati; phylum Actinomycetota; class Actinomycetes; order Kitasatosporales; family Streptomycetaceae; genus Streptomyces; species Streptomyces sp. NPDC003027. The sequence continues at coordinate 267,388 of NZ_JBSFTU010000003.1, forward strand.
CGCCACGCCCTCCAGCGTCGCCGCGTGGATGGTGCCGTCCGGGGTCTGGCGCCAGTCCAGTTCGACGCCGCCGGCGTGGAGTTCCTCGTGCTCGATGTACGAGTCCGGGGTCGCCGGGCCGAGGAGGGCGTGCACCGAGGACGGGACGTCGTGCTCCTCGCCGACCGTGGTCACCTCGGCGTCGACGGCCTCGCTCAGGCGGCTGACCTGGAACAGCTCCGCCAGGTCGGCCGCGCGGGACAGGGAGACCGGCAGCAGGGGCAGCCCGTCGGTGAGCGGCAGCAGGTCGGGGGCGTCGGCGACCAGGGCGTCGGAGGCGTCCACGACCACCAGCTCGCCGTCCACGACCGCCCGCAGCTCGTCCGGGAGGGTGACCTGGTCGGGGTCCAGGTCGGCGAGCGCGGTGTAGAGGGCGTGCAGCTGGGCGCCGCTCACCTCACGCTCCGGGTCGGCGAGGCGGGCCAGGAGCTCGGCCGCGCCGCCCGGCTCGTCGAGGAGCGCGGCGACCGAGGTGCGCACCCCCAGGGCCCGCAGCACCTGCTCGTCCTCGAAGCCGGTCGCGTCGGCGGAGTCGTACAGGCCGATGAGCAGCGGGTCCGTGCCCGCGGCCCGCAGACCCGCCGGGCGGCGGCCGTCCAGGACGGGGTGGTCGCGCAGCCACCACGCGGTGTACGGCCGTACGGTCTCGGTCGTCCCGTCCGGCAGCAGCACCCGTACGGGCTGGGTGAGCGCGTCCCGCAGCGGCGGCCGGGCGAGCAGGGCCAGCGCCTGCGGCCAGGCGTCGTCGTCGACCAGGTCCAGGTCCCGTACGGCGACGATCTCGGTCGCCACCGGGGGCACCGGCGAGTCGGGGAGCCGGTCGAGGACGTCCTCGCACCACACGTCAACCGCGTCGAGCAGTCCGGCGTCGTCGGGCTCGGCGAAGTCCCCTTCCCGGGGTTCCAGTTCGTCCGGGTCGAGGACCAGGTCGGTGGCCCGGACGAGGGCGAAGTTCGCGAGCACCCCGCAGGCGGCCAGCGGCTGCTCGCCCCAGCGTTCGGCCAGTTCGGCGTCGCAGAGGGCGAGTTCGCCCTCGCGCATCACGGCGGCGAAGGGGCTGCCGGGCAGCACCAGTTCGCCCGCGGGCGCCATCTCCCCGTCCTCGTCGGGCAGGGCCAGCGCGCCGAGCCACGGCTCGTCGCCCGGTTCCAGCTCCGCGTCCCGTACGAGCGCGAGGACGGTCTCGGCCAGCTCGTCGGCGTCCAGGGTGTCGGCGTCCTCGTCCCAGATCTCCCCCGCGTCAAGGGACGCGGCGACCGCGGCCCTTACCTGCGGCGTCGTCAGCACCGCGCGAGGCGTGGCGGGCAGGGCGCCGAGCTTCTCCAGGAGGGGGTGGGCGGCCTCCGGGTGGGCGACCTTGAGCCCGAGGCGGGTGAGGTCGGCCGGGGTGCGGTCCTGGGGCAGCAGCACGTGCCGGGGCCCGATGGTGGTACGCACCCGGGCGGCGGGCGCGGCCGGCGCCTCCGGATCGGTGCCGTACGCCTCCTGGCCCGCGCTGCCGTACGCCTCCTGGCCCGCGCTGCCGGCCGGGGCCGCCAGCGGCACGGGCAGGCCGGTCAGCCGGTCCGGGTCCACGCCCGCGAGGGAGTCGTACAGCCGCCACCACCACGACGGCGCCCGGTCCACCCCGGCGAGCCGGTCGATCGCCTCCGTCAGCGGCACCCGCCCGACGCCCAGGTTGCGCAGCTCGGGCCGCCGCTCCAGGCCGGCCGGCAGCAGCGTGGGGAAGACCTCCGAGAGCACGGCGACGGTGTCCGCGCCCGCGCCCTCCACCACCTCCGCCTCCACGGGCCGCAGCGCGGGCAGTTCCTCGGAGGGGGCCGCGGGCGCCAGGAACGCCACGCGCGGCAGCCGCCGCAGGATCGCGGCGCGCAGCTCGCCGTCCAGGGCGCCCTTCCCGAGCGGGCCGGGCACCAGGTCGATCGTGGCGACCGTCACGGGCTGCCAGTCGGCGAGGAGTTCGGCGTACGCGTCGGCCGCGCGCTCGACCAGGAAGTCGGTGAGCGGGCCGGGCGCCGGGTGGCGCCGGGCGGTGTCCAGCGGCAGCGAGGCGATCAGCAGGGCGGGCAGGCCGAGCGGTTCGTCGGTGGGGGTCGGCGCGTGGACGACGGACGCGGTACGGGGGAACTGCGGGGCGCCCTCGCCGTCCACGGGGACGGCCCAGGTCACCGTCCAGTACGGGCGCAGCCGCTCCTCGACGGGCCGGTCCTTGAGGAGGACGGGGTCGAGCGGGCCGTCGTGGCTGACGGTCCGCCAGCGGTGGACGCCGGCCGGGGAGGCGGTGTCCTCGATGCGGACGTACCCCTCGTCCTCGGAGCGCTTGAGGACCCGGACACCGTTCCCGGTCTCCACGACGATCTCGGCGAGGCCGGGCAGGGTGAGGAGCAGGGCGTCGTCGATCGAGTCGAGGAGCCGCTCGGCGAGGTCGACGGCGGCGGCGTCGCGCAGCGGCAGGACGACGACGGTGTCATAACCGTCGGGCGCGGTGCCCTCGGCGGGCAGCGGAAGCCGCAGCAGGGGCACGTGGCCGTCGCGGCGGCGCAGCTCGTCACCGAGGCCGGGGCTGTGGCGGGCGGCGTCGGCGGCCAGTTCGCGGGCCTCGGCGAGGGACCAGCGGACGCCGCCGTGGCGGCCGAGGACGGCGGGCTCGTCGCTGACGGCGAGGACGGCGGCGAAACCGACGCCGAAGCGGCCGACGGCGGTGGTGTCGTGCTCGCGCTTGGCGGAGGCGCGCAGGGTGGAGAGCGACTCGACACCGGTGGCGTCCAGCGGCGCACCGGTGTTGGCGGCCGCGAGGACGGCGGGGGCGTCGGGGCCCGCCGGGTGGAGGGTGAGGCGGAGGCGGCCGGTGACGCCCGCGCGGCGGGCGGCGTCGGCGGCGTTCTGGGCGAGTTCGACGACGAGACGGTCGCGGTAGCCGCCGAGGGCGAGATCCTCCTCGGCGTTGGCGTCCTCCCGGAACCGGGCGGGCCCGGCCCCCCAGGCATCGAGCACGCCCCGCCGCAGCCGGGCGGTACCGAAGGGGTCGGCTCCGTCGGTCGACGTCCTGACGCTGACGCTCACGTCTGACTCCACTCTGCGGAACGGTATGGGGCAGGGGCCCGAAGGTACCGCGACCAGCGCCGGTCCTGCGCCGAGGGCCACCCCCGCCGGCCCGACGGCCCCGGCGCGGGCCCACGCCCCGCGGCGGGACGAAGGGACGCGACGGGTGCGGGTGGGAGGTCCCTCGGCGGGCGGGGAGCCTACGAGTGGCCCAGGTCCTCCGGGGTGCCGTCGGGTTCCGTGACCGAGCCGGAGTCCTTGGCCGGCCGGAGCGGGAACTCGTCCGCCGCCATCGAGTCGTGCACCGGCGGCGCCGGGCGCGGGGGCTTCGGCATGACCGCCGCCTCGGAGTGCCCGCCGCAGCCGTACGAGAGGGACACGACCCGCCCGTCCGCCGGGGAGAACTCGTTGGCGCACACGCCGAACGCCTGCTTCAGGGAGCCGGGCAGCGGCAGCAGGAACCCGCAGGACTCGCAGGACGCCGGTGCGGCCTGCGCCATCGGCGTCTTCGCGCCGAAGGCCTCCTCCCAGCGGTCCGCCGCGACGTGCAGCCCGTACCGGGACAGCACGCGCGCCCGCCGCAGGCCGAGCTCCTCGGCGACGGCGGCGATCGCGCCCCTGGACGGCGTACGGGAGACGATCTCGGCGTCCTCGGCGTCGAGGTGCTCCGCCATGTCCTCCGAGACGACGGAGTTCGGCGGCGGGGCGTCCTCACCGGTGTAGCCGGGCTCCAGGCGCAGGTCGTCCTGTTCCGTGGGCAGCAGGTCGCCCGGTCCCATGTCGCCGGGCCGCAGACGCTCGCTCCACGGCACCCACTCGGGTGCGAGGAGCGCGTCGGGGCCGGGCAGCAGGACGGTCTCGTCGAGGGTGACGTTCTTGGCCCGGGAGGCTCGGGTGACCGTCACCGCCCAGCGCCAGCCGCGGTAGCCGGGCTCCTCGCACTCGAAAAAGTGCGTGACGACCCGGTCGCCCTCCGCGACGACCTCGACATGCTCCCCCACGATGCCGGGGGCGGCGGCCTCCTCGGCGGCCTCCCGCGCGAGGTCTACCGCCTCGGCGCACAGGCGGTCGGGGGTACGCGGGGTACGGCTTCGCGTCGTCGCAGCACTCACAGGTCTCGCTTCTCTCCTACGCCGTCTCACGGGTGCGCCGGCCGAGGAGCGGGAGCGATATCACCGGGCGGCGGGCGGAGCGGACCGGGGGGCCGCATCGACGTCCGCACCCGACATGTCTCGCGTGTCTCGGGCACACCTATCGTCATCCATTCTGCGGGATGCCGAAGAGGCGCGCGGCCGAGAACTTCCGCCGGTGGCGCGCTACGCACGCTACCCCCTCCGCCGCCCGCCGCCCACCTGCCCGTCCCAAGTGGCCCGTATCGCGGACGCCGGGACGGGCCCGAAGAGGAGCGAAGAAGGTCGCCGGGGGCCCGGAGAGGACCCGAGAAGATCGCCGGGCCGCGCTTCGGTTCGTACGGGAGGGGCGTGGGGCACTATGACGGAGTGGCAGCCGCACGGTCGACCGCACGATCCCACGATCATGCCGGGCCGCTCCGGAGAGCGGGCCGGTCGGTCGGGCGCGCCCTGCACCTGCCCTTCACCGGCACGGCGAAGGGGATCAGGAAGGCGACCCACGCGCACGGCGCGGGCGAATCCGGCCTGGGCAAGCTGATCGAGCTGCACGCGGTGAACGGCGCCGGTGATGTGATGATCACCGTGGCGCTGGCGTCCACGGTCTTCTTCTCCGTACCGACGGACGAGGCACGCGGCCGGGTCGCGCTCTACCTGGCGATCACGATGGCCCCCTTCACGCTGCTCGCCCCGGTCGTCGGGCCCCTCCTGGACCGCATCCCGCACGGGCGGCGGGCGGCGATGGCGGGGGCGATGCTCACCCGGGCGGTCCTCGCCCTCACCATGTCCGCGGCGGTGGCCACGGGCGGGCTTGAGCTGTATCCGGCGGCGCTGGGCGTGCTCGTGGCCTCCAAGGCGTACGGGGTGGTCCGCAGCGCGGTCGTGCCCCGCCTGCTGCCGCACGGCTTCTCGCTGGTCAGAGCCAACTCCCGGGTCACGCTCGCGGGGCTCCTCGCCACCGGGATCGCCGCGCCGGCGGGCGCGGGGCTCCAGCAGATCGGGCCCGCGTGGCCGCTGTACGGGGCGTGCGCGCTGTTCCTGCTGGGCGCGTTCTGGGCGTTCCGGATGCCGCACAAGGTCGATTCGGCGAAGGGTGAGCGCCGGGCGCACCTGCTGACGCACGGCGAGAAGAAGCCGAGCCTGCGGACGGTCGGACCGTCCGTGCTGCACGGCCTCCAGGCCAACGCGGCCCAGCGGATGCTCGCCGGGTTCCTGATCTTCTTCCTGGCGTTCCTGCTGCGCGAGCATCCGCTCGGGGGCCAGAGCGCCGCGGTGTCGCTGGCGGTGGTGGCCGTGGCGGCCGGCGTCGGGAACGCGTGCGGCACGGCGGTCGGCTCGCTGCTGCGTGAACGCGGCCACGGCCCGGAAGTGATCATCGCCACGATGATCACACTGGTGCTCGGCGCGGCGATCTGTACGGCGGTGTTCTTCGGCGGGGTGATGGTGGCGGTCCTCGGTGCGGTGGCGGGCCTCACCCAGGCGCTGTCGAAGCTCTCGCTGGACGCGCTGATCCAGCGGGACGTGCCGGAGGTGGTCCGCACGTCGGCGTTCGCCCGCTCGGAGACGCTGCTCCAGATGGCGTGGGTCGTGGGCGGCGCGATCGGCATCGCGCTGCCGCTGAACGGCACGGTGGGCATGTCCGTGGCGGCGGGCATCCTCGCCCTGGGCGCCCTTCTCGCGGTCCGCGGCCTCCTCGGGGCGGCCCGCGGACCGCTCCCGCTCCGGCGGCCCGCGTAGCGCCGCTGGGCGGCGGGGCGGGTGGCCTCGCCGGTGGGGCCGGGACGTGGGACTCGGCGGGCCGGGCCGTGAGACTCGGTGGGGCCGGGACATGGGGCCGGGTGGGCCGGGCGGGACGGAAAACGCGGCGCGCCGCACCCCCGCGTGGCGCAGCTCGACACGCCCGATAGCCTTCGGGCCATGACCGTTGCGTTCTTCACCGGCTCGCGCCGCCGGGCCGCCGTCGCCCTCGGGGCCGTCTCCGCCGGGCTCCTCGTACTCTCCGCCTGCGACAAGCCGACTCCGCTCGCGACCCTGACGGTCGGGACCGACTCCGTCCACTCCGAGGCCGCCTGCTACAACGACGGCGAAGCCATCAAGGAGTCGCAGATCCAGCAGTGCCTCAACAAGAAGGCCGAGAAGACCCTCACGGTCTCCATGGACGACAAGATCCGGTTCGGTGTCGACCCGGAGATCGCCGAGAAGGGCTGGACCATCTTCCTCGGTGGCCAGGCCGCTGAGCAGGAGCCGTACAAGAAGACGTACCGGACCATTCCGGCCAGCGCCTTCTTCTCCAGCCAGACCGGCGAGGCGCCCAACGACACCCAGGTCACCTTGGTCGAGACCGACGGCAAGAAGCTGACCGGCATCTGGCACTTCGCGCTGAAGAAGGACTCCTGATCCTCCGGTGTTCCACCGGATCCTGATCGTGACGGCCGTGGCGGCGGAGGCGGACTCCGTCGCCCGCGGCCTCGCCTTCGGCGGCCCGGGCTCGGGCGACCACCCGCTCCCGGGCGGCTTCGTCCTCCGCCGCCACGCGGACACGACCCCCAGACCGGGCGAGGGGCCGATCCCGACACCGGTCGACGCGTTCCGTAGCCCGGGCGCTGAGCCGGTCCCGACACCGGTCGCCGGGTCGCGCACGCCTGCCACGCCTCTCCGCCCCGTCGTCGACGTCCTCGTCGCCGGCGTCGGCCCGGCAGCGGCCGGGGTCGCCACCGCGACCGCCCTCGCCTGGGCCTCCCGCGAGGAGGCCTGGCCGGACCGCCCTGGCGGGACGGCCCCCTGGGCCACGACGCCCCAGCCGATCGCCGGGCCGGGGGGCCCCACGGCCGCGCCCGGCGCTACCCCGCCGGGCCCCGGGCCCCACCCGTCGGCCCCCGCCAAGGTCCCCGCGCCCCCGCCCCCCGGGCCGTACGACCTCGTCATCTCCGCCGGGATCGGTGGCGGGTTCCCGCCCGGCGCGCCGCTCGGGGCCGTCGTCGTGTCCGATTCGATCGTCGGGGCCGACCTCGGGGCGCAGACGCCCGACGGGTATCTGGCCGTCGAGGAGCTCGGCTTCGGGCGGTCCGTGCACCGGGTGCCGGAGTGGCTGACCGCGCGGATCTCCGCGGCGCTCACCGGCGGCGCGCAACGCCACACCGTCGGGCCCGTGCTCACCGTCTCCACCGTCACCGGCACCGCCGAGCGCGCCGCCGAACTGGCGAGGCGTCACCCCGGCGCCGCCGCCGAGGCGATGGAGGGCTTCGGCGTGGCCGAGGCGGCCGCCGCCCACGGCGTGCCCGTCGTCGAGATCCGCGCCGTCTCCAACGCCGTCGGACCGCGCGACCGGGCCGCCTGGCGGATCGGCCAGGCCATGGACTCGCTGCGGTACACCTTCCAGCTGCTCAGCCACTCCGTCTTCGTGGAGCCCGCCCCATGACGCCCAAGCTCAAGATCGCGTACTCGCCCTGCCCGAACGACACCTTCGTCTTCGACGCCTGGGCGCACGGCCGCGTCCCCGGCGCGCCCCGGCTCGACGTGACCTTCGCCGACATCGACCTCACCAACGGATGGGCGGAGAGCGGCTCGTCCTCGTACGACGTGCTGAAGGTCTCGTACGCCGTACTGCCCTGGGTCCTCGACGAGTACGCGCTGCTGCCCTGCGGCGGCGCCCTGGGCCGGGGCTGCGGCCCGCTGGTCCTCACCCGCGAGCCGGGGGTCGACCTCACGGGGAAGACCGTGGCGGTGCCGAGCGAGCGCTCGACCGCCTATCTGCTCTTCCGGCTGTGGGCCGCCGACGTGGTCCCCGAGGGCGTCGGCGAGATCGTGGTCCTGCCGTTCCACGAGATCATGCCGGCCGTACGCGACGGCAAGGTCGACGCGGGCCTGGTCATCCACGAGGCCCGGTTCACGTACCAGAACTACGGCCTCCACGCGCTCGCCGACATGGGCGCGCACTGGGAGGAGACCACCGGCCTGCCGATCCCGCTCGGCGCGATCATCGCCAAGCGCTCGCTGGGCGCGGACACGCTGCGGCGCCTCGCGGACGCGGCCCGCGCGTCGGTACGGATGGCCTGGGACGACCCGGCCGTCTCCCGCCCGTACGTCCTGGAGCACGCGCAGGAGATGGACCCGGCGGTGGTCGACCAGCACATCGGGCTGTACGTGAACGAGTTCACCGCCGACCTCGGCGAGCACGGCTACGCGGCGGTCCGCGGTCTGCTCACGCGCGCCGCGGCCGAGGGGCTCGTACCGCCCCTCGGCCCGGACGCGCTGGCGTTCCCCTAGGGCCTCGACCCCCGGCCCCCGGCCCGTGGGAACGACCGGGACCTCACACGTCGAGCTGGTCGGCCACCGCTCGCAGCAGGCCCGCGATCTTCTTGCCCTGCACCTTGTCGGGGTACCGGCCGCGCTCCAGCATCGGCGTGATGTTCTCCAGGAGCGTCGTCAGGTCCTGGACGATGGACGCCAGTTCGTCGGGCTTACGGCGCTGCGCCGCGGCGACGGACGGGGTCGGGTCGAGAACCGTGACGGAGAGCGCCTGATCGCCGCGCTGCCCGGCCACGACCCCGAACTCCACACGCTGCCCCGGCTTCAGGGCGTCGACTCCGGCAGGGAGCACCGACGAGTGGACGAAGACGTCGCCGCCGTCGTCGCGGGAGAGAAAGCCGAAGCCCTTCTCGCTGTTGAACCACTTGACCTTGCCGGTAGGCACGTCTGTCCTCGTCCTCGTACTCGATGGGTGCGCCGGGATTCCGGCCTGGAGAGCGATACAGCGGGTCTCCCGACCCGCCGGCACCAAGGCTAATGGGCTTCCGGCTGCTGACAAGACGTCGCCGGTTTGTTCCTTCGGCCTGGGAACTACCCTGGCCGAATGCGTAATGAAACCCTTTCGGCCCCGGCGGGCGAGACCGCTCCGGGTGACGGGCTCGTCCGCGCCGGTGCGATCGTCTTCATCATCGGCGCGGTGGCCACGCTGGTCACCGTCGCCCCGCTGTTCCTGGGGACCGATCCGTTCCCGCCCGTCGCGTACGCGGTGTGCATGCTGATGGGCGTCGGTTTCCTGGTCGCGGGCGCCGGTGTACTGCGCTCGATCGCGGCCCAGCGGCGTCAGGCGAGGACCGTGTCCGCTCAGGGCCGGTAGGACGCCTCCCGGGCCCGGTACCCCGCCAGCCAGGCACGGAACTCCGTCAGGTCGGGCAGGACGACGTCCGCGCCGGCGGTCCGCAGCTCCGCCTCGTCGCACGGGCCGGTGGCCACGGCCACCGACACGGCGCCCGCGTGCGCGGCGCCGCGCACGTCGCCGATGTGGTCGCCGACGTACACGGCCGCGCCGTGCTCACGCAGCGCCTCCGCCTTGCCCTCGGCCCACAGGCCCCCGATGACGGCGTCCGGGTCGATGCCGAGGTGGGTGAGGTGGAGCCTGGCGTGCGGCTCGTTCTTGGCGGTGACGACGATCGCCCGGCCGCCGGCCTCCCGAACGGCCTGAATCGCATCCCGGGCGCCGGGCATCGCGAGCGACGGCGTGATCGCGTACGCCGGGTAGAGCGCCCGGTACTGCACGACCCTCTCGTCGATCTCCTCGGCCGGGAACCAGTGCGCCAGCTCGTGCTGGAGCGGCGGCCCGAGCCGCGAGACGGCCAGATCGGCGTCGATCGCGACGCCCGTCTCGGCGGAGAACGCCTGGTAGGCGGCCTTGATGCCGGGGCGGGAGTCGATCAGCGTCATGTCGAGGTCGAAGCCGACGGTGAGCGCGGTCAGTGGGGCGGAAGGGGCGGAAGTCATGCGGGCCATTGTGCCCGGCTGTTCGAATCGGGCCGCTGCTCGGACCGAGCCGAGCCTGCCTGCGTATGCCCGTACGCCTCTCCACCCCCACGCCCGCACGTTCCCACCTCCGCACGTCCCTCCGAGCGCGGCGCCGGGGTGCACACACTGTTGGCCCTGGCGACGCCCCCCGCGCGCGGAGGCCGGCCGCAGGCCTCCCCAGGGCTCAGGTGTGGCGGCGGGAGCGCCAGAGGAGGAAGGCCGCTGAGGTGATGGCCGCCGTGCGCAGCACCCACGGCCAGGTCTCCGACAGCGCCGCGCCCATCGCCTCGCCGCCCGGAGCGATCGGCAGACCCCACCGGCCCTCGACCCGGCCCCAGAGCCAGACGGCGCCCGCCGTGAGCACGAGCCCCGGCAGGATGACGACCGCCCACCGGGCCTCGGTGCGGGTGAGCCGCCGGGAGGCGTAGGCGAGGAGCCAGCCCACCGCGAGGGCGACGAGCGAGCCGAAGGCGGCGCCCCCGAGCAGCAGCAGCGCGGCCAGCACAAGGACCGGGCTCCCGAGACGGAAGCGGCGGCGGCCCGCGGCGCCGGCTTCCGGGGCCGGTTCGACGGCCGGCACGAGGGCCTCGCGCCGCCGGAACCGTACGAGGCGGGCGAAGCGGCTCCGCGGCGTCGGCGCCTCGGCCCCGTCCCCCTCCTCGTCCTCCTCCTTGGCCTCGTCATCGTCCTCGTCATCGAGGGGCGGCTTCAGCAGCTCCGGGATCTCCACCCCGCCCCTGAACCCCGGCACCAGCTCGTCCCCCGGTCGTGCCCGGGGTACGTCCGTGCTCCACCAGTCCGGTTCGGTGTCAGCGGCACCGACCTCGTCCGTTCCCGCCAGATGCGGCGGGGTCGGCCACCCCTCCGCCGTACGGGGCCGCGGCACCACAGGCGGTTCCGGCGCCGTGCGCACCGACGCGCTCCCCGCCGCCCGGTCCACCACCTCGTCGGGCGTGCCCAGCTCCCGGAGGATGCCGCGAACCGCACCCGGGGTCTCCTCGCCGGACGTGACGCGCCGACGGTCGATCTCGTTCCGCAGAGACGCCACCAGCCGCATCCGCGCACCCGACGGAAGCTGCCGCTGCTGAGCCAGATCGCCGACCCGGCTCAGATAGTCGAAGACAAGCTGGTCGCTCTCGATCCCCACAATGCCCCTCCACGGCCCGTACGCCCCGACGTTAGCGCCTGCGCAGGGGCTAACGTGGGGCGGATGGGGATCGGTGAGCTCGACCGGGAGGCGCACGTGCCCGCAGAAACCAGTGCCGCCGCCGCGCCGCGCACGCTCGCGGAGGCGCTGCGCGCCCGAGGCGACGAGGGGCTGGCCGCGCTGCTGCGCGCCCGGCCGGACCTCCTCTCCCCGGTGCCGAACGACCTGACCCAGCTCGCCACCCGGGCCGGTACCCGCGCCTCCGTGGTCCGCGCCCTGGAACGGCTCGACCGGTTCACGCTCCAGACCGCCGAGGCGCTCGCCGTGGCCCCGGACCCCGCCCCGTACCCGGTGCTCCTCGCCCTGCTCACCGGTGACGACGGGGACCCGGAGATCGAGGCGGCGCTGCCGCGCGCGGTGGAGGCGCTGCGCGAGCAGGCGCTGGTCTGGGGCGAGGACGACCGGCTGCGGCTGGTGCGGACCGCCCGCGAACTCCTCGCGCCGTCGCCGCAGCACCCCTCGCCGACGGGCCTGGGCCCCACGGTCGCCGAAGCCACGTCCGGGATGTCGCCGGGGCGGATCCAGGAGATCCTCGCGGCGGCCGGGCTGCCGGCGACCCACGACCCGGTCTCGGCGGTGGCGGCGCTGACGCGGCTGTTCACCGACCGGGAGCGGATGGGCGCCCTGCTCGACACGGCGCCCTCGGAGGCGCTGGCCGTCCTGGACCGGCTGGTGTGGGGTCCGCCGTACGGCGAGGTGACGGCGAACCCGGCGCCGCCGGTGCGCTGGCTGCGCGACCGGGGCCTGCTGCTGCCCGCCTCCCCGCGCACGGTCGTGCTGCCCCGGGAGGCGGCGCTCCATCTGCGCGGCGGCCGGGCGCACCGGATGCCGGAACCTCATCCTCCGGCGCTGTCGGTGCTGCGCGAGTACCGTCCACAGGTGGTGGACAGCGCGGCGGCCGGACAGGCGTACACCGCGCTCGCGACGGTCGAGGAGCTGCTGAAGGGCTGGAACCAGGGCGGGCCCGCCGTCCTGCGGGCGGGTGGCCTGTCGGTACGGGACCTCAAGCGGACGGCCGCCGCGCTCGACGTGACGGAGCAGGTCGCGGCGTTCTGGCTGGAGCTCTGTTACGGGGCGGGCCTGCTCGCCCCGGACGGCGAGGCGGACGAGCGGTACGCGCCGACGCCCGCGTACGACGACTGGCTGGACCTTCCGGCGGCGGAGCGCTGGGCCCGGCTCGTCTCGGTCTGGCTCACCGCGACCCGTACGGCGGGGCTGGTCGGCGGCCAGGACGCGAGAGGCCGCACGCTGTCCGCGCTCGGCCCGGACCTCGACCGCGCCGCGGCCCCGGAGGTGCGCCGCCGGGTCCTCACCCTGCAGGCCACCTTGCCGCCGGGCTCGGCGGCGGACCCGGAGACGCTGCTCGCCCGGCTGCGCTGGGAGCGCCCGCTGCGGACGGCGTCGAACGCCCCGGGCGCGGGCGGTGCCGGAGCAGGAGGCGCGGGCTCCGGTGCGGGAGCCGGAGGTACGGGTTACGCACCGGGCTCCGGGGCCGTCACCGGCGGCCCGCGCGGCGCCCAGACCGGCGCCCACTCCCCCGACCTCCGGTCCCGGATCGCCCTGTGGACCCTCACCGAGGCCGAGATGCTCGGGATCACCGGCCGCGGCGCCCTCTCCACGCCCGCGCGGGCGCTGCTCAACCTGCCCCTCACCGAGCCGGCGCCGGAGTCGGTGACCGGTGGCGGGGTCGAGCTGTCCGTGGCCGCCGCCCGGGCCGCGACCCTGCTCGCGCCGCTGCTGCCCGAGGCCGTCGACCACGTCCTGCTCCAGGCCGACCTGACGGCCGTCGCGCCCGGGCCGCTCCAGCGGCCGCTCGCCGACATGCTCGCCGTCCTCGCGGACGTGGAATCGAAGGGTGGCGCGACGGTCTTCCGGTTCACTCCGGGCTCGGTGCGGCGCGCGCTCGACGCCGGCCGCAGCGCGTCGGACCTCCACGCGTTCCTGACGGCGCACTCCCGTACGCCGGTCCCGCAGCCTCTCGCGTACCTCATCGACGACGTGGCGCGCAGACACGGCCATCTGCGGATCGGGGCGGCCTCGGCGTACGTGCGCTGCGACGACGACGCGCTCCTCGGCGAGATCATGGCCGACAAGCGGTCCGCGTCCCTGCGGCTGCGCCGGCTCGCGCCGACCGTCCTGGCCGCCCAGACGGACCCGGCGGCGCTGCTCGACGGGCTGCGGTCGATGGGGTACGCCCCGGCCGCCGAGTCGGCGGAGGGGGACGTCCTGATCACCCGGGCCCACGCGTACCGCACGCCCGCCCGCACCGCGCCCGCGCCCGTCCCGGACGGGCCGCCCCTGCCCGACCCGGCCCTGCTGGGGGCGGCCGTCCGCGCGATCCGGGCCGGGGACCTCGCCTCGACGGCGGTACGGAAGGAACGCCCGGAGGCCGCCCCGCTCGCCGGCGGTGAACTGCCCCGGACGTCCCCGGCGGAGACCCTGGCCACCGTCCAGGCCGCCGCCATGACCGGCTCCGTGGTGTGGATCGGCTACGTCAACGCGGAGGGCGCCGCCAGCCAGCGCGTCATCGCCCCGGTCCGGGTGGAGGGCGGCTTCGTCACGGGCTACGACCACACGGCGGACGAAGTCCGTACGTACCCCCTGCACCGGATCACGGGCGTCGCGGAACTGGCGGAGGACCAGGTCTAGGGTCTTTCGTTTGGATCATGCCGGGCTCGCGTGCCCTGGCACCGCGCCTCGCCGCGTTGTCGTCGGTCGCCAACTCCCCCGTAGCCCTTCGGGCACGGGCGGTACCCCCAGCGCGTTGACTCCCTCCTCCGCCTTGCGATCCGTCCCCTCGGCCCTGGCGGGCCTGGGGAGACCCCATGCACCAGACCCCGCTCCCTGATCCGGCCTGATCCAAACGAAAGACCCTAGGTCGGACCTGGTGTCCTGCGCGCGCACGTTCCCCGTCAGCAGCATGCCGATCAGCACGATCCGGCCGACGGCGGCGGCCCCCGGCGCGGTGGGGCCGGCGCCGCGGGACGTCAGCGGCTCGGGTTCACGAGCTGCCCGGGGTCCACCTTGATCACGAAACCCGGCCCCTCGACGAGGGTCGACTGCCCGGCCTCGGCCACCGTCCGCTCGACATAGCGGCCGTCCTCCAGCTCGGAGACGATCAGCGTCGGCGTCGGCTCCAGTTCGAGGCGCCACAGATGCTCGATGCCCGCCTCCGCGTAGTACGGCGGCTTGAGCAGCCGGTCGGTGCGGCGACCGGAGGAGGACGGCGAGACGATCTCCACCACGAGCAGCACGTCGTCGGCATCGCACGTCACAGGGTCCTCGGCGGCGGCGGCCGCCTCGACCACCACGATGTCCGGGATGAAGAGCCCGTCGGGCAGGACGAGATTGACGGCTTCCAGGACCTCCGCGGGAGCCCCCGCGGCGTGGATGGCCGCGTCCAGCAGACTCCACAGCCTCGAGGACGCCCTCTGGTGCTTGAATCCCGGAGCCGGAGACAGCACCAGCGCTTCCCCCATCAATTCACGACGCTGACCGCGGTCCTCCCCCAGTGCCAGGACCTCCTCTATCGTCCAGGGCCCGTAGTGCGGATCGTGCGCGACGCTCATCTCGCCACCTCCCTCTCGTGGAACCGGTCGCCTTCAGAGTGGCAGGCCCCACCGACAACGGCCGGGCGTCAGGCACACTGGACGTTTGGCCCGTGCGGAAGGGATGTACGTACGTGAACGGACCACTCATCGTCCAGAGCGACAAGACGCTGCTTCTGGAGGTCGACCACGAGCAGGCGGACGCCTGCCGTCGGGCCATCGCGCCCTTCGCCGAGCTGGAGCGGGCGCCCGAGCACATCCACACCTACCGGGTGACCCCGCTCGGGCTGTGGAACGCGCGCGCGGCCGGTCATGACGCCGAGCAGGTCGTGGACGCGCTGGTGGAGTTCTCCCGCTACCCCGTGCCGCACGCGCTGCTCGTGGACGTCGCCGAGACGATGGCCCGCTACGGCCGGCTCACCCTGTCCAAGCACCCCACGCACGGGCTCGTGCTGACCACCACCGACCGGCCCGTCCTGGAGGAGATCCTCCGGTCGAAGAAGGTGCAGCCGCTGGTCGGCGCGCGGATCGACGCCGACACGGTGGTCGTGCACCCCTCCGAGCGCGGGCAGATCAAGCAGACGCTGCTGAAGCTGGGCTGGCCGGCCGAGGACCTGGCCGGGTACGTCGACGGGGAGGCGCACCAGATCGACCTGGCCGAGGACGGCTGGGCCCTGCGCCCGTACCAGAAGCAGGCCGTCGAGGGCTTCTGGCACGGCGGCTCCGGTGTCGTCGTGTTGCCCTGTGGGGCGGGAAAGACGCTGGTCGGCGCCGGTGCGATGGCGCAGGCGAAGGCGACCACGCTCATCCTCGTGACGAACACCGTGTCCGCCCGGCAGTGGAAGCACGAGCTGGTGAAGCGGACCTCGCTGACCGAGGACGAGATCGGCGAGTACAGCGGAACGCGCAAGGAGATCCGGCCGGTCACCATCGCCACGTACCAGGTCCTCACGACGAAGCGGAAGGGTGTCTATCCGCACCTGGAGCTCTTCGACTCGCGGGACTGGGGCCTGATCGTCTACGACGAGGTGCATCTGCTGCCCGCGCCGGTCTTCAAGTTCACGGCCGATCTCCAGGCCCGGCGCAGGCTCGGTCTGACCGCGACCCTGGTCCGGGAGGACGGGCGCGAGTCGGACGTGTTCTCGCTGATCGGTCCGAAGCGGTTCGACGCGCCGTGGAAGGAGATCGAGGCGCAGGGGTACATCGCGCCCGCCGACTGTGTGGAGGTGCGGGTCAATCTGACGGAGTCGGAGCGGCTCGCGTACGCGACGGCCGAGACCGAGGAGAAGTACCGTTTCTGCGCGACGACGGCGACGAAGCGGAAGGTGACGGAGGCGCTGGTGCGGCGGTTCGCCGGGCAGCAGATCCTCGTCATCGGGCAGTACATCGACCAGCTGGACGAGCTCGGGGAGCACCTGGACGCGCCGGTCATCAAGGGCGAGACGTCCAACGCACAGCGCGAGAAGCTCTTCGAGGCGTTCCGCCAGGGGGAGATCAGCGTCCTGGTCGTGTCCAAGGTCGCGAACTTCTCGATCGACCTGCCGGAGGCGACGGTCGCGATCCAGGTGTCGGGCACGTTCGGTTCACGGCAGGAGGAGGCGCAGCGCCTCGGCCGGGTGCTGCGGCCGAAGGCCGACGGGCACCAGGCGCACTTCTACTCGGTGGTCGCCCGGGACACGGTCGACCAGGATTTCGCGGCGCACCGGCAGCGGTTCCTGGCGGAGCAGGGGTACGCGTACCGGATCGTGGACGCGGACGAGCTGCTGGCGGGCGACGGGCAGGCCGGCTGACCGGGCGGGGGGCCGTCAGTCCATCAGGGCGAAGAGCGGGGCGATCACGGCCAGCGTGTACTGGAGGAGGACGGCGCCCTTGCGCACGCGGTGCGCGAGCGCCGCGCGCGGCGGCACCGCCGCCAGGAGGCCGAGGACGGCGCCGAGCGCCAGGGCCCAGAACGCCGTGTCGACGGCCGAGCCCGCTCGGCCGTCGCCCGCGACGGCGTCGTTCAGCACGACGATCGCGGTGAGGACGAGCGAGGCGAAGAGGGCCAGGAAGCCGCCGAGGGCCGCGAAGCGCAGCGCGCGGGCGGAGGACGACGGGGCGGGCGCGCTGGGCAGGGGTGCGGTGGGCACGGGTGCGGTGGGTGGCGTCATGGACCGATCACATCAGCCGTACGCGGTGGGGGCACCGGTCGGCGTACTCAGTCGGGGCCTCCCCGGTACTCAGGCCTGGGGTTCCTGACCCCCGCCTCCTCCGGGTACGCCCCGAGGACGACGACGCCGACGGCCGCGCCGCCGAAGGCTGGGGAAGCCGTGGCGGAAGCGTGGGCGGAAGCGGTGGAAAACCATTCGCCCCCGTCCGCCGCATCCGTCTACAATCGCCGACTTCCCCGCCTCCCTGAGTGGAGAGCCCGCCGTCCGGTCGGAAACCGGCGGCCGTCCCGCCATGTCACACCCCCGGAGGCACCGCCATGTCCGCTTCGGACGACCCGCTCGCGCGCGAGCGCGCCCATCTGACCGCGTCCCGCGCCGCGCTGCGCGCCATGCGCGAGGACGTGCAGGCGCTCGACATCAAGGACGTCACCGCGAACTGGGTCAACGCCGTGGTCCTGGAGGCGCAGATCGAGGAGCGGATCAAGGCGCTCGCCGACCTCTCCCACACGCCCCTCTTCTTCGGCCGGCTGGACTATCTGCACACCACGCAGGAGGGGCAGCGCTTCTACATCGGCCGCCGCCACGTCCACGACGCCGACGGCGACCCGATGGTGATCGACTGGCGCGCACCGGTCTCCCAGCCGTTCTACCGCGCGTCGAAGAAGGACCCGCAGGACGTGGGGCTGCGGCGCCGGTTCGGTTACACGGGCGGCGAGCTCACCGCGTACGAGGACGAGCATCTCTCCGATCCCGCGGAGCTGGAGCGGACGAGCAAACTGCTCCAGGCGGAGATCGAGCGCCCCCGCGTGGGTCCGATGCGGGACATCGTCGCCACCATCCAGCCCGAGCAGGACGAGATCGTACGGTCGGGCCTGTCCGGCACGGTCTGTGTGCAGGGCGGGCCGGGCACCGGAAAGACGGCCGTGGGCCTGCACCGGGTCGCGTACCTCCTCTACGCGCACCGCGAGCGGCTCGCCCGCACCGGCACCCTGGTCATCGGCCCGAACCGCTCCTTCCTCCACTACATCGAGCAAGTGCTCCCCGCACTCGGCGAGTTGGAGGTCAAGCAGGCGACGGTCGACGACCTCGTCGGCCATGTCGAGGTCCGCGGCACGGACGAGGCGGCGACGGCGGTCGTCAAGGGCGACGCGCGGATGGCGGAGGTGCTGCGCCGCGCGGTCCGCTCGCACATCACCCTGCCCACCGAACCGCTGATGGTCGTCCGCGGCTCGCGCCGCTGGCGGATCCCGGCGTACGAACTGGAGGAGATGGTCCGGGAGTTGCGGGAGCGCGACATCCGGTACGGCGCGGCCCGCGATGCGCTGCCGCAGCGCATCGCGCACGCGGTCCTGGTGCGGATGGAGCAGGCGGGCGAGGCGCCGGACGACCGGGTGCAGGACGCGGTGGCGCGCAACCCTGCGGTGAAGGCGGTCGTGAAGGCGGTCTGGCCGGCGGTCGACCCGGCCAAGCTGGTCCTGCGGCTGCTGAGCGACGCCGAGTTCCTCGCCGCGCACGCGGAGGGGGTGCTGAGCACCGACGAGCAGAAGCTGCTGCTCTGGGCGAAGCCCGCCCGGTCGGTGAGGTCGGCGAAGTGGTCGGCGGCGGACGCGGTCCTCATCGACGAGGCGAAGGACCTGGTGGAGCGGACGCACTCGCTCGGCCATGTGGTCCTGGACGAGGCGCAGGACCTGTCCCCGATGCAGTACCGGGCGGTGGGCCGGCGCTGCACGACGGGTTCGGCGACGATCCTGGGCGACCTGGCGCAGGGCACGACGCCGTGGGCGACGCAGAGCTGGGCGCAGGCGCTGGGCCATCTCGGGAAGCCGGAGGCCGTGGTGGAGGAGCTGACGGCCGGTTTCCGTGTGCCGCGCGAGGTCATCGCGTACGCCTCCCGGCTGCTGCCGCACATGTCACCGGGGCTCGCGGCCGTCGAGTCCGTCCGGGAGAACCCCGGTTCGCTGACCGTCCGTCACGCCGAGGACCTGGACGCGCAGGTGGTCGCGGCCTGCGTCGCGTCACTCGCGCACGAGGGCTCGATCGGGCTGATCGCCGCCGACGCGCGGATCGCTCCGCTGGCGGAGGCGCTGACCGCCGCCGGTCTGGCGTACCTCTCGCCGGGCGAGGAGACCACGGCCGAGTCCCGGCTGACGCTGGTCCCGGCGTCGCTGGCGAAGGGCCTGGAGTACGACTACGTGGTCCTGGACGAGCCGGCGGCCGTCGTCGACGGCGAACCGGACGAACGGACGGGCCTGCGGCGGCTGTACGTGGCGCTCACCCGTGCCGTGTCCGGTCTCACCGTGCTGCACTCCGCCCCGCTGCCGTGGCAGCTCGCGGAGGACCGAATCGGCTGACACCGGGACCGCTGGTCGCCTGCGCCGGACCCGCGTAGTCGCTTACCATCACCGTGTTCACAGAGCTATCAGCACGCGCGGCCGGCACTCACTGGGGGACCCGTGTCCGAACTGCTCCACATCTCGGCTGAACTCGCTCCTTACTTCGCCACCGCGGCCGGCGCCTTCGGGACGGCGCTGGCGACGACCGCCGCGCAGCGCATCACCGACGAGTCGGTGGCCCGCGGCCCGGGGGTCTTCCGCAGGATCTTCCGGCGGGACGACGGTTCCGTGCCCTCACTCGACCTGAACGACGGCCTGGAGGAGTCACGGGCCGACGAGCTGCTGAACGCTCTGGGCACGGCGGAGCGGGAGCAGTTGGCCCGTGCGCTGCTCACATGGCTGAGGGAGCGGGACAGCGGTCTCGATCCGGACCGCCTCCTGGAGCTCGTACGGAGCGCGGCCCCCGGCACGACGCACACGACGACGTACAACGTCACGTCGCGCGGCGCGGGGTCCCTGGCGGTCGGTTCGGTCGGTGAGGGCGCCACGTTCCATCTCGGTGGTGGCGCCGACCGGTCGCGCGGAGAGTCGTGAACGTGTCCGGGGAGGAGCGGCCGCCAGCGCCGCACGTCACCAACGTGCGGGCGAGCGGCGGGAATTCCGTCTCGGCCGGTCAGGTCGGCTCGCACGCCACGTTCAACTTCGGCACCCTGGCGAAGCCGGCGAGGTGGAAGCGGTCGGTGGTCCTCGCGCTCTGCGCGTCGGTGGCCGTGGTGGGTCTGGTCGTCTACGCATCGGTCACCTGGCCCGGTGGGCCCTGGCGCCAGTTCCTGGTCTTCTACGCCTTCATCGTGGCCGCCGCCACCGCCGCGCTCGCCGCGTGGGGCTTCGCACGGTCGCTGCGGACCACGCTCGCCCTCGCCTCCGTCCTCTGCTGCCTCCTGGGCCTGGTCGCCCTCGAACACGTCGACCGCAACGGTGAGATCCCGGTCGAGATCGACGTGCGGGGCGTCCAGCCGGTGGTGGGCTCGCGGGGCGGCACCCTCACGCTGGTGATGGCCCAGCCGGCGCCGGAGGACGTACGCAAGCGGCTGCGGATCACGCTGACGGTGGCCGACGACGATCCGAGCACACCGACCTGTGTCCACAAGACGACGGCGACACTCACGGCGCTCACCCCGGGGATCACCCCGGGCACGGTCAGGGTGCCCGCCGACGACGTCGTCGAATTCGATCTCCACGGGCACCGGGGAGAGGTTCTCATCGGCTTCGCCGTGGAGACGGAGCCGAACTGCGCGATGCGGCTGGCGAAGGTGAGCGGAACGCTCCACAGCCGCTGAAGCGGCTGGATCCGTGGACGGCGAGGGGGAAAGCACATGAGGGGTAGCGGAGGGGCGCGGCGACGCGGCGGGGTACGGGTGGCCGTCGCCGCGCTGGCGGCGGTCATGGCGGCGGTCGTGGCGGCCGGTTGCACGTCGCCGCCCGAGTCGATGTTCGGCGAGGGGAAGCAGGTCCGCGTCGGCACGAAGGGCGACCAGCCGGGCACCAGTTTCACGCGGCACGCCGGCGTGTACGACGGCTTCGACATCGCCGTGGCGAAGGAGGTCCTGGGCGGGGTGGGCGTGGCCGAGCCCCTCTTCACCGGGGTCCTGTCCAAGAACCGCGCCATCGACCTGCGCAAGGGGGCCGTCGACCTCGTCGTCGGTACGTACTCGATCACCAAGAAGCGCATGGCCCCGACGACGGAGCCCAACGGCGAGGGCCTGGACTTCGTGGGCCCGTACGCGTCCACTCCGCAGGGGGTCCTCGTACGGGCGGAGGACCGCGACCGCTACCACGCGCTCGACGACCTCGACGGCCGACTGGTGTGCGTATGGAAGGGCACGACGTCCGTGCAGGAGCTGAGCAGGCCCGCCTACCGGCAGATCCGGCTGCACGAGGAGGAGGACGCGGCCTACTGCGTCAAGGCGTTGAAGGAAGGGAGGGTGGACGCCGTCTCCACCGACCAGATGATCCTCTACGGATTCATGGAGGCCGAGCCCGCCCTCACGGTCGTGCCGGGCATCGCCTTCGGCGCCACCAACGACTACGGCATCGCCATGGTCAAGGGCCACCGGGAGGACTGCGAGCGGCTCCGCGACGCCCTGAAGACGTATGTGTCGGGCAACGACTGGGACCGGGACTTCCAGAACAACCTGGACGTGATGCCGGCGGCCGAGCGCAACGAGGCCAAGCCCACGACGTCCGAGATCGACGCCGTGTCCTGCCGGGACCATCCGGCCAACGCGAGCATCGACTGATCACCGGACCCTGGCCTTCCGGGCGGGATGCTCAGAACTCGGTGAGCGCCTCGGCGAGGGTGCGGCGGGCGACGGCGGCGAGGACGGGGTTGGTGACGCGGTAGTGGTGCTCCGTGACCACGCCCCAGCACAGCGCCCACCCCCGGCCGCGCGCCCAGGTCGCGTCGTCGACCTCGGCGGCCTCCCGGAACAGGGGCCGGGTCTCGGCGGTCAGGAGGGTCCAGGCGGCCATCATGTCGCAGGCGGGGTCGCCGGTCCCGGCGCCGCCGAAGTCGATGACCGCGCTGAGCCGGCCGTCGCGGGCGAGCAGGTTCCCGGGGAGCAGATCGCCGTGGACCCAGACGGGAGGGCCGTCCCACTGCGGGAGCCGGAGGACGGACTCCCAGGCGTCGGTCACGAAAGCGGCGTCGATCACGCCGTCGGCTCCGAGGTCGCGGACGGCACCCGCCATGTACTCCCCGCCCCACTCGGTGACGTGTCCGCCGCGGAAGGAGGCGGGGCCTCCGGTCGCGTCGACGCGCCGCAGCGCCGCGCCGAAGCGGCCCAGGGCCGTGGCGGCGTGGGCCAGATCGGCGATCGGCTCGTCGAAGGCGTCGGCGCCGTCGAGCCAGCCGTACACCGACCAGGGCAGGGCGAAGCCCTCCGCCGGCACGCCCTTGCCCAGCGGTACCGGCACGGGCAGCGGGAGATGCGGGGCGAGGTGCGGCAGCCAGCGCTGTTCCCTGCCGACCTGGCGGGCGGCGCCGGGGATGCGGGGCAGCCGGACCGCCTTGTCGTCCCCGAGGCGGTACATGGCGTTGTCGGTACCGGCGGAGCGGACGGGGGTGATGGGCAGGCCGGCCCAGCGGGGGAACTGCTCGGCGACCAGCCGGGCGACGAGCGCGCTGTCGATGTGGACCTCGTCCGCGTGCGTCTCGGGAGCTGCCATGCGCGCGAGCGTAGGGGGGCGGGAGCGGGCGGGGCGAACGGATTTCGGATCATGGGGGTGGCGCGACGAGAAGGGTGTACGGATGACCAGCACAGCAGACCGGCCGGTGACCGTCGTCACCGGCGGCAGCCGAGGGATCGGGGCCGCGACCTGCGTCCGGCTCGCCTCCGGGGGACATGACCTCGTCCTCGGGTACGTGAGCGACGCCGGCGCGGCCGAGAGGACGGCACGGGAGGTGCGGGCGGCGGGGGCGCGCTGTGTCGTGGTCCGGGCCGACACGTCCGTGGAGGAGGACGTGGAGCGGCTCTTCGACACGGCGGAGGCGGAGTTGGGCGCGGTGACGGGCCTGGTGAACAACGCGGGGGTGACGGGGCCGCTGGGGCGGCTCACGGACGCCACGACGGAGAACCTGCGCCGGGTGGTGGAGGTCAACCTCCTCGGCTATCTGCTGTGCTGCCGACGGGCGGCCCGGGACATGACCGCGCGGGGCGGCGGGGGCGCGATCGTGAACATCTCGTCCGCCGCGGCGACGCTGGGGAGCCCCGGCGAGTACGTCCACTACGCGGCGACGAAGGCGGCGACGGACGCGCTGACGGTGGGTCTGGCCAAGGAGCTGGGCCCGCAGGGCATCCGCGTCAACGCGGTCGCGCCGGGCACGATCGAGACGGACATGCACGCGACGATGGGCGACCCGGACCGCCCGGCGAAGGCCGCCCTGGTCACCCCCCTCGGCCGCCCGGGCCGCCCCGCCGAGATCGCGGCGGCGGTGGCCTGGCTCCTCTCCCCGGACGCCTCGTACACGACGGGCACGGTCCTGCGGGTGGCGGGCGGGCGGTGAACCGGCGGGTGGACGCTGAACCCGTCCGCTCGCTTCATGCCGGTGGGCAGGGGCACGGGATGAGCGGGTCGATCGTGCTGAACGGGCGGTGCGGGCAGTCGCGGCTGTTTCCACCCGCATCGGGAAGGCGCCGCCGAACGACCGAGTGGCCCGCGCCTCTCATGCGGCCTCCGGCGCCCGTCGCCGGAGGCTCTCCCGGGGCGCTGTGCCGTACGGCGAGGACAGCCCTGTCGTACGTCCGTACATCGCCGCGCACGTCGTAGCCCCGGACAGGACCGCCCTGTGAACGGCGGCGGTCCTGTCGCTCCTCAGCGAGGCGCGCGGCGGGCGGGTCCTGTGGCTACGCGTCCAGCGCCTCGCGCCAGGTGCTCACCGCGGCCGTGGTGACCGGGGAGGTCCAGCCGTGGGGGCGGGCCGCGCCGCCGATGTGGAAGGCGGTGAGGCCGGCCGCCCGGAGTTCCGGCAGGTGGTCCAGGCGCAGGCCGCCGCCGACGAGGATCTGCGGCTCGTAGCCCGGCTCGCCCGAAGCGGCGCGGGCGGCCTCGGACTTGAGGACCGCGAGGCCGTCGTCGACGCCGGTCGCCGCACCGGCCGTGAGATAGGTGTCCAGGCCGGGCAGGTCCGCGAGCTGCTTGCGCAGGGCGTCGCGGTCGGCCGCCCGGTCGATGGCCCGGTGGAAGGTCCAGCGGCAGCCGTCCAGGACCGCGACCAGCCGCTCGACGGTCACCAGGTCCGGATCCCCGTGGGCCGTGAGGAAGCCGAGGACGAACTCGTCCGCGCCCGCTTCCCGGAGCTCGGAGGCCCGTGCCACGAGCGCGTCGACGTCGCCCGCGGCGAATCCGTCGTGGAGTCTGAGCATCACGCGCAGCGGGATGTCCACGGCGGCGCGAACCGCCGTGAAACCGGTCCGGGACGGGGAGAGGCCGTCCGCCGCCATGTCGGTGACCAGTTCGAGCCGATCCGCCCCACCGGCCTGGGCGGCGACCGCGTCCCGCTCGTCGAGGGCGATCACCTCAAGGACTGCACGGTTGCTCATCGAGCCCATTCCTCCAAGAATGACGGCTACAGGTCTAGTCCATTGAACAGCCTAGCCGTGGGAGTGGCCGTCCGCATCGTGCGTGGCGCTCCCGGCCGGCGTCGGCGCCGTCGCGTGGCCCGGGCCCGCGTGGACCGTGAAGGCCGCCGTCCGGACCTTCCCGCCGTGCTGGAAGTCGAGGAAGAGACGGTACGTTCCCGGGCTCGGCGCCGTCGCCGTGAAGGAGACGTCCGGACCGGGGCCGCCCTCGTTGGGGTGGACGTGCAGGTAGGCGAGGTCGCCGTCGCGCAGGGCGACGAGGTGGCCGTACGCGCCGAGGTAGGGCTCCAGGTCCGTGACCGGCTTGCCGCCCTTGCTGACCGTGAGCTTCAGCTCGCCGGCCTTCCCCGGGTCGAGGGTGCCGCCGAGCGCGACCTGGTAGCCGTCGACCGTCGCGGTCGGCGCGGCGGCCGGCAGCGGCCGCGGCGCGTACGCGCCCGGCACGGACAGGTCCACGCCCAGGGTGATGCCCTTCGCGCCGGCGGCGGCCGGCTTGAAGTCGGCGAAGGCCTTGTAGCCGCCCGCGGCGGGCAGATCGACCGGCGTCGACCAGGTCCCGTCGGCCGCCCGCACCGGGTGCAGGTGGCGGTAGACCGTCAGGTCGCGCGAGGCCACGATGAAGTGGAGCTCCTTGCCGTGCTCGGTCTTGTACGCGGTGACCTTCCGGCCGCTCCCGTCCTTGATCGAGAACTTCAGGACGCTCTTGCCGACGGCCGGCCTCGGCGTCTCGAGGGCCAGCGTGTAGCCGCCGTCCGAGACCTGGAGGCCCCCGGCCGCGGGGGCGGCTGCGCCCGCGTCGTGACCGGCGTGGCCGTCCCCCGCCGCTCCCGGCCGGGCGGCCGCGTGCTCGCCGTGGTCGGCCTTCTTCGGCTCCTCCACGGGTCCGACGCCCTTGCCGACCCCGTACGCGGTCCCGAAGGTCGCCGCGAGTGCGGCGGCATAGGCGGTGATCTTCACTCCGGTGTTCATGGCAGCTCTCCCGTACGTGGGTGACCGTTCCGTCCGATGCACTTCACCATACCCCCAGGGGGTATCAAGTCAAGTCGTGGATCCACTTGCACGGGATACCACCCGGGGGTATACATTGAGTCCTAGCCAATACCCCCCGAGGGTATAACGGCGCACCGTCTCCACCGATCGAGGAGGAACCCATGTCTTCCTGCTGTACTCCTGACGGCAGCTGCTCGACCAACGCCGGCGAGGCCACGACCGCCACCGCCGTCGCGGACAGCACCACCACCGTCTACGCCGTGACCGGCATGACCTGCGGCCACTGCAGGACCGCCATCACCACCTCCGTCAGCGCGCTCGACGCCGTCCTCTCCGTGGACGTCGACGTCGCCGGCGGCCTGGTGACCGTCACCACCGGCGGGGAGCCCGACGACGCCGCGATCGCCGCCGCGATCGACGACGCCGGCTACGAGCTCACCGGCCGCGCCTGACCGGCGCGCCCAAGCCACCCCGGCCGCCGGGGCCCGCGCCTCAACACCCCGGGCCCCGGCCCCCGACGTCCAGTGATCAGGGCCGGCCGCCACGAAAAGGCGAGTGAGCCGAAGGGGGGCGCGGGCGTCGAAAGGAAGAACGCGCACAGGCGGCGAGGAACGAGCCGCCGAGCACGATCGCCCGTCGACGCACGCACCAAGCGCCCCGGAGGAGAACCGAGCCTCAAAAAGAGAGGTGTCTCATGACTACGACGACCCCCGGCGCCGCCCAGGTCGAGCTCGCCATCGGCGGCATGACCTGCGCCTCGTGCGCGGCCCGTATCGAGAAGAAGCTCAACCGCATGGACGGGGTCGAGGCCACCGTCAACTACGCGACCGAGAAGGCGAAGGTCACCTTCGACGCGGACGCCGACATCTCGGTCGCGGATCTGATCGCGACCGTGGAGGCGACCGGTTACACCGCCGCCGAGCCCACCCCGCCGAAGGCGGAGTCCGCCGGTGCCGAAGGACCCAGCGACGACGAGAAGGCCGATGAGGAGCTGCGGCCGCTGAAGCAGCGGCTGATCACCGCCGTCTCGCTCGCCGTCCCGGTGATCGCGATGGCGATGGTTCCGGCGCTGCAGATCGAGTACTGGCAGTGGCTGAGCCTCACCCTCGCCGCCCCGGTCGTGGTCTACGCCGCCTGGCCCTTCCACCGGGCCGCCTGGACCAACGCCAGGCACGGCGCGGCCACCATGGACACGCTGATCTCGGTCGGCACTCTCGCCGCGTTCCTGTGGTCGCTGTGGGCGCTGTTCTTCGGCACCGCCGGCACTCCCGGCATGACGCACCCGTTCGAGTTCACGATCGCGCGGACCGACGGCGCGGGGAACATCTACCTGGAGGCCGCGGCGGGCGTCACGGCGTTCCTGCTGGCCGGCCGGTACTTCGAGGCCCGCTCCAAGCGCAAGGCGGGCGCGGCGCTCAAGGCGCTGATGCAGCTGGGCGCGAAGGAGGTGACCGTACTCAGGAACGGCCGCGAGGTCACCGTTCCGACCGCCGAACTCGCCGTCGGGGACCGCTTCCTGGTCCGGCCGGGCGAGAAGATCGCCACCGACGGCACCGTGGTGGAGGGCTCGTCCGCCGTGGACGCCTCCATGCTGACCGGTGAGTCCGTGCCGGTCGAGGTCTCCGTCGGGGACTCGGTCACCGGCGCCACGCTGAACGCCGGCGGCCGTCTGGTCGTCGAGGCCACCCGCGTCGGCTCCGACACCCAGCTGGCCCGCATGGCCAAGCTCGTCGAGGACGCGCAGAACGGCAAGGCCGCCGCCCAGCGCCTCGCCGACAGGATCTCCGCC
This sequence comes from Streptomyces sp. NPDC003027, assembly GCF_053591435.1. Taxonomy (NCBI): domain Bacteria; kingdom Bacillati; phylum Actinomycetota; class Actinomycetes; order Kitasatosporales; family Streptomycetaceae; genus Streptomyces; species Streptomyces sp. NPDC003027. The sequence goes on from NZ_JBSFTU010000003.1 coordinate 294,538, forward strand.
GTCTTCGTCCCGATCGTGATCGCGCTCGCGCTCGGCACCCTCGGCTTCTGGCTCGGCTCGGGCTCCGGCCTGACGGCCGCGTTCACGGCCGCCGTCGCCGTCCTGATCATCGCCTGCCCGTGCGCCCTGGGCCTGGCCACCCCGACCGCCCTCATGGTCGGCACCGGCCGCGGCGCGCAGCTCGGCATCCTGATCAAGGGCCCGGAGGTGCTGGAGACCACGCGCAAGGTGGACACCATCGTGCTGGACAAGACCGGCACCGTCACCACCGGCCGGATGACGCTCATCAAGGTCCACACCATCGACGGCGTGGACGAGGCCGACGTGCTGCGCCTCGCGGGCGCCCTGGAGCACTCCTCCGAGCACCCGATCGCGCAGGCCGTCGCCACCGGCGCCGCCGCCAAGGTCGGCACGCTGCCCACGCCCGAGGACTTCGCCAACATCCCCGGCCTCGGCGTGCAGGGCGTCGTCGAGGGCCACGCCGTCCTCGTCGGCCGCGAGAAGCTGCTCACCGAGTGGGCCATGGAGCTGCCGCCGTCGTTGAAGTCAGCCAAGGACGAGGCCGAGAAGGCCGGCAAGACCGCCATCGCGGTCGCCTGGGACGGCCAGGCCCGTGCGGTCCTGGAGGTCGCCGACGCCATCAAGGAGACCAGCGCCGAGGCCATCCGGCGGCTGCGCGCGCTCGGCCTGACCCCGATCCTGCTCACCGGTGACAACAAGGCGGTCGCCGAGTCCGTCGCCGCCGAGGTCGGCATCGACGAGGTCATCGCCGAGGTCATGCCGCAGGACAAGGTCGACGTGGTCAAGCGGCTCCAGGACGAGGGGCGTTCGGTCGCCATGGTCGGCGACGGCGTCAACGACGCCGCCGCGCTCGCCCAGGCCGACCTGGGCCTGGCGATGGGCACGGGCACGGACGCCGCCATCGAGGCCGGCGACCTCACCCTCGTACGGGGAGACCTGCGGGCCGCGGCCGACGCCATCCGGCTCTCCCGCAGGACGCTCGGCACGATCCGCTCCAACCTGTTCTGGGCCTTCGCCTACAACGTCGCCGCCCTGCCGCTCGCCGCGGCGGGACTGCTCAACCCGATGATCGCGGGCGCCGCCATGGCCTTCTCCTCGGTCTTCGTGGTCGGCAACAGCCTGCGCCTGCGCGGCTTCCAGGCCGCGGACCGCTGACATTCCCCGCCGACATCCCCGCGGACATCCGAGGAGGCCGCCGTGGCCGGTTACGTACAGCACAAGGAAGACGTCATCAGGCGCCTGAGGCGCATCGAGGGTCAGGTCAGGGGGGTGCAGCGGATGGTCGACGAGGACGTCTACTGCATCGACGTCCTGACCCAGGTCTCCGCGATCAACGCGGCCCTCCAGTCCTGCGCCGTGGCCCTCCTGGACGAGCACCTCAGCTGCTGTGTCACCGAGGCGATCGCCCAGGGCGGGGACCAGGCGAAGGTGAAGGTGGGCGAGGCGTCCAAGGCCATCGCCCGGCTGATCAGGACGTAAGCCTCCTTACGGGGGGGGATCAACCGCCCTTGCGCGAAGGGCAGTCGGCGGACAGTCGGACGCTCAGGCGAAGACAGAGCCCGAGCACCCGGCGGAGGAGCACCAGCTCCACCGAACCGGGCAGTCCGGGGCCGCAGACCTTCGCGCAGGGGCGGTTCGTCATGAGGGTCGACATCTCGCCATCGTACCCCTGGGGGGTATATCGACACGGGGACGGCGGACCGTACGATGAGCCGCCCGAGGGGGAGGGGATGCGCGTGCGCCGGCTGGGAGAGCTGGAGGCCGAGATCATGGACCGGCTGTGGGCCTGGCAACGGCCCGCCACGGTCCGCGAGATCGTCGACGACATAAACCTGGGACGCCGGGTCGCCTACACGACGGTGATGACGGTGGCGGACATCCTCCACCGCAAGGGCTGGCTCCGCCGCGAGAAGGCCGGGCGCGCCTGGCTGTACGAACCGGTGCGCACCCGCGAGGAGTACACCGCGGCCCTGATGCAGGACGCCCTCGGCGACAGCTCGGACCGGCCGGCGGCGCTGCTGCGGTTCGTGGAGACCATCTCCGCCGAGGACATGGAGGCGCTGGACGCGGCCCTCCGCGCGGCACGCGGCGCACGCCCGGACGGCGGTGCCGCGTGAACCATCACGCCCTGCCCCCGCTCGGACTCGCGCTGTCCTCCGGACTCCTGATCCCCTGGCTCCTGGTGCGGGCCCGCTGGGCCCAGCAGGTGCCCCGGCTCGCCCTCGCGGTCTGGGCGGTGAGCGGCGCCCTGTTCGCCGGCTCGGCCGCCCTGCTCCCCGCCCAGCTCGTCCTCTCCGGCGAGAGCAGTCACCGGCTGAGCGACATGGTTCTCGGCCTGCGCCCGCCCTCCCCCGCCAGCGTCCTCGATCTGACCGGCCGCGAGTACGCGGCCCTCGCCGTGGCCCTCGCCGTCCTGGCGCTGCCCGCCGCCGGTTTCGTACGGGAGCTGCTGCGGGCCCGGCGGGCGCGGTTACGGCACGCGGGCGTCCTGCGCCTGGTCGGGCGTTACGACCCGGCGCTGGAGGCGACCGTGCTCGACCACGCGCGGCCCGCCGTGTACTGCCTGCCGGGGCGCTCCCGCCGGGTCGTCGTCTCCTCCGGCGCCCTGGACACGCTCACCGCGCCCCAGTTGGCGGCCGCGCTGGCGCACGAGCGGGCGCACATCGCCGGGCGGCACCATCTGCTGGTGGCGGCGGCCGAGTCGTTCGCGGCGGTGTTCCCGCGCCTGCCGCTCGCGCGGCACGGAGGCACGGCCGTACCACTGCTGCTGGAGATGACGGCGGACGACCGGGCGCTGCGGCGCTGCACGCGCGACGCGCTGGCCACCGCGCTGTACGCGCTCGCCTCGGGGCAGGCGCCGCGCGAGGCGTTCGCGGCGGGCGGCCCTTCGGCGGCGCTGCGGATGCGGCGCATCCTCACTCCGTACAGCGCCGGACACCCGGTCCTGCGCGGTCTCGCGACGATCGCGGCGGCCGCTCTCGCGGTGGCCCCGCTGATCGTCGCGTGTTGTTCCTTCCCCGGCTAATTGCCTCGTCCACTACGCAATTACTAAGTGAATTCGTAGATTTCGCATCGGTCACACCGCTCCGAATTCCCGGCTATCTTGGGTATGTTGGCGTTCAGGCTCGGCACGTCGAAGGGTACGAACCAATGCAGCTGGCTGACGTGCGGACGGCTGCGGCCGCCGACGCGACGACGATATCCAGGCTGCTGGCGGACGTCATTCGGAGCAGCTACGCCGGAATACTCGGAGAAATCCCCGCGCGTCGGCTGGTCTCCACGCAATGCGCCCTTCCCCGTATCCGCGCGGAAATTGAAATTCCGGGTGGTGCGCCGGGCTGGCTCGGCTGGCTGGTCGCCACCGACACGGACGGCACGATCGTGGGCGCGGCCGCCGGCGGGGTCCCGATGCCGGGCGAGGGCGAGCTGTACGCGCTGGGCGTGGCGGAGGGATCGCGGCGGCGCGGAGTCGGGACGGCGCTGCTCGCGGCGGCGACGGACCGGATGCGGGGGTTCGGCGCGCGGGAGATGCGGGTGACGCTGCCGGCGGCGGAGGACCCCGCCCTGCCGTTCTACGAGAGCCAGGGCTTCGGCCCCCTCACCGCGACGCGCTGGAGCCGCGGTCTCTGACGGGTCCTCACGCTCAAGGGTCCGACGCCACCTCCCGGCCGAGCCCTCGTGGCCGATGTACGCCATCGCGTGTTCACGCCGTCCGATCCGCTGGATCATCCGTCCCCGGCCCCGTCAGGATGGACGCAGCGGCGCGGGCCCGGCGGCACGGGTGCCTCGCCCGGACGGCATGGACCGAGCGAGCCCCTGGAGGAGCGATGCACACACCGAGCGGCACTTCCCTGCCCGTCGTGCCCGCGGCGCTCGCGTCGGTCCTGCCGTCCCGATACGACAGCGCGCCCGGCTTCCCCGCCCCCGGGTCCGGGATCCGCGTCACCTCCGACCACCTCCCCGGCCTGGAGTCCGCGGCCCCCGGCGACGAGCACTCCGTCTGGCTCCACGACGCCCTCCTCGGCCCGCACAGCGCCGACATCGTCCGCTACCTCAGCCTCGCGCGCGCCACCGGCGGCCCCGTCCTCGATCTGGGTTCCGGCGCCGGCCGGCTCGCCGTCCCGTTCGCCCGGCACGGCTTCGCCGTCGAGGCCGTCGACCGGGACCCCTCCGCCCTGGAGCGGATCGAGAGCTGGGCCCGGCGCATCGGCCCGCACGTCGCCGAGCTGATCGTGACCACCCGGGCGGATCTCGCCGACCTCCGGCTCAACGGCAGTTACCGCCTCGCGCTGCTCGCCGGGGCCATGGTGTCGGCCGTCCCCCCGAGGGCCCGCCCCGGTCTGCTGCGCGAGATCGCGGCGCACCTGGACACCGGCGGAGCCCTCGCCCTGGACTACACGTCCCACCTCCTGCCCGGACTGATCGCCGAGCCGCAGCGCACCTGGGCCTTCCAGGTGCCCCGGTTCGACGGCATCGACGAGTGGGTGGTGGCCCGGCAGGTCTTCGACCTGCGGGCGATGAGCGAGCGGATCACCTACTACGCCGCCCGTACCGGCAAGCTCTCCACCGAGCGGGCCGTCCTCACCACCGACAAATGGCTCGTCGACCCCGAACGGCTGGCGGCCGAACTCCACTCCGCGGGCCTGCACATCGAGGGCCGGCGACGGCACCGCATCGACGAACGCACCGAGAGCGTGTTCCTGGTCTGCCGCGCGGACGACTGACGCGACGGACGACTGACGCGACGGACGACTGACGCGACGGACGACTGAGGCGCGGACGACTGACGCGGACGGCTGACGCGGGCGCCCTGACGGCGCGGTCGACCAAGAGGTACGATGCCTACAAAAGTTTGAGCCGACCAGGCGACGGCGGGCGGGCGGAGAAGATGGCGGGCGTGGACGAGCTGACAGGACGCGAGGCGGTCATCCAGCGCCTGCGCGATGTCGGCCTGCGGGTCACGGGCCCGCGCCTGGAGGTGCTCACGGTGCTCGCGTCGGGCGGCCATCTGGACGTCGAGGCGATCACCGCGACGGCCCGCGAGCGGCTGGGCACGCTCACCAGCCAGGCGGTGTACGAGATGCTCCGCCACTTCCAGGAGACGGGCCTGGTCGGCAAGTTCGACCGGCCCGGCCTGCCGGCCGTCTTCGAGATCGCCGGGCCCCCGCACCAGCACGCCCTGTGCGTGCGGTGCGGCCGCGTCGAGAACGTCGACACCGAGGCCCCGCGCCCGCCGCGCGGCACGCTGCGGGACTGGCGGATGAACGACGCCGAGATCGTCTTCAAGGGGCTGTGCCCCGACTGCGCCCGGTCCGTCCCGGCCCCCTGAGGCACGGGCGCAAGGCGCCGGCCGGGGCCGGACCCGTACCGCCGGGGCCGGAGGGTCGTACGGGGCGGGACGGACCGAGGCCGGATCAACACCGTGCGTCGCGTTCGATTTTGTGGCAGGGTCTAGCGGGGCGCTTCAACGGGATCCGCGAGGATCCGAGGGGAGTCTGCGGCGCTGTGACCAAATACGCCACCGGGACGCGTACGGGAAGCGATCACGCCCTCGCCGTCTACCTGGAGCTCCGTGCCCGCCCTTCCTCCGCCTTCGACGAGGTCGCGGACGGACTCGAACTCTCCGCCGAGGAGCGGGAGCGATGTCGCGGTGAACTCACCACCCTCGGTCTGATCGAGTCGAACGAGCCGGCCGGGACCCGCCCGCCCACGGTCGTCGACCCCGACATCGCGCTGGTACGCCTCCTGCAGTGCGAGCGCGACCGCCTGGAGAACCGGCTCGCCGAGACAAGCCGCGCCCACACCAGCCTGGAGACGCTGGCCGGACCCTTCCTCCGGGCCGGTACCGCCCCCCGCTCCGAGGTCGACGTCGAGATCGTCTCCGATCCGGAGACCGTCCGGCGCGAACTCGCCGGTCTGACCGATTCCGTACGCGACTGCCTGCACTCGATGCACACCGGTTCGGTCCGGCGCGAGGACATGGCCGACGAACTGGAGGGCGACCGGCGGAAGATCGAGCGCGGGGTGCGTATCCGCGCCATGTACAGCCGGCGGGCCGGTGCGGTGCCGGAGATGGCGCAGCACCTGCGGGAGCGGGCCGCGCTCGGTGTGGAGCTGCGGTTCTCCGCCGTCGTCCCGATGAACATGGTGCTGGCCGACGAGAACTTCGCCCTGCTGCCCACCGATCCGCACGATCCCGACTCGTCCGCGATCCTGGCGCGCGGCCCGGGGCTCGTCCGGTCCTACCTCGCGCTCTTCGCGTACTGCTGGCACGCCGCCACCCCGTACGGCGACGAGGACCAGGCCGAACGCGGCGGCGGCGACGGGCTCTCCGAACAGCAGCGGGCGGCCCTGCGGATGCTCGCCTCGGGCATCAAGGACGAGCAGATCGCGAAGAACCTCGGCGTGTCGCTGCGTACGGTCAGCCGGCTGCTCTCCGAGGTGATGCACGAACTCGGCGCGGCGAGCCGCTTCGAGGCGGGGGTGAAGGCGGCCCGGCTGGGTCTCCTGGACGGGGACGCGCGCGACCCGGGCGTGTGAGACGGGAAGCCGGGGCGGCGGGACGCAGCGGAGATCGGTACGAGGACATCCGTCCCGCCCTGTGGCAGGGTGAGACGGGGAGACGCGGATCAACGAGGGGGGTCACTTCGCCATGGCCACGACGGGCGACGCCACCGGCAGACACGGATCCGAGGCGTTGCTGACCCTCTATCAGGAGCTGCGCGGCCGTGGCGTGTCGAGCTTCCGCGAGGCATGCGCGGAGCTGCGGCTCACGCCGGAGGAGTACGAGCGATGCCGGGCCGAACTGACCTCGCTCGGGCTCATCGTGCCGACGACCAGCACCCACGCCACGATCAACGACGTACGGGACGCCAACTGGCGCCCGGACACGGACACGGTGGCCACCGTCGATCCCGAGATCGCGCTCCTGCGGCTGCTCGACCGCGAACGCGAGCGGCTGCGCGAGCACCTGGCCGAGGCCGACAAGGCGTACAGCACCCTGGAGACGCTTGCGGGGACCTTTCTGCGGGCCGGCTCGCTGACCCGCTCCGAGATCGCCGTCGAGGCCATCACCGACTACCGCCGGATCCAGCAGGCGCTCGAGGACATCATCGACGTCATGCAGGAGAACTCGGCCTCCATGTATCCGAGCGGCCCCACTCGGCAGATCCCGGAGCGGATCCTGAACCGGGACCGCCGGCAGCTGGGCAACGGCGTGCGGGTCCGCGCCATCTACCACACGAAGGACGCCGGAAAGCCGGAGCTGGCCGACCTGTTGAGCCGGCGGGTGGCGCTCGGGGTGGAGGTGCGGCTCGCCCCCGTCATCCCGATGAACATGGTCATCGCCGACCAGCAGTACGCCATGGTGCCGATCCGGCCGGACGAGCCGCGCGAGGGGGCGATCCTGGCCCGCGGGCCGGTGCTCGTCCGCTCGTATCTGAGCCTGTACGAGCACTGCTGGCACACCGCCTCCCCCTACGGGGACGACGTGGCCCCCGAGCGGGGCGGCGACGGGCTGTCGGAGCAGCAGCGGGCGGCCCTGCAGATGCTCGCCACGGGAATGAAGGACGAGAAGATCGCCCGGAATCTCGGGGTGTCACTGCGGACCGTGAGCCGTATGCTCTCGGAACTCATGCAGGAATTGGGCGCGTCGAGCCGGTTCGAGGCCGGGGTGCGCGCGGTGCGCCTCGGCTGGCTGGACTGAAGAACCGATCGAGCGCCGAATAGGGAAAGCCCCGCGGTCACCGTGCGGTGATCGCGGGGCTTTCTCGTCTCCAGTTGATTGCCGCTGACTCCCCAGCCGAATTCAGCTCGTCCCGGGTCAGTTGGTCGGCGCGACCGGGGAGGGGGAGGGAGTGTTCGGCCAGTCGACCTCGGCGCCGGACGCCTGCTGCGGGACGGAGGCCGAGGTGGTGCCGGGGGCGGCGACCAGGACGGCACCGCCCGCGACGGCGATACACGCCACCGCCGCGAGGGCGAACTGGCGGACGGTCCTGCGGACACCCGAGATTCGGACAGCAGACATGATTCCTCCAGGAGTTGGAATGTGAATTCCGTCTTCCGGGGGCCCGTGCCGCCGGGCGTTCCCTGAAGACATCTCTATTCTGGCCCGCCCCCGGAAACCGATCCAGAGTTCGTCTCTGCGTGGACCCGCCATGGCGTGGATGCGTCAAGGAGCCCTCAATAGGAGCTGTCCGCAACGGAATTACGCGATCCGGAGCTTCCCGTATCTTTGGTCCAACCAAAAGTGGTGCTAGACTTGTGCTACGGCCTTCTCGTTCCTCCAGGAGAGAGAGGCCGCCGGGGCAGGGGCGTGCCGCCGCCCCTGCCCCACCCTCAGGGCGTCCCGCCGCGCGGACTCGTACACCTCGATCGTCCGCGCGGCGGAAGTACGCCAGCTCATCCCCCGGGCATGGCGGACCGCCGCCTCCCCCATCGTCGCCCGCGCCGCCGGCTGCCCGGCCAGCCACAGCAGCCGGCGGGCGTACTCCACCGGGTCGTGACCGGGTACGAGCAGCCCCGTCACCCCGTCCCACACCGCCGTCGGCAGCCCGCCGACCGCGGCCGCGAGCACCGGAGTCCCGCACGCCTGCGCCTCCAGGGCCACCAGACCGAAGGACTCGCTGCGCGAGGGCACCACCAGCACGTCCGCCGCCCGGTACCAGTCCGCGAGCCGCCCCTGCGGTACGGGAGGGCAGAGCCGCAGCACGTCGGCGACGCCCAGCTCGTGCGCCAGCCGCGGGACGGTGCCCTGGCGGGTCGCCCCCGAGTGGCCGCCGATCACCGGCACGACCAGCCGGCGGCGCAGATCCGGCGCCAGCCGCACCAGCTCCGCGATGGCCCGTACGAGCACGTCGGGGCCCTTGAGCGGCTGGATGCGGCCCGCGTAGAGCGGCACGAACGCGTCGGCGGGCAGCCCGAGTCGGGCGCGCGCCGCCGCCCTGCCGTCGGCGGGACCGAAGGTCCGCAGGTCCACGCCCGGCGGAACGACCTCCGTGCGCGGTTCCTCCGCCCCGTACAGCGACCGCAGCGCCTCGGCCTCGTCGGCGGTGTTGGCGATCAGCCGGTCCGCCGAGACCACCACCTGGCGCTCGCCCCGGACGCGCAGCTCCGGCTCGGGGGTGTCGCCCTCCGCCAGGGCCGCGTTCTTGACCTCGGCGAGGGTGTGGGCGGTGTGCACCAGCGGTATCCCCCAGCCGACGGAGGCGATCCGTCCGGCCTGGCCGGAGAGCCAGTAGTGGGAGTGGACCAGGTCGTAGCGGCGCCGCTCCTTGAGCAGGGCCAGCGAGAACGGCACGACCAGGTCGGGCATCGCCTCCTTGGGGAGGGCCTGGCGGGGACCCGCGTGCAGGTGCCGGACCCGGACGCCCGGCGCGAGGTCCACCCGCTCGGGGCGGCCCTCGCCGCGGCAGCGGGTGAACAGGTCGACCTTGGCGCCCTGTTCGGCCAGGGCGCGGGAGAGCTCGACCATATAGACGTTCATCCCGCCGGCATCCCCGGTACCGGGCTGGTGGAGCGGGGAGGTGTGGACGCTGAGCATGGCGACGCGCAGGGACACGGGGGGCTCCTGTGAGGGGCGGGCCGCGTGCCCCCGCGCGTCGCGCGCACGGCCACGCGGCAGGGATGGGGACTTGCGTACTACTGGGGTACTTAGTTGCTTAGTAGTAGAAGGGGTCAGAAACCGAAGACCGGACCGGACGGCGGGGCGAGCCGGGTCCCCGGCAGCGGACCGGTCAGCGCGTGCCAGTCGACCGGCCGTCCCGGCTCGACCTGGAGCGCGGCCGCGAGGCGGCCCGCGCCCTCCGGCATCACCGGCCGCGCCCAGGCCGACAGCGCCGACGCGAACGCCAACTGCGCGGCCAGAGCGGGCAGATGACGGCAGGCGGTGGTCGGCCGGCAGCGCTCATGGGCGTTGACATGGCCGAAGTCGGCCACCGAGCGGACCATCTCGTCGAGGACGGCGACCGCGCGGCGCGGGTCGAAGGCGTCCGGACCGTAGGCGTCCCGCAGATCGTCCACGGCCCGGTGCAGCCGCCGCTCCAGGATCTCCCAGCCGGTGCCGCCGGGCAGCGCCTGCGGGGCGAGACCGGCGCACTCCTCCCGTACGGAGGAGAACAGCCGCGACAGCCAGCTGTTCCAGGACTCGTCCAGCTCCTGGCGGGCGGCGGCGAGCCGGTCGCGGGAGAAGACCGTACGGCGGCCCGTCGGACGGGCCTGGAGGACGTGCCGCCGCAGCGTGTCGGAGCCGTACTCGGTGAGCAGGTCCAGCGCCCAGACGTTGCCCTCCTGGACACCCTCCTCGATGACGTACGACTCGTTCACGCAGAACTCCTGCGGCAGCTTGATGTCCTGCGCGAGGAGCAGCACGGGCAGCAGCACGGCGTGGCAGAAGGCGTGCCCGAAACCGCAGAAGTGGATGGCGCGGCGGGGCAGCGGACCCTTGGTGTCGTAGCCGAACAGATGCATCGCGGCGGCCTCGAAGCAGCCGTCGATACGGTGGTCGGGGAAGCCCTCGACCGGCACCGCCAGACCCCACTCGGCCGGATGGCCGACCGCGATGTCCGGCAGCCCGTCCTCGACGAGCGACTCGCACAGCGCGGCGAGCCGCGGCGGGAGCCCGGCCGTCGCCCAGTAGTCGGCGAGCGTGTCGCGGAACGGCTCCAGCGGGACGTACAGCCGGCGGCAGCGCTTGGCGAGCGCCGGGGTGCCGCAGAGCGAGCAGCGCGGCGCGATCAGATCGCCGCCGTCGTTGGGGCGGGCGCACTCGTGGCACATCCCGCCGTCGCTGGCTACACCGCAGTGCGGGCAGGCGCCGGTGACGTGGGCGCCGTACAGCCACCGCTCGCAGGGCTCGCAGTACGGCAGCAGCCGGGTGCGCGGGGCGATGACGCCCTGGGCGTAGAGGCGGCTGAAGAGCTCCTGCACCCAGCGGCCGTAACCGCGGTCGCGGCGGGGCCGGACGATGTGGTCGAACTCCACGCCGGAGCGCAGCCAGTCGGCGGTGATCGCCGCGCGGTAGCCCTCGGCGACCTCCTCGGGCTTGCGGTGGTGGCGCAGGGCGCGGACCTCGACGGAGCTGGCGTGGTCGGCGGTGCCGGTGGTGAACCGTACGGCCTCGCCCTCGGCGCGCAGGTACCGGGTGAGGACGTCGGCGGCGACGTACGGCCCCGCGAGATGACCGATGTGCAGTTCGCCGTGGGTGGCGGGAGGGGTGGCGGTGATCCAGACGGGCGTGCTCATGGGGACCTCCTGAGCGTCAGCGAGGTTCGAAGTGGAAGCTGCGGATGAAGCAGTCACGCGGCTGTTCGACGGCATAGACGATGCATTCGAAGAGCGCCTGGGTGGTGAGCTTCTCGTCGGGTGCTATTCCGTCCGGGTTGGCTCCGTCCCATTCGGCGACGCGTGGATCGGAGATGGAGAAATCCGGGGGGTAGAGGGAGAAGACGCGGACCCCGGAGGGGCGCAGCCGACGGGAGAGAATGTCGGCGAAACCGGCCTGCGCGCTCTTCGCCGCCCAGAACGCCTCGTGTGCGGCGCCCGCGGTGGCGGCGGAGGCGCCCTCGGCGTCCCGTACCGCGACCATGTTGACGATGTCCGGGCGCAGCGAGCCGCGCAGCAGCGGCAGGAAGTGCTTGACCATCAGGACGGTGCCGCCGGCGGTCGACTCGATCGTCTCCACGATCTGGTCGTCGCTGGCCGCCTCCAGGTCCATGCCGTCGAGCCACCGGGCGCCGTTGTTGACCAGCAGGTCGACCCGGTCGGTGCGTTCACCGACCTGGGCGGCGAACTCCCGGATCTCCGCGGGCCGGCTCAGGTCGCAGCCGAAGGCGTGGATACGGTCGCGGGCGGAGCCCATGACTTCGGTACGGGTGCGCTCTGCGGCCTCGACGGTGCGGGCCGACACATAGACCTCGGCGCCCAGATGCGCGAATCCGACGGCGAGCGCGCGGCCGAAATAGCGGGACGCTCCGGTCACGACGACACGCAGGTTCTCGAATTTCATGCTCGTCTGCTCTCCCCTGCCCGGTGGGCGAATGCGGTCGAAATTCAGCGTGGCAGAGGAAACGTCGTCGAAGCCCGGTGGGAGCGGTGCGCGTTCACGCCGTTGCGTGGATACGCCAAGGCAGTTCGAGGCGTTCGAGCACGGTCGCGCGCTTGTGGTGGACGGCGACGTGGTGGGCGCCGCAGGAGACGGTGACGGGTCCGCCGGGGGTGGCCACCGGGCCGTCGACGCGCGGCACGACGGTGCCTTCGGCGTACGCGGCGGCGGCGAGGGCGGCGGCTCCGGTGAGCGCGAGCCGGGGGTGCCAGCCGCCGACGGTGAGGGCGCGGACGGCGATGCGGCCGCCGCCCGCGGTGAACAGGGCGATCTTCGGCAGCGCGGAGTGCGGCGGATGCCCGAGCCGGCGTGCGGCGTGCGCGCGCAGCGCGAGGAGCCGGCGCAGCGTTCCGTCCCCGGCCCGGAACAGCGCGCCGGCGGTGTGGACGCCGAGGTGCGCGGCGTCGACGAAGACGTACGGATTGCCGTACCGCACGAGGGAGACGGGCAGACCGCCGAGCACGTCGACGAGCCGCCCGGTGGGGAAGGTGCCGGGGGCGTCGGGGGGCCGGAGGAAGCGCAGGGTGTACGGCGGAGGGTTCCGGACGTCGGCGCGGCTCTCGGGTCGGGCCCCGGGTCGGCCCTCCGGGCGGCACTGGACGTCGTCGCCCGTGGTGACCGCGTGCACGGTGAGGGGGCCGGGGCGTGCGGCGGCGACCACGCAGGCGAGCAGCGAGTGCCCGCACCCCGCGCGGAAGTCGAAGCCGCCGTCGGGCAGGGTCTGCACGAAGCGGTAGTCGAGGTCCCGGCCGGGCCGGGCGGAGGGCCCGTACAGCGCGATCTTGCTCAGCCGCGCGTACGGCGTCCCGGCCAGGGCCCGCCGCAGGGCGACCAGCTCTCCGCGCGAGGCCAGTGCCCCACGGGGGAGCCGGTCCAGCTCGACGACGAGCGTGGGACCGGGCGCGTCCTCGGCCCGTACGACGGTGGCGGCGACCCGCTTCCCGGCCCCGCTCCCCCGTGCGCCGCCTCCGCGGGCGTCACGCCGCACAGCCGACCGGGATCCGCATGCCCTGGACGACATCGGTCCACAGCTCGTGCACCGCGAGACCCCACAGGGCCAGCGCGTCGCGCTGCGAGGGGTGTTCGAGCTGGCGGGCGAGGAGCTTGCGGACGCGGTCGGCACGGACCTTGCCGCCGAGGACCAGGCGGGCCGGGGAGAGCAGTTCGCGGACGGTGTCGAGCAGCGGGCCTCCCGGGGCCAGCATGGCCGCGATCGGCAGGGTGAACGGCTGCTTGGGCCGGTTCAGGACCGGCGCGGGCAGCAGGTCGCGGCCCGCCTCGTACAGCGCGCGCTTGCCTCGCCGCGCCTCCGGGGGCAGCGAGCGCGCGTACGCCACGACGCCGGGCTGGCAGAACGGCAGCCGGGCCTCCACCCCCCACGCCATCGACAGGTGGTCCACCCGCCGCAGGTGGTAGGCGGGCAGCCGCCATCGCGTCTCGAACGCCGTCATCGCCGTCAGCCGGTCCGCCCCCACCGCCTCCGCCGACCGCAGCTCCTGCTCGATCCGGTCGGCGGCCGAGCCCTGCTCGGCGATGTACGCGCGGTACGCGGGCGTGTAGAGGTGCTCGCGCAGCATCCGGGGGGCCGCCGACAGCGCGTCCGCGTAGGCCCCCGCCCAGTCCGCGCCCCGCGGAGCGTCCAGCGCGGCGCGCATCCGGTCGTACCCGCCGAAGAGTTCGTCCGCGCCGTCGCCCGTGAGCGCCACCGTGAAGCCGCTCTCCCGTACGGCGCGGAACAGGGCGTAGGTGGAGAGCGCGATGGGGTCGGCGTTGGGCTGGCCGAGGTGGCGGACCGTACGGGTCAGGAGCGAGCCCAGCTCGTCGGGGTCGATCGTGACCTCGTGGTGCGTGGTCCGGGCCCGGCGTGCGACGGAACGGGCGTACGCGGCCTCGGAGTCGGGCCATGTGCCGCGGTAGGTGAGGTGGAAGGTGTGCGGCGGGGGCGCGTCCGCCTCGCGCGCGTACTCGGCGGCGAGGGCGGTGACGATCCCGGAGTCGAGGCCGCCGCTGGTGATCGCGCAGACGGGCACCTCTGCGCGGGCGAGCCGCCGCACCTCGTGCCGCAGCACGTCCTGCGCGTCGCCCACCGGGGCGGCCGGGTGCGGGGCCCTGCGCCGGACGACGGGCGCGCTGCCGGGCCGGACGACGGCGGTGGCGCCGGGCGGCAGCACCTCGATGCCGTCGAGCGCGGTGCGGGCGGAGAACGGCGTACGGGTGGCGAGGACCGTGTCGAGGGTGTCCTCGCGCGGGGAGATCCGCACGCCCTCGAAGGCGAGGAGCGCCGGGATCTCGGAGGCGAACCGCGTCGAGCCGCCGTGGGCGTCGTGCGGGTCGTGGTGGAGGTGGATCGGCTTCATGCCCATGTCGTCGACGGCGAGGACGAGCCGGGTGCGCCCCGGCCGGAGGTCGAGGACCGCGACGGCGAACATGCCGTCGAGGTGCTCGGCGAACGCCGGTCCGTACTCCGCGTACAGCGCGGGGAGCACGTTGCCGTCGCAGCGGTCGGGGAAGCGGTGGCCGCGGGCGGCGAGGTGCCGGCGCAGCTCGGTGTGGTTGTAGATCTCGCCGTTGAGGACGGCGAGGATGCCGGGCAGGTGGGGCAGCCGGTAGGGCTGCTGCCCGCCGCAGGGGTCGGTGACGGCGAGCCGGTCGCACCCCAGGGACCAGCCGGGCCCGCTGAGCACTTCGTGCTCGTCGGGGCCGCCGTGGCGCTGGCGGGCGGAGACCGCCGCGAGCTCGGCCGGCTCGGGGCGGGCCGCCCCGGCGGCGAAGGAGCCGAAAATCCTGCACATTACCGGTCGCCTCCGGTTCGTCCGCGGCCCGCCGGTGACCCCGGCGGCCGCACGTCTCATGTCGCAACCAATGATTTGAACCTACCAACTTTTTGGATGGCGCGTAAGTGCCATGTCCGGTTCACGCCACGAGATGGCCTTGCGACGCCCCCGCCACCCCAACAGGCTGGCCCCATGGAGGACTTCGCGACCGATCAGACAGACCGCAGCGCCCCCGCATCCCTGCTGGTGGTGGCCGCGCACCCGGACGACATCGAGTTCTGCGTGAGCGGCACGGTCATGCAGTGGGTCGAGCGCGGCACCCGTGTCACGTACTGCATCGTCACGGACGGCGGCGCCGGCGGTTACGACGAACAGCTCCCGCGCCAGGCGATGGCGGACCTGCGCCGCGCCGAACAGGTCCACTCCGCCAAGCTCAGCGGCGTCGCCGACGTCCGCTTCCTCGGCTACCCCGACAGCTTCGTCGAGCCCAGCGTGGAACTCCGCCGCGACCTGTGCCGTGTCATACGGGAGGTGCGCCCGCAGCGGGCGATCATCCCCTCCCCCGAGATCAACTGGGCCCGCGTCGCCGACCTCCACCCCGACCACCGCGCGGTCGGCGACGCCTGCCTGCGCGCCGTCTACCCCGAGGCGCGCAACCCCTTCGCCCACCCCGAACTGCTGAAGGACGAGGGCCTGGAGCCGTGGATCGTCCACGAGCTGTGGCTGATGACGGGCCCGACACCCAATCAGTACGTCGACGTCACCAGCGTCTTCGACCGCAAGGTGCGGGCGCTGCGAATCCACACCTCCCAGACCGCCCACTTCGACGACCTGGCCGGGCTGCTACGGGAGTGGCTCAGCGAGCACGCGACGGCGGGGGGCCTGCCGGCGGGGCGGATGGCGGAGGCGTTCCAGATCGTGCACATCGACTGAGCTTGAGTTTTAACCTTTGCTGTTGCCTTCCGTCTCCTCGTTTGCAGGTCCGAGCTGGCTTGCTACCGCGGGGCGCATGCACCCCGGGTTCTGGAACACCACCGGTCCAAAGCCTCGTCTCCCCGGTGTTCCAGAACCTCCTGCCTGGCGCCCTGGCCAGGGGAGACCATGGGAGATGCATCCCGGACCACTAGAACCATGGTTTCAGGATGACCAACAACAAGACCGCGTGCCAGCCGTCGGGCATGTCCGTAACCTTCCTGATCACAGACATGTTGATCGCAACATGCACACACGGATCTTCACCAAAAGTATCGGTATCGGCTGCACTGTCGTTCTCGGCGCACTGGTCAGCGCCCAGCCCGCGTCAGCCGGAGGCATCCTGCCCATCGCCGGCCCCGCGTTCGGCAACCTCTGCCACAACACATCCCATGCCGGTGCCAGCGGCGCAACGGCGAGCAGCGCCAGCACCGTCGGCGGCAACGTCGCTCAGCTCCCCCAGGACGACAGCTACCAGCACTGCGGCGGCGCGGAACTTGGTCTCGTCACACAGCTAATCGGCCCCCTGCCTGTCAACGACTGACGCCCCGCTCGTCACCGGGCTACTCCCAGTACGGGCGTTCACACGCTGTTCGACATCCGACATCATCTGCCGGGTTAAAACTCAGGCTGAGGGGGCGTCGAGGTCGGGGGGCGGGGGCGGATGACGTCGCTCGGTCAACGGCGGTCAGAATCAGGCACATGCAGTCATACACTCCTGCTTCCTCCGCCACCCCCTGGCCCCGGGCGGCCGTCGCCGGCGACGCGCCGGCGGTCGGCCGGGCCATGGCCGCCGCGTTCGACGACGACCCGATGATGCGGTGGCTCTTCCCCGACGAGGCCGGTCGTACCGACGGGCTCGGCCGGTACTTCGCGACCCTCTTCGCCCGCCAGTACCAGCCGTACGGCTTCTGCGAGGTCACCGGGGACGGTGCCGGCGCCTCGTTCTGGGTCCCGCCCCGGGCGCGCGAGAAGGCGGTCCCCGACCAGGAGACCATAGGCGCACTGACCGACATCCTCGGCCCGCGAGCGGCCCGCCTGCGCGCGGGCGTCGAACTCGCCGCCGCGCACACGCCGGAGCGTCCGCACTGGTACCTCGCCCTGCTCGGCGCCGACCCCACCGTCCGGGGCCGGGGCCACGGGGCGGCCCTCCTGCGCTCCGGCCTCACCCAGGCCGACGCCGAAGGGGCCCCGGCCTACCTGGAGTCCTCCAAGGAGGCCAATCTCGCCTTCTACGCCCACTTCGGCTTCACGGAGACCGGCCGCGTCCAACTCCCGGACGGCGGCCCCACGCTCTGGCAGATGTGGCGCGAACCGGCGACCGGCGGCTCGCGGGTCTGAGACTCCCAGGGCGGCCACCGAGACCGCGGCCGCCCCGGAACTCACGGGCACACGCCCGCCGGCCGAGAGCCCGGCAGCTCACACCAGACCGTCTTGCCGCCGGGCCCCTGCTCCACCCCCCACCGCGTCGAGACGGCCTCCAGCAGCGCGAGCCCCCGCCCCGACTCGCACGCGCCGGTCGCCTCCCGCAGCACCGGCCACACACGCGGGTCGGGGTCGGTCACCTCGACACGGGTCCGGCCGTCGGACGTGTCGTGTACGTGGACGGTGACCGGGGTGCCCTCGCCGACATGGATGCGGGCCCGGGGCATAGCAGCCGCTCGGGTTCCTGCTGTGCGGTCGCACGGCCACGGTGGCGGACCACTTCCCCGACTCGCGCCGCTCACTGGTCGCTCGGGGTGTTGCCGATCCTGACGCGTTCTCTCGTCTGCGTTCGCTGTGCTCGACGTGCCACAACCGCGAGACAGCGAAACGCCAACCGGGCGGATGGGCAGCCGAGCGTGTCCCGCCTCGCCGCTGGTGACGCCAACCAGGGGGGTACTCCCCTCTCTCCCGCCAACAGATCGGCAGGGAGGCGAAAAACTCTGATGGCTCATTAGGCCATTTCTGTGGGGCACCCATTCCCTGAATCGGCTATTTCTATTGAGGGAGCAGTCGCACCGGAGTCACCAATCGAGCCCGCTCAAACAGGTCCCGGGCCGCGTGATTTTTCATAAAAGGACGAATCCTGCTGTGCATGGTCTTGATCCGCTCGTCCGCCCTTCCGGATTGAAGACTGGGGTAGTCCTCTAGAGCGAGCGTCCACGTCTGGCACGCGGCTTCAAGGTGGCCTAGCTCTAGCTGCCTCTCGGCGAGAGTGCAGCGATGCCGGACCCTGGCACGGCGGTAGACGCTCTGCCGAATCCGGTCGGACTGTTCCATGGCTTCGATTGATCCGGCGATGTCTCCGAGTTCGTACCGGACTTGGCTCGTGTGGTACAGGAGCGACGACGGGTCGTAAGATCCGAAAGCCTTGGACTGCGACTCCGCCTTTTCCATGGCCACTTCGGCTTCTCGCAGGTAGCGCTGTGCCTGGACGCGAGCCCCCGTCTGCGCCGCCGCATGGGCTTGCTGCCCGACGAGAAAGGCGCGCATTCGCGGGCCGGCTTGCGGGGAGGCAGCCGCCGCAGCGTCCGCGAGGCGCATTGCCTGCGCGCCGTGCCCCAAGTCGACTGCTTGAACGCTCATCCCTCGTAGGGTGGTGCAGAACGTCAAGTGATCCTCGGACGCTCCGGCGAGTTCAAGGGCCTTTAGGTAATACTTCTGTGCCAGACCATGAAGCCCCTCATCCACTGCCATATAGCCCGTGAGGTAACAGAGGTCCGAGACCGCACTTATCATCGCTTTGCGGACGGATTCCGGGGCTTCCATCCGCAGATACGGAGCCGCTGTGTTCACCAGGAATGCGGCAGCCATGGGCCGGGCAGTGCGCCCCCCGAACTGGTCGTCAAGCTCAGAGATGCGCTCAGTCATCGCGGAAACAGTCTGGACGTCGGCCATCCCTATGCGCTGGACGTCACCCTTTTGGACGACTTCCATTCTGCCGACGACATCAGGCCAGTTGGGAATGGTCAGCGCAACAGAGAAGAGGCCGACGCCGAGGACGCTCCGGCGGGACGGGTCCATGTCTTGCCTCCCCAGGTCTAACAGCCCCTCCACCGTACTGGGATGGGCCGGCTGCTGATCGGCGGAAGTCGCGGGGAACCTGGCCTCGCTGTTCGTCACCGGGCGCCGCAGCTTGCGGGCAAGGGCTTCCAGGATGAGCGGGCGCACGTCCTCTTTGGGCATGTGCCCCTTGAGCCACTGATGCACCGATGGCTCTCGGTATCGGAGGGGCGTCCCTCGCTCCGTCCCCAAGCGGTTGATCTCCTGCGCGAACCGCCGCAGCGTCCACCCGGTTTCCCGGTACAGCCGCTCAAGCCCCGCGTTCGGTTCCGGGTTTCCCACCGGTCCTCAACTCCCCGCGCCGTGAAGCCGCTTAAAGCTCTTAAGTCCTGCCCCTGTTGCAACGGTACCGCCGAGCGTAGTCGCGCGGTTGCCTAGTGCGAGCAGAGATCACCGCAAGGGACGACGCCACAGCGAAGGACCACGGACATGGATCACAAGCCCGCCCGCGAGACCGAAGACGTGGACGAGTTGGCCGCCCTGATACAGGCGGGCGGGTTCTGGCGACTCGCGCCGGAGTGGGTGCCCCGGAGCGGCTACGTGTCGCCCACGCGGCCCGTACTGCTCCGGGTGCGTGACGGGTTGGAGCGGAAGGGGCGCCGTGAACACACCTGAGAGCCCGCGCGAGCACCCGCGGGTGTGGGAGCCGGGAGAAGTCGTCCAGGACACGAGAACGGGCCGTGTGGGGCGCGTGATGGGCCCCGTCGGCCCGCGCTACCAGCTTCGCCCGCTGAATGGGGGTAGGGAATGGGAAGCCGACCCGGCAGAGATGTCCCCGGCGCGGCAGTCGGACGCGCTTACGGAACGCGTGGCCGAAGCGAATCGGCTCAGCCGGAAGTACGGACCCCCGGCGTGGTGAACCGTCGGCCCAAGCCGTACGGGAACACCGGTCTCGTTGTCGGGCTCAAGGTGTACGAGTCCTCGCACGACATGGTGGGCGTCGTCGCCGGGTTCGCCCCCGGCGGGATCGTTCGCCTCATCCGGCCGACCGGCTACGCCTGGTCGTCCCCCTGGACCCGGGTGCGCCCCGCCAACGAGCGGGAGCAGCGTCAGCTTGCCGCCCTCGCCAGGCTCCACCGAACGCGCTGTGCGGGGCTCGCCGCGTAGGCGGCCGGCTCACGGCGCAACCCACGAACTCCGCTCTCCTCCCGTGAACTCACACCGGAGGCTCCCCCGTCTTCCGTCCGGGAGGAGAGCGGGCACCACTCCCGTCCGTCGAGTGACGGCAAGGACGGTCGGGTGCAAGTGCAGTACTCCACATCCAACAGGAGGAAACAGCCATGACGGCTACCGCAAATGACCTTCGCACCGGCCGGGCACTGGTCGACTCGGCGCTGTTCGACAGCATCGCCGAGTTCGCCATGACGCACTTCGGCTACGACCAGGCGAAGGCGGAGCGTGCCACGGATCAGGCGCTCGCATTCCTCGCCACGGTCGGCACGGCCACGGTCAAGATGGTCCCGAGCGACGACGTGGACGGAGCGCTTCACGCGTTCATCCTGCACACCGCCGACTACCGCGAGTTCTGCCACAAGCACGCGGGCCGCTTCCTGGAGCACAACCCGCGCCCCGGCGGCGGGGGCAGGGTCCTGGAGGAGGTCCAGGCGACGGCCCACGCGATCAAGGCCAACGGGTTCATGGTCATGGACGACCTGTGGACCGTGAACGGTGAGAACGCCGCGCAGTGCGACTCGGACTGCGGACGCGACTACCGGGCCGTCTGACCGCCGGTACTCTCCGGCCCGTGAAGTGAGCGGAGCCGATTCCCGACGTTCGGGGGTCGGCTCCGCCGTTGGAGGTGAACGCATGAGTTCCGAAGGACCATACGAACCGCCCGAGGGCGCGCTACTGCTCCTGAATCCCGGGAACAAGCGGCTCGTTCTCAATCGGCGGGGGTCCACCGTCTGGGAGGTCGAGACGGACCTTGGCCCGTACGCGGTGAAGGTGGGCTATCCCACCAAAACCCACGCGTGGACCGCACTTGCCCCCGCCCGCGAAGCTGCGATTCTCCGGCAGCTCACCCATGAACGCATTCTCAGCGGGGAATGGGAACGCGGCACGTGGAGCGCTCAGCCGTGGCGGAAGGGCGACAGCCTTTATGAGCTGTGGGAGCCGCACCGAATCGAGGCGGACGCGCCCACACCGGATCTCGGCGAAGCACTGTCGTGCGCCGTCGCCCTGGCCGCCCTGCACGAGAAGGGTTGGGTCCACGGGGACGTTCAGCCGGCTCACTTCATCATCGGGCGTTCCGCCGGAACGTTCCTGATCGATCTCGCCCTCGCTCAGGGCGGCGGCAAGGTTCCCCGTCGCTATGACTTCCCGTATCGGGGATGTCTCGTCCACTACGAAGCGCCGGAGATCTCCGCGAGCGTCCTGGAATCGAGCACGGCCACGCCGACGCGGGAAGCCGATGTGTACGCGCTGGGAGCGGCGCTGTTCATCAGCGCGACAGGGTGGCGCCACGTCGCCTACCCGGACGACACACCCCGCGAGGTCCAGCGGCAAGCCATCGTGGCGGGCCCCCACCGACCGGTGAACGTGCCGGGGGTGCTGGGGTCCCTCATCCCGCACATGCTCAGCCGCTCCCCCGCCGACCGGCCGACGAGCGCGGAAGTCTGCGAGACCCTGAGCGCTGCCCTGTAGAACCCTCTACGCCCCGTCCATGCGGTCGCCCTCGGGCCGCGTGGGCGGGGCTTTCGTGCGTTCATCCCCGCAGGTCAAGGGCCTCGCGATAAGCTGTGGTTCCGTTGGTTCACGCGCAGGGCCAGCAACTCCAGTCGCAGGGACGACGGGGTCATCCCTCGGCCGCCTGCCGCAGCACGCCCGCGAGTCGGCGGGCAGTCGCCACGTTGCAGTTGCCGAGCGCGACCAGCGGCGGGCGGACCGAACACCCGGCGAGGGTGACCACGTCGACGCCGAGCGACGGCAGAGTGATGCCGTGAGCTGCGAGGGCGGCGCGGAGGGCGTCGATGTCGGGGTGGATGTCGTACGCGTCGTCGTCCATGAGAGCCGTACACCTTTCGTTGCGTGCTGTGACGAACCCCTCACACGCTGCCGCGTCCGGTCCTACCGTGGAAGGGTTTCCCGCTCCACGGCGCAAGGTGCGAAAGGCGGTCAATCGTGGCTGCACGGAAGGAAATCGACGGCTCGGCGAGCGTGCCGGAGTTCTACGGAAAGGAACTGCGCTTCAAGAGGGAGGAGGCGGGGCTGACGCTGGAGAAGCTGGTGTACGGCAGCTTTTACGGGGTCACGTATCTGAGCGAGATCGAGCACGGGAAGCGCCGTATGCCGGTGGATCTGGCTCAGCACGTGGACCGGGTGCTCGGCACGGACGGCTTCTTCCAGCGTCGCTGCGAGGACGTGCGTAAGGCCAAGCAGGGCGCACACGCAGCGTACTTCGCGGCAATCGCGGAGGCGGAGACGCGAGCTCGAGGCATCGACGAGTGGTGCAACGCGCTCATTCCCGGGTTGCTACAGATCCGGGCATACGCCCAAGCCGTCATCCACGCCACGATCCCCCTGGAGACCCCGGAGGAGGTCGAGGCGTTGATCCGGGCGCGGCTGGAGCGGGCGAAGCTCTTCGACGACCCGAAGAAGCCAGAGTACTGGGCCGTTCTTCACGAATCTCTGCTGAGTAACTCCATGATTCCGGCCGCCGACATGGCCCAGCAGCTGGAGCACATCGCGGAGCTGGTGCACCGCAGGCGCGTCGTTGCACAGATCCTTCCGTGGAACGCCCCCACGCAGCCCTTCATGGCGATGCCGCTCAAGTTCATGGAGTTCGACGATGAGCCGCTGCTGATGTACACCGAAGGCCCGTACCACGGGCAGACGGTGGACGATCCGGCCCTCGTGAAGCAGTACCGCAAGGCATACGATCGGCTGAGGGCCGCCGCCTTGCCGCCGGAGGCGTCCCTCGCCCTGATCGAACAAGCAGCTGAGGACCACCGACATGGCCAGCAACGCCATTGACCCGACCACCGTCGTCTGGCGCAAGAGCAGCTACAGCAACGGCTCCGGCGGCGACTGCGTCGAAGTCGCGCTCGACGCCCCCGGCCTCGTCCCCGTCCGGGACTCCAAGCGCCCCCACGGCCCCGTCCTCGTGCTCACCGCCGCCGCCTGGACCCCGTTCGTCGACGCGGTCAAGGCGTCGGCGACGACCACCTAGCCGACGCCTCCCCGCACACGGTCACGCCACCAAGTGCACCGCCAGCGCCGTGATCAGCGTGCTCGATGCCAGGGCCGTCGTGAGGCGGGCGCGCGGGCCCGTCAGGGTGTGGCCGAGGAGGGTGCCGCCCGTGGCCAGGAGGAGTTGCCAGCTGGCGGAGGCGGCGAGGGCGGCCAGGACGAAGGCGGTCTGGTCGACGGCCGTCGTCGGGGCCGACGGGCCGGTGGCGAGGACGAGGGCCGCGAAGTAGATCACGGTCATCGGGTTGAGGATCGTGATGCCGAGGAAGGTCAGATAGGCGCGCAGGGGCGTGGGGAGGCTGTCGTCGTCTCTTCCCGCGAGCGTCCGCCCGCGGTACGCGCGCAGCGCCGTCCACGCCGAGCGGGCCGCCAGCGCCACCAGGACGAGCGCCGACGCCCAGCGCAGCGGGGTCATGACGGGGGTGAGCAGCGGGACGAGGGCCGCGCCGCCGGCGACCGCGACCAGGGCGTAGACACCGTCCGCCGTGGCGACGCCGAGCGCCGCGGCCGCTCCCGTACGCCAGGTGGTGCGGGCCGTGACCGCCACCAGGTAGGCGCCGACCGCGCCGACCGGGATCGCGATGCCGTAGCCGGCCAGCAGGCCGGCCACCACCGCGGCGGTCACGCGACGGCGGGGATCGCGCCTCCGGGGGAGCCGGCCTGCTGCTGTCGGTGGTAGCGGGCGCCGTCCTTCGTACGGGAGAGCAGGCCACCGGTCACGAGATAGCGGCGCAGGGCCGGGAAGTCGTCGTGGACGGTCAGCAGCGCCTCGTTGACCTCGCGCTCGGTGTAAGAGCGGGCGGGCTCGAAGAGCGTCTCGGCCAGGTGGGCGAGGAGCTGCTCCCGGCGGGCCGGCCTGCGCGGGATCGCCTTCAGGCGTCCGGCGGGGGAGAAGAGGTCCGCCACGGGGCGGGAGTCGGAAGGGGAAGTCATACGCCGAAGAGTGGCGCCCGGGCCCGGCCCCCGGCAAAGGATTTTCCCGACCAGGAGGGTGCACGGGGGCGCCGGGGCGCGACCGCCCGGCCCGCAGCGCTTCCCTAGCGCGTCACCACGCGCGACGCCTCGTAGACCTTCGGGCGGGCCGCCGTCATTCCGGAGGACTCCAGGATCGGCAGCGCCTTCTCGGTGAAGGCGCGGAACGCGTCCGCCGACTCCCACAGGTCCACCACGATCCAGCCGTCGTCGGTCTTGCCCCCTGCGTGGGCGATGAAGCCCTCGGCCGGCCACCACGGCGCGCCGGTGAGCTTCTCGCTGTTCTCCTCGTACTGCTCCTGCGTGACGCCCGGCATCTCGATGACGACGATGACCGCCATGGTGGCACTCGCTCTCCGGTCGTGGGGCTCGGTGCTCCTCAGTCGAACAGCCCGCCAGGAGCACCGCACCAGGGCCGCGCCCATCCGGACCACGGCCGGACACTCCCTGTCCGGTGCCCCCTGGCATCCGACCGCCGAGCGGGTGGTGCGAACGCCCAGACGGTTGGTTCGGCCTCGGTCCGGCGTTGCTTCCTCCCACCGGGGGTCATCTCTCTGAGGAGTCATGCCGAGACGCTTGGACAGAAGGAACCCGCGATGCGCACCAGAGGGGTCGGCAGAGGCAGGGCGGCGGCGGTCGCGACGTTGCTGCTGATGGGAACGTTGAGCAGTCAGCCCGCCGGGGCGGCGACCACCGCCCCGAAGCCGGAGACCGACTCGTCGGTGATCACGGAGTGGGCGGAAAGGGTGTCCGCGACCGTGGACCCGGAGGGGCTGCTGCGTGCTCCGGAGGAGGCGGTGTGGCACGCGTATGTGTCACTGGCCATGTACAACGCAGTGGTGGGCATCGAGGGTCGCTATGCCCCGTACCGGTGGCGAGCGCGTGCTCCGCACGGTGCGTCGGCCGAGGCGGCTGCCGCGACGGCGGCGTACCGGATCCTGCTGGCCGGGTTCCCGAAGGCCGGGCCCGTGTTGGAGAACGCGTGGACGGCTTCACTGGCGAGAGTCCCGGACGGACCCGCCGAGCAGTCGGGAGTGGCGTTCGGGGAGCGGGCGGCGAAACACATCATGGCCCTGCGCGCGAACGATGGGCGAGGTGCTTCGGTGCCGTTCTCGCCCCTCTCAGTCCCCGGTGGGTGGCGGCCGACGCCGCCTGACCACGGGGACTTCACCACGGCGTGGATCGGTCGGTTGCGCCCGTTCCTCATGGATGAGCCCAGCCAGTTTCGCCCTGGCCCGCCTCCCGAGCCGACCTCGGCGCGGTACGCACGGGATCTGGCGGAAGTGAGGGCGTACGGCGCGAAGAGCGGTTCCCTCCGGAGTGCCTGGCAGACGGAGACGGCGCTGTTCGCGGCCCGTGTCGAGATCCCGAAGGCGCTGGGTGACCACGCCGCACGGCACGCCTTCGACATCTCCGAAACGGCTCGGCTGTACGCCGCCGCGAACACCGTCATGATGGACGCGATGATCGCCGCCTGGGACGCCAAGCTGCACTACGCCACGTGGCGGCCGATCACCGCCATCCGCGAGGCGGACAATGACAACAATCCCGCCACCCGGGCGGATCCGACGTGGGAACCCCTTCTCACTACGCCTGCGCACCCCGACTACCTCAGTGGCCACGCCGCCACGGCGGGAGCCCTGATGCGGACCCTGGAGGAGGTTCTCGGCACCCCCCGCGTCGACCTCGACATCCATTCGCCCAGCACCGGCACCACCCGGCACTACGAATACTCCGCGGACTACGTCCGCGACGTCGTCGACGCGCGCGTATGGTCCGGAATCCACACGAGGACAGCGGACACCGTCGCCAGCGCCACAGGGAAACGGGTCGCGGAGTGGATGCTGAAGCGATACTTCCTGAACACCCAGGGGGCTGGCCCCCGGTAACAGGCCGGCGGGGCGAAACGCCCCCTAATGCCCCAGGCGGTACCTGATCTTCTTCACCAGCTCCTGGAGGTCCGGCTCCCGCAGCAGGCTGTAGTGGTCCGCGTCCAGTTCCACCACCGTCGGCGGGCGGGACGCCCAGCCGTGCGCCGTCTCCAGGAAGGAGTAGTCGTCGCCCCGCGCCTTGAAGATCGTCACCGGGCAGTTCACCCGGCGCTCGGCCAGCTCGCGGAAGGTGTACGTGAACTCGAAGGTCCGTTCCACGATGGCGACGATCCGCCGGATCAGCTCCGGGTCGAGCGCCGGGAAGCGCTCCGCCACGTGCGCCGTGAACGACCCGGCGTCCGTGACGGTCCCGGGCACCTCCTCCAGCGCGCCCGCGAAGACCGAGTGGAGGATCGCGACGAAGGCGGGGTTCCCGTACGAGGCGCCGCCCGCCGCCGATTCGGAGCGCGCCTTCGGTGACCCCGGCGCGATCAGGAACAGGTGCTCCACCTGCTCCCCCGCCGCCTCCAGGAGGTGCGCCGATTCGAAGGCCACGCGGGCGCCGAAGGAGTACCCCCACAGCGTGTACGGTCCCGCCGGCTGCCGGCGCCGGATCGTCTCCACGTCGGCCGCCGCCATCTCGCGGATCGTGCCGTAGGGCGCCTCGCCGCGGTTGACGCCGTGGGCCTGCACGCCGTAGAAGGGGCGGTCGATGCCGATCTCCTCCGCCAGGAACCGCAGGTTCATGGTGTAGCCGCCGAGCCCGGGCCAGCAGTAGACGGGTGACCGCCCGCCCGCCGCGTGCAGGCGGACGAGCCGGGAGGCCGGCGAGGCGGCCGCGCCGTCCACCCGGTGGGCGAGCTTCTCGATCGTCGGGCACTCGAAGAGGATCTGGAGCGGCAGCCGGCCGCCGAACTCGCGGTTGATCCTCGTGATGAGCGCCACCGCGATCAGCGAGTTGCCGCCGGACTCGAAGAAGTCGTCCTGTACGGAGACGGCGTCGACCTCCTCGTACTTCAGCGCCGCCGCCCAGATCTCCGCGAGACGGGTCTCGGTCCTGGTGCGGGGCGGGACGTGCGGACGGCCGTGCAGGCCGGCGTTGACGACGGCGAGCTCGCCGAGCGCCCTGGTGTCGACCTTGCCGTTGGCGGAGAGCGGCAGCCGGTCGAGGACCACCACCCGGTTGGGGATCATGTAGTCGGGCAGGTGGCGGGCGAGGTCGTCGCGGATCATCTCGGCCGGGCCCTGCATGTGGACCGTGTCCTCGTACATCCCCTCGCTGAGCCGCTGCTCCTCGCTGACCCGGCCGCCGACGAAGAAGTACGAGGGGCCGGTCGGGCGCCCGGCGGCGGCGAGGACGGCGTCCACGCGGCGGGCGGCCGGGAGGGGGTGGCCGGACAGGGAGCTGTAGCCGGACGACATGAACCCGAGGCTATGGCCGCCGAGTTGGAGGCGCTGGAGGGTGCGGCCGAGGTCGACGTAGGCGAGCGCCGGGTCGGCGGTGCGGCTGACGGCGGTGATGCCCAGGCCGGCGCGTTCGTAGACGGCCTGGTTGATGGCGATGACGTGCTTCTTCTCGACGAGGTCGGCGCAGAGCGGCCACAGCGCGCCGTCGCGGTACCAGTACTGGCCCGCCGGGAGGTCCGCGATCCGGTCGGGGTGTGCCTGGACGTAGAGGTCGACCTCCGGCTCCGTCCTGGCCTCCTCGTCGTACGGGACGAGCTCGAAGCCGTCGCCCCCGGCGCGCGGCCGGATGTCGAGTCCGTAGCCGGGCAGGATCTCCTCGAAGAGGCCGACCATGTGGCCCGTCTCGATCTCCAGGACCTCGCGGATGTTGTTCTTGTAGACCGGTTCGATCGCGGACCTCTTGCCGACGAAGCGGACGCGGAGGAAGGGTTCGGCCTCGGCGGTGAGGGGCCCGGTCAGATACAGGCGGTGGTGGACCGGGTGGTAGTAGTACGTCCCCGGTTCCAGGCCGGCGGTCCCGCACACCTCCACGTACAGCTGGGTCGCGTACAGCGCGCCGGGCGAGGCGTAGCCGTACTTGGGCAGCAGCCGCTCCTCGCTGGTGAACTGGCCGAACCAGCGGAGGATGTCGCCGAGGTCGGCGGCGGTGAGGGTGCCGACGGCGCGGGAGCCGACGCCCTCGGGGCGGCGGTCGAGGGCGGCGAGGACGTCCGCCGCGGTCGCCTTCCCGCCCTCGTAGAAGCGGTAGGTCTTGCGGGCGAAGACGGTGCGGCGCATGCGCGCGGAGGGGGTGCGGCCGGGCAGCTCGACGACGGGGCGGCCGGCGAGGTCGGCGGCGTCGCGGGTACCGGCGTTGGAGAGCTGGGCCTTGACCTGGAGCTTGCTCTCCTTGGACTGGTGGTGGGCGCCGTGGTTGCCCTGGTCCATGAGGGCGGCTTCCTTGGGCGAGAGCTCGACGCAGGCGACGAGGTTCTGGAAGCCGGTGCGCGGCTCGTCCTTGACGATGACGGCCGCGTTCCTGACCCAGTCGTGGTTCTCGATGGCGAGGGCGATCTCGTCGAGCTCGACGCGGAAGCCGCGGAGCTTGATCTGGTTGTCGGCGCGGCCCGCGAAGTGGGCGGTGCCGTCGTCGTCGAGGTGGGCCAGGTCGCCGGTGCGGTAGAGGCGTTCGCCCGACTCCAGGGTGATGAAACGTTCCGCCGTCAGCTCGGGACGGTCCAGGTACCCCCGCGCCACCTGGACTCCGCCGATGCACAGCTCGCCGTCGCGTATGTGGAAGGCCGTGTCGTACGCCGGTCTGCCGATGGGGACCGCCGCGGGGCCGTCGGCGACGGTGGCGCGGTCGACGGTGTGGGAGGAGGCGTTGATGGTGCACTCGGTGGGGCCGTAGAGGTTGACCAGCTCCGCCTCGGCCGGCAGCTCGGCCAGCAGCCGGACGGCGAGGTTGCGGGAGAGGATCTCACCGCCGGAGTAGACACGGCGGAGGGTCGTGCAGCCGGCGAACCGCTCGGTGTCGAGCAGGGCCTGGAGCAGGGTCGGGACGCACTGGAGCATGGTGGCGCCGTGGGCGCGCACGGCGTCGATGAGGCCCTCCGGGTCGCGGTGGACCCCGGGCGGGCCCACGGCGACGCGGGCGCCGACGGCGGGGGCGAGGATCTCCCACTGGGCGGCGTCGAAGCTCATGGGGGTCTTCTGGAGGACGACGGCGCCGGGACCGAGCCGGTGTTCGGCGGCCATCCAGCGCATCTGGGCGACGATGGAGCGGTGCTCGATCATGACGCCTTTGGGCTTGCCGGTGGAGCCGGAGGTGTAGATGACGTACGCGAGCCGGTCGGCGGTCAGGCCGGGTCGGGAGGTCTGCTCCTCGGCGGCGGTGCGCCGGGCGTGCCGGCCGGCGTCCTGGAGGGTGACGACGGTGGTGCCGGGGGGTGCCAGTTCGGCGACGCGGTCGCGGAAGCGCTCCTGGGTGAGGACGGTACGGGCGCCGCTGTCCTCGATCATGTAGCGGAGCCGCTCCTCGGGGTACTCCGGGGAGAGCGGGACGTAGGCGCCGCCGGAGCAGACGACACCCCAGACGCCGAGCACCAGGTCGAGTGACGGTTCGACGTGGACGCCGACGCGGTCGTCCGGGGCGACGCCGAGATCCCGCAGGTACGCGGCCAGGACGCCGGCGCCTTCATGGAGTTCGCGGAAGGTGAGCGTCTCGTCGGCGTGGACGACGGCGGTGTCATCGGGCCGTTCCCGTGCCTCGGCACGGAGCAGCTCATCGAGGGACGTGCGCATGGAGGTGCCCTTCGTCTGCGGGCCCAGAGGGCCGGGGAATCCGGGGCCGGGACACGGGCGGCCGGGACCCCGGCGGAGAGCCGCCCCCCCCGGGGGCGGAGAAGAAGGGGGGAAGGGCGGGGTGAGGGGGACGCACCCCGCCCTTCCCCGGTCACCGGTAGATGAGCAGTTCCTGCTCGGTCGCGCCCCACAGCTCGTACCGCGTACGCACCAGCGGGCGGCCCGAGTAGAGGCGGATCAAGGTCGCCGCGTCGCCCGTGTAGCGGGCCGGCGGGCGGTCGGGGAGCTCGTTGCCGAGGACCACCGGGGACGGACGGTCCTCAAGGGCCGCCACCAGGCGGGGCGTCTCCCGTCTGCGGCTGGTCACCGCCAGCAGCGGGAGCGCCAGTTCCAGGCTCGCCGCGCCGCAGTACGCGCCCGGTTCGCCGAAGGCCTCCCGGACGTCGCCCGCGTGGACCCACTCCCCCAGCGCGACCGCGTCCAGCGTCCCGTCCGCCGTCTCCGCGATCACCGGACCCGCCTCGGAGAAGCCCCGCTCCAGCTCGTCCAGGATCCGGCCCAGCGGCCACGACGCGCGCTCGGCGACGTCCGCCGCGTTCGCCTCCGGCAGGAAGACACCCTCCTCCAGGCGGCCCTCGACGATCCGGACGAGGGCGGCCCCGCAGTGGGCGAGCACCTGCCGGGCCGTCCAGCCCGGACAGGCGGTCCGCGACTCGAACGCCGCCTCCGGCATGCGCCGCAGCAGCGGCATCAGCGCGTCCCGTTCCGTGCGCAGCAACCGGTCCGGGAGCCAGGGATCACGTACGTAGGACATCAGTAGCGGTAGTGGTCCGGCTTGTACGGGCCCTCGACCGGGACGCCGATGTAGGCGGCCTGCTCCGGGCGCAGGGTCGTGAGCTTCACACC